>NZ_JBHSKG010000011.1:0-206815 GCF_042657905.1 Actinomycetospora rhizophila | reverse complement strand
CGCGCGAGGCCGCCGACGGGGCGGCCCGGCGCGCCGACGAGGCCGCCGCGGCGCGCCGCGCCGCCGAGGACGCGGTGCACGACGCCGACACCCGGGCCGCGGTGGTCGCCGTGCGCGCCGCCGACGCCCGCCACGCCCGCGCCCGCCGTGCCGAGGAGCTGGCCGCAGCTCGCGAGGCCGAGCCCGACGCCGACCTCGCCGCCGCCGAGGACGAGCGGCTGGCCCGGGCCCGCGACGCGGAGCGCGAGCACGAGGCGATGGCGGCGGCGCTCGCCGACGACGACCCCGACACCGTCGAGGCGCGCGTCGTCAACGCCCGCGCCGTCGACGAGCGGCTCGCCGGCGAGGCCGCGCGCCTGGAGCGCGAGCACGCCGAGACCACCGGGCGCCTGCAGGCCGCCGGCCTCGAGGGCTGGCACGACCAGCACGCCGCCGCGGCCACCGAGCTCGAGTCGGCCGTCCGCGACCACGACGCCGTCGCCCGGCGCGCCGCCGCCGCGCAGCGCCTGCACGACACGCTCGCCCGCCACCGCGAGCGCGTGCGCCGGTCCTACGTCGCGCCGTTCCGCACGCAGGTCGAGCGGCTGGCGCGCATCGTGTTCGGGGCCTCGCTGTCGCTCGAGATCGACGAGGACCTGCGGATCACCCACCGCACGCTCGACGGCACCACGGTGGCGTTCGCGGCGCTGTCGAGCGGCGCCCAGGAGCAGCTGGGGCTGTGCGCGCGGCTGGCCTGCGCGGCGCTCGTCGACCCGGCCGACGGGGTGCCGGTGGTCATCGACGACGCGCTCGGCCACACCGACCCCGAGCGCCTCTCCCGCCTCGGCGCCGTGTTCACCACGGCCACCGCGGCGGACGGCGCCGCCCAGGTGATCGTGCTGACCTGCACTCCCGAGCGCTACCACGGCATCGGCGCCGCGACGGTCGTCCCGCTGGCCCCGTCACGCCGCCCCGGCGAGCGCGACCACGAGGCGCCCGCGGCCCCGGGGGACGACACCCCGCTCCGGGCGCCGGGCACGGTCGTCGACCTGCCCCGCGCCCCGCGGGCCGGCTGACGCGCACTGACCCGCGCTGATCACGAGCACCTCGTCCACCCCCCGCGGCGCCCCGCGGTGCCCCACCTACTCCTGATCAGGAGCCGCGCCGCCGTCGCCACCACGCCCGCCACCGCGAGCGACGGTCGTCGGGCGCGGGCAGCTCCACCGGCGGCGACGCGCGGTGCGCCGCGCCGCGCTCGTCCCGCCATCGCGCCACGACGTCGTCGGCGCGCGGCATCGACACCGAGACCTGCGGGCCGTCGGGAAACCGCAGCCACTGGGCGACGCGGGCGGCCAGGGCGGCGACGGTGTCGCGGACCTCGCGCTCGGTCTCCATGTCGCGGACGGTCTCGGGCAGTCGGTCGATCTCGCGGCGCAGGCGCAGCGGGGTCGGGAGGAGCACGTCGTTCGGGATGCCCTCGCGGTCGAGGTAGGAGCGCAGCCACCAGTTCTCGTCGTCCGGCCGGTTCAGTCCGCGCAGGGGCTTGCCGGCGCCGCGCAGCCCGTCGAACTTGCCCTCGTCCTGCGCGTCACGGATCCGCTGCTCGACGATCGACTCGTAGCTCTCCCACCACGCCTCGCCCGGCATCAGGCACCCCGCGCCGGCAGCGCGATCGCGGTGATCACCAGGCCGTCGCGCACCACCCAGCGCCCCCGGAACCCGGTGACCTCGGCCCCGTCCACCGTCGGCCCGGGGACGCGCAGCGACGCCCGGAAGGTCCCGTCGAGGGCGGGCACGAGCTCGGCCTCCTCGAAGCCCAGCCAGGTGCGGGTCAGCGGGAACCACGCCTTGTAGACGCTCTCCTTGGCGCTGAACAGGATCTTGTCCCAGTGCACGTCGGGTGCGGTCGCGGCCAGCGACGCGAGCGCCGCCCGCTCCCCCGCGTCCGACACCGCCCCGAGGACGCCGTCGGGCAGCGCGACGTGCGGCTCGGCGTCGAGGCCCACGGTGCGGACGGCGTCGCGCCACGCCACCGCCGCCGCGCGGAAGCCGGCGCAGTGGGTGATCGCGCCGACGACGCCGTCGGGCCACACCGGCGCGCGGCGCTCCCCCACCGGCACGGCCACGGCCGGCGCGCCGAGCCGGGCCAGCGCGTCGCGCGCGCACCCGCGCGTCGTCGTGAACTCCGCGCGCCGCGACGCCACCGCCTTCGCCACCGCGGGCTCCTCCTCGGGGGCGAGCACGGCGTGCGGGTCGTCGTCGGTGCGCGCCGCGGTGACGACCGCGCCGGGCAGGACGCCGTCGAGGGGGGCCACGCCGGTGGTCACGTCCGGGCCCGCTGCGCGCGCTGCTCCGCCGCCCACGCGGTGAACGGATCGGGACCGTCGCCGCCGGGCCCCGGAAGGATCTCGCGCAGCGCGCCGCGGACGAGGCCGTGGCGCTGCCACTCGCGGGGGTAGCCCACCGAGACCTCCTCGCAGCGCACGCCGTCCTCGACCGTGGTGCGGGGGATGTGGAGGTGTCCGTAGACGACGACCGCGGCGTCGTGGCGCACGTGCCAGTCGGCGGTCGCGGTGGTGCCGCACCAGAGCGCGAACTCCGGATGGCGCAGGATGCGCGTCGGGTGCGGGGTCAGCGGCCAGTGGTTGACCAGCACGGTCGGCAGGCCCGCCGGGCGCTCGGCGAGGCGGGCCTCGGTGCGGGCGAGGCGGTCGGCGCACCACGCGGCCGGGCCGGGGAACGGGTCGGAGGACATGAGGACCTCGTCGGTGCACACCACGCCGGCCTCGCGGGCGGCCTCGAGCGCGGCCTCGTCCGACCAGTCGGCCGGGATCGAGGGCGGCCGCACGCTGTAGTCGTAGAGCACGAACATCGGGCACACGAGGGCCGGGCCGCCGGCTCCCTCCCACACCGGCCACGGGTCCTCCGGGGTCAGCACGCCGAGACCCCGCGCCACGGCGACGAGGTGGTCGTAGCGGGCGGGCCCGACGAGGTCGACCTCGTCGCCCGGCGGGGTCCACAGCTCGTGGTTGCCCGGCACCCAGATGACCGTCGCGAAATGCTCGGCCAGGATCTCCAGCGCCCACGCGACGGTGGCGACGCGGTCGCCGACGTCGCCCGCGACGATCAGCCAGTCGTCGGGGTGGGTCGGGTGCAGCTCGCGGACCAGGTCCTCGTTCTCCGAGCGGTTGACGTGCAGGTCGCTCGTGGCCAGCAGGCGCGGGCCGCCAGTCATGGATCCTCCCGTGTCTCCCGACCCGCCACGGTACGCAAGACCGGTCCCCGGGGCCGGTCACGAGATGTCGGCGGCGCACCCCTTTGGCACCATGAGGCCGTGCCGCCGCGACCCCGCACATCCCTGCCCCTCCCGGCGCGGATCCGGTCGGTGATGGCGGAGGGCGACTACGAGCGCGAGGGTCTGCTCGACGGGCTGACCGGCGACGCGCGCCGCACCCGGGTCTCGGTCCTCGAGTCGCTGGCCGCGGACGGTGTCGACTTCGACGCCATGCGCGACGCGATCGCGCGCGACCGGCTCGGCCTGCTCCTGCTCGAGCGCACCCTGCGTCCCGAGGACGGCCACTCGCTCACCGACGTGTGCCGGGTCGCCGACATCGACGTCGAGGTCGTGCGCCGCTGGTTCCAGGCCCTCGGGCGCCCCCTCGCGCCCGATCCCGACGATCCGATCTACACCGACGAGGACGTCGAGATCGCCGAGCGGATCCACCGCTACCGCAGCCTCGGGTTCTCCGACGAGGAGATGATGCCGGTCGTCCGGGCCGTGGGGCGCGGCGTGCTGAACATCGCCGACGCGCTCGGCGGGCTGCTGGGCGAGGCGCTGCTGCGGCCCGGCGGGCCGGAACCGGAGATGGCCCTGCGCTACGCCACCGAGGCGCGCCGGATCGTCGAGGACGACTCGCTGCACCTGGTGCACCTCGTGGCCGCCGCGCTCGCGGACCGCATCCGCTCGCACGCGCTGGCCGTCGAGGAGTCGAGCGCGGGCCGGCTGCGCGGCGCGCAGGAGGTCACCGTCTGCTTCGCCGACCTCGTCGGGTTCACCGACCTCGGTGAGTCGGTCTCGGCGGTCGAGCTCAGCGAGGTCGCCGAGATGCTCTCCGCCTGCGCCACCGAGGTGTCCGCGTGGCCGGTGCGCCTGGCCAAGACGATCGGCGACGCGGTCATGCTCGTCTCGCCCGACCCCACCCTGCTGGTCACGGCCGCGCTCGACCTCGTCGACACCTGGTCGAAGGAGGGCGACGGCCGCCCGGCCCTGCGCGTCGGGGTGGCCAAGGGCGTCGGGGTGCCGCACGCGGGCGATTGGTTCGGTCCGCCGGTCAACCTCGCCAGCCGCGTCACCGAGACCGCACGTCCGGACCACGTGACCATCACGGCCGCGGTCCGCGACGCGGTCGTCGCCGCGTCACCGGACGACCCGCCGTTCCACTTCCGCGCCGCGGCGCCGCGCAAGTTCAAGGGTGTCCGCGGAGCGCAGCGCCTGTATCGCGTGCAGCGTCGCCCGACCGGGGCTCCCGGCAGCGCCGCGCCCATCGATGCGGTGAATGAGCGGGACGAGCCGATTACCAGCTAGGCCGAACGGAGTACTCCGGTACCGAGGGTCGGAGCAATGGCCGACCATCGGAGAAGGAGTGTTCGCCGTGGAAACGAAGACCAAGAGGCGTCTCGGCGCCATCGGTGGCGGGATCGCGCTGGCCTGCGTCGCCGGGATCGCGCTCGCCGCCTACCTCTCGACCGGTGCCGGCACGGCGGAGGGGTCCTCGACCACCGCCGTCAACTCCACGATCACGCCGGAGAACGGGGCGACCGGCCTCTACCCGGGGGCGACGACCACCACGACCGTCACGGTCAACAACCCGAACCAGTACCCCGTGGTCGTCGCGTCCATCTCGCCCGGGACCTCCAACGCGACCGCCGGCAACTGCCCGGCCGGCACCGTGACCACCGCCGGTCTGACCAACCCGGCCGGCACCATCCCCCCGGGCGGCACCGGGAGCTACACGCTCACCGCGAAGATGATCGGCAACCCGGACAACGCCTGCCAGGGCCAGAGCTTCACGCTGCCGCTGACGGCGAGCCTGGCCTCCGCGGCCGGCTGAGCCGTGGCCGGACGACGCGCCCGCTGGTCGTCGCAGCGACGACTGTCCTGGCGGTGGTGGGCCCGGCGCCTGCCGGCGGTCGGCGTCACCGGTGTCGTCGTCGCCGTGCTGCTGGGCGCCGGGCTCGCCTCGGCGGCCTGGTTGTCCAGCGGCGGCGGCACCGGCTCCGCCCGGGGTGGGCAGGCCCTGCCCCCGACGACGACCGTCGTCGCCGGGTCGGCGATCACCACGGGCCTGCTCCACCCCGGGACCAGCGGCGACGTGAAGATCACCGTCAACAACCCGAACGTCTACCGCGTCACGGTGACCTCGGTGAGCCCCAACGGCGCGCCGACGGCGGCCGGTGGCACGGGCACCTGCACCACCACCGGCGTGACGCTGGCCGCGGTGACGCCCGGCGCCGCGGTCCCCGCCAACGGTTCGGCGACGCTGACCCTCGCGGGTGCGGCGTCGATGAGCAACGCCTCGGAGAACGGATGCCAGAACGCGACCTTCACCATCCCCGTGACCGTCGCGATCACCAGCGCCTGAGGCGGCCCGGCCGCGCGACCGTCGCGACGCTGGTCGCCACGCTGCTGCTCGCCGGCGGCGGGGTGGCGACCGCGGCCTGGCTGTCCACCGGCCCCGGCGCGGCCACCGCGAGGGCGGGCCAGCTCGCCACCCCGACCGGCGTCACGATCGGCGCCATCACCTGCACGACCAGCGGCCTGACGACGACCGCGACCATCCCCGTCACGTGGAACGCGGTCGACGGGGCGTCGCAGTACACGGTGGAGTCGGGGCGCGCGCTGAACCTCGTGCAGGCCGACAAGAAGACCGTCACCGGCACCTCGACCACGCTCACCACGTCGACGCTGCTGCTCAACATCTACGTGCGCGTCACGGCGACCGCCGGGAACTGGACCGGCACGCCCAGCGCGACCGTCGCCAAGCCCGTGACGTGCCCGGCCGCCGGCACGAGCCCGCGGACCGCCTCGACGACGAGCACGACCCCGCCGCCGAGCACCACCCCGACGACCACCACCAGCGAGCCCACTCCGACCTCGACGACCCCGCGCTGAGCGGGTCGCGATGATGGTGGGCCGGGGGCCCGCTCCCCAGCTGCCTGGTCCGGCCCACCACCTCGCCGTCGGCGCCCCCGGGCACCGGTTCACCGGGACTCCTCACCGGTGTGCCGCAGAGCGTGCCCGGACGACCGTGGCGGCACCAGGGGTCCACGCCGAGGTTCACTCGACTCGGGTACGGGTTCACTCGACGTGGGGAAGATCGCGGCGCTGTTCCGTGGCTCGCCGACCCCACGCCGTGACCATCGGTGACGTCGCGAGGTCGGGCAGGCGACCGGCCCGGAGGTTCTCGAGGTGACGATCGACGTCGTCGGACGACGCGTCGAAGAGCTCGGCCAGCGCCGCGAGACGGCTCCCCGCCTCGGCCTGCCGGTTGTCGAGGAGATAGCCGTCGCCGGACGTCACGGCCGGATTCTGCCCCACACGCAGAAAACCCCAGGTCAGCGTGCTGACCTGGGGCTTCGGCTCCTCCGACTGGACTCGAACCAGTAACCCTTCGATTAACAGTCGAATGCTCTGCCGATTGAGCTACGGAGGACCGCTGTGTCCGGGACGGCTCGCGTTCGGACGGGTACCACGCTACCTCACGGGCCCCACCGCCCCTCCGCACGGGGTGGGGCAGGATGGGCGTCAGGAGACGTCGGGGAGGAGAACGCATGAAGATCATTCCGTTCCTGCTGGGTGCCGGCGTGGGGTACGTCCTCGGGGCGCGGGCCGGACGCGAGCGCTACGAGCAGATCGCGCGGGCCTACCGCCAGGTGGCCGATCACCCGAGCGTGCAGGGCGCCGCCGGCGTCGCCCGCGCGAAGGCCGGCGAGGCCGTGCAGACGGGCGTGGCGATGGCCAAGGAGAAGGTCGCGCCGACGGGCCCGTCCGAGGGCGGGCAGCCCTCCGCGCCCGGCCGGGCCGCCGCCAACGGGAGCGGGCGCTGACTAGGCGCCCAGCACCGCGAACACCCGGCGGAAGCCGAACCACGTGACGCCGGCGGCGTCGGGCGGGTAGGCGTCGCGCAGGCGGGGCGCGAGCTCCGCGCGCAGGCGCTCCCACCCGCCGTCGTCGAGCACGTCGCGCACCGGCCGCAGCGTGGTGCCCGCGATCCAGTCGCCCACCGGGTCGTCCCCGGTCAGCGGGTGCAGGTAGGTCGTCTCCCAGCAGTCGACGATCCCGCCGGGGCGGGCGCCCGCCAGCAGGCGGGCGTACTCCTCGGGCGTGCCGACCCCGTAGGCGGGCAGGCCGTCGGGGACGAGGTCGGCCCACGCGGGGCTCGCCAGGAGGTCCCGCGCGACGACGTGCGAGGGCGATCGCTCGTTGCCCGGCACCTGCACCGCGAGCCAGCCGCCGGCCGGTAGTCCGGCCGCCCAGCGGGCCAGGAGCTCGCGGTGCTCGGGCACCCAGTGCAGCACCGCGTTGCCGACGACGACGTCGGTCTCGGCATCGGGCGCGAAGTCGCGGACGTCGGCCTGCTCGGCGTCGACGCCGAGCTCGCGCGCCGCCGCCACCATGTCCGGGGACGCGTCGGCGGCCCGGATCCGCGCGTCCGGCCAGCGCTGCGCGAGCACCCCGGTGAGGTGCCCGGGCCCGCAGCCGAGGTCGACGACCTCGCGGGGGGCCGTCGCGCCGACCCGGCCGACGAGGTCGAGGAACGGGCGCGCGCGGTGGTCGTCGTGGCGCCGGTAGAGCTCCGGGTCCCAGGTGAGGGTCACCGGGCGTCCCGCAGCTTCTCCCCCACCCCCGCGGCGACGGTGCGCACGACCTCGGGATCGGTGCCGGGGTCGGGGCGCACGTGCAGCACGATCCCGGCGCCGGGCACGCGGCGCTGCACGAACCAGGCCCCGCCGTCGCCGAGGTCGTGGTGCTGGCTGTCCTTGACCGCCGCGGTGACCCGGTGGTGCACGGTCTCGGGCACCCGGCCCGGCTCGGTGAGCGGCACGCGCCGCGGCGTCCGGTCGGCGAGCACGACCACCCCGCCCGCCAGCTCCTCGACCTCGTCGGCCTCGACGACCACGATCGCGCCCGAGGCCCACGTCGCCTTGGTGACGAGGTGCCACGCGACGCGGCGCGCGCCCTCCCCCGAGGCGGCGGGCGGCAGCCAGAGCCCCAGGTCGGTGGCCAGCACGATCGACCCGCGCGGCCCGCGGGCGTCGGCGATCACCCGCTCGCCCTCGTCGAGCGTGCCCGCGAAGCCCTCGGGGATCGGCTCGCGCCCGGTGAGCAGGGCGGACAGCCGGTCGAACACCCCGCTCACAGCGACACCGCGCCCGTCGCCTGGCCGCGCAGCGCCTTCTTGTACTGCTCGAGGGCGACCAGGTCGCCGTAGAGCTCGTGGTACTCGTCGGCGTCGCTGATCGGCGACAGGCGCTGCAGCCGCGACTTGATCTCCGAGACCTGGCGCTCGACCAGCGTGCCCTGCAGCGCGCTCATCATCGAGGTGATGTAACGGTGCTCGTCGGTCTCGCGGGTCTGCAGCGGCTCGACGGCGAGCTCGTGGACCAGCGTCCGGTAGCCGCCGGGGACCTCGCGGCCGACGGCGTCGATCCACGCCGAGCCGGACCACCCCGCCGACGTGCCCCCGGCGGCGAGCACCGCCCGGTGCACCGCCAGGTAGGCCTCGTTGGTGAACGCGTCCTCGGGCAGCGAGTCGTACATCGGCCCGGCGAGCGCCGGCGCCTGCAGCGCGGCCTTGAGCACCTCGCGCTGCACGCGCAGCCGTGGGTCGTCGCGCGCCGGCAGCGCGGGGCCGTCGGTGCCGCGCTGCGCGCCGTTCGTCGCCGGGGCGCGTCGCCGGTCGCGGCGGGCGGGCGCGTCGGCCGGGGCGCCCGCGGTTTCGCGCACCCGGCGCACCACCTGGGCCTCGTCGGTCCAGCCGACCCAGCCCGCGAGCCGGCGCGCGTAGCCGTCGCGCAGGTCCTCGCGCCGGATGCGGGCCACCTCGGGGACGGCACGCTGCAGCGCGGCCACCTGGCCCTCGACGGTGCCGAGGTCGTGCTCGTCGAGGATCGCCCGGATGATGAACGAGAACAGCGGCGCGCGCTGGGCCACGAGGTCGCGCAGCGCCACCTCGCCGCGGGCCTGCCGCAGGTCGCAGGGGTCCATGGCGTCGGGCGCGACGGCGATGTAGGTCTGGGTGGCGAACTGCTGGTCGCCCTCGAACGCCTTGCGCGCCGCGGCCTGCCCGGCCGCGTCACCGTCGAAGACGTAGATGACCTCGCCGCGGTCGAACGAGTCGTCCATGAGCAGCCGGCGCAGCACCGCGACGTGGTCGTCGCCGAACGCCGTCCCGCAGCTCGCGACCGCCGTCGTCACCCCGGCCAGGTGCATGGCCATGACGTCGGTGTAGCCCTCGACGATCACCGCCTGGCGCGTCTTCGCGATCTCCCGCTTGGCCTTCTCGAGCCCGAACAGCACCTTGGACTTGTGGTAGACGGGCGTCTCGGGGGTGTTGAGGTACTTGGCCTCGATGCGGTCGTCGTCGAACAGCCGCCGCGCGCCGAAGCCGACGACGTCGCCACCGAGGTCGCGGATCGGCCAGAGCAGCCGGCGGTGGAAGCGGTCCATGTACCCGCGCTGGCCGGGCCGCGACAGCCCCGCCTTCTCGAGCTCCTCGAGCGTGTAGCCCTGGGCGAGCAGGTGCTTGGTGAGCTTGTCCCAGCCCGACGGGGCGAACCCGCAGCCGAAGTCCTGCGCCGCGGCCTGGTCGAACCCGCGCTCGGCGAGGAACTCCCGTGCGCGCTGCGCCTCCCCCGGGGCCCGCAGCTGCTCGGCGTAGAACTCGGCGGCCAGCTTGTTGGCGGCCAGCAGCCGGGCGCGGGTGCCGCGGTCGCGCTGGACGCTCGCTCCGCCGCCCTCGTAGGTCAGCCGGTAGCCGATGCGGTCGGCGAGCTTCTCCACGGCCTCGACGAAGCCCAGCTGCTCGATCTTCATGATGAAGTCGATGACGCTGCCGCCCTCGCCGCAGCCGAAGCAGTGGAAGGTGCCGTGGGTGGGGCGCACGTTGAACGACGGCGTCTTCTCGTCGTGGAACGGGCAGAGCCCCTTCACAGACCCCGCGCTCGCACGGCGCAGCGCGACGTACTCGCCGATGACCTCGTCGACCCGGTTGCGGTCACGCACCTCCGCGATGTCCGCGTCCCGGATGCGCCCCGCCATGCCCCCGAGTGTAGGGACCCGCTCCGGGAAGTTCGGGCCGCATCGGCCGGTTGCTCCCCCAGCACGTCAGCACCACCGTCGCAGCGACGCAGGAGGCACCACCATGCAGCTCGACCTGTCCGGACGGACCGCCCTGGTCACGGGGTCGACCGGGGGCATCGGCCGGGCGATCGCCGTCGACCTCGCCCGCGCCGGCGCCCGGGTGGTCGTCAACGGCCGCGGCCGGGAGCGGGTCGACGAGGCCGTCGCAGGGGTCCGCGAGGAGACCGGCGGCGAGGTCGTCGGGGTCGCCGCCGACGTCGCGACCGCCGAGGGCGCCGAGGCCCTCGCGGCCGCCGAGCCCGCCGTGGACGTGCTGGTCAACAACCTGGGCATCTTCGGCGCGCAGCCCGCCCTCGCGATCTCCGACGACGACTGGCGGCGGTACTTCGAGGTCAACGTGCTGGCCGCGACCCGGCTCATCCGGACCTACCTGCCGGGCATGACCGCCCGCGGCTGGGGCCGGGTGCTCGACATCGCCAGCGACTCCGCCGTCGTCATCCCCGCCGAGATGATCCACTACGGGATGTCGAAGACGGCCCTGCTCGCGGTGTCGCGCGGGTTCGCCAAGGAGGCCGCGGGCACCGGCGTCACCGTCAACTCCGTGATCGCCGGCCCCACCCACACCGGCGGCGTCGAGGGGTTCGTGCGCGAGCTCGTCGGCGACGACCTGCCGTGGGACGAGGCGCAGCGCGAGTTCATGATCAACTATCGCCCGCAGTCGCTGCTGCAGCGGCTCATCGAGCCCGAGGAGATCGCCCACCTCGTGACGTACCTGGCCTCGCCGCTGGCCTCGGCCACCACGGGGGCGGCCGTGCGCGTCGACGGCGGTTACGTGGACTCGATCGTTCCGTGAGCCGGCACCCGTCGTCGGTGACGTTCGCTACCGTCGGGACATGACGAGCTCGGCGCCGGTGGGGCCCACGGAGCACCCCCTGCTCCCCGGCGCCTCGCCGGCCACGATCCGGTCGTTCCTGGTGCCCGAGGACCGGCCGACCTTCATGGCGGCCTACGAGGCCGCGCTGGACGAGGCCCGGCGAACGCTGGACCTCTCGCCGGTCCTCGAGCTCGTCGAGGACTGGCGCCGTGTCGCGCTCGTCCAGGCGGATCCGGTGCGCTTCCGTCGCGCGGTCCACCGTGCCGCCGAGATCGCCACCGGCGAGCCGGCGACCGCCGACGAACCGTTCGAGGTGACCCGCTCCAGGGCCGGGCTCTAGACCTGGTGTACGAGGTCGACCCGCTGGACGAGGCGGTCGGCACCCTGCCCGAGGAGCTCTCGGCGGAATTCCCTCGAGGTGCGGACGGCCCTCGAGCGCTCCCCGTGGACGGTCGGCCGGCCCTGGGTGGCGACCAACCCGACCGGCCTGCGCACCCTGACGTTCGGAGCCGGACGTGCCGTGCTCGTCTTCGGGATCATCGACCGCGAACGTCGTGTCTTCCTCGTCAGCCTGGTGATCGCGTGACACACCGGTCGCGCGAGCACCACGCCCCGGATGCGCCTGACGGATCGAGGTAGCCGATGCGGCGAACCGCGAAGCCACAGCACGGCCGTCGCGGGTCGTCCGCGGCCGGGTCGGGACGAGCGACTCTCCGGTGAGCATGCTTCGGTTCCCGAAGCGTCTCCACCAGGGCGAGGACGTCCTCGGTCAGCGTCACGACCTCGCGTCCCGGCCGCGGGAACGCCTCAGTGGAACGTCGCCCGGTCCACGACGACCCGGTCGATCTCGCCGTCGGCGACGTAGTGGCCGTCGCCGTCGATGGCGCTGACGTCGAAGGTGAGCCGGTCGCCGTCGGTGGTCAGGGTGGCGTAGACGTCGACGGTGCCGCCCACCGGCGTGGGCCGGCGGTGCCGCACCCGGATCGCGGCACCCACCGTGGTCTGCCCGTCCGCGAGGCGGGCGGCGGCCTCGGCCACCGTGGCCGCCTCGAGCCAGGCGATCAGCCGCGGCGTGCCCAGCACGGGGACGTCGCCGCTGCCCAGGGCCTGCGCGGTGTCGTCGTCGGTGACCTCGTACCTCATCGCGGCGATGGTAGGTCCTCCCCGGGGGTGCGCGCGGCGGCCGCACGGTCGTCGACCGAACGCGGGACGAGCAGGACGAGCAGACCGCCGACGAGCAGCACGGCGCCGAAGGGGTAGAGGCTGGACGCCGTCGACCCGGTGAGGTCGGAGAGCCAGCCGACGAGCGAGGTCGCGACCGCACCGCCGATGTTGCCGACGGAGTTGACCAGCGCGATGCCCGCGGCCGCCCCGGCGCCGGAGAGCAGCGCGGACGGGATGCTCCAGAACGCGGCCTGGGCGGTGGAGACGCCGGCGGCCACGAGCACCATGGCGCCGACCGCGAGCGCGGTGTTCTGCAGGAACACCGCCGTCAGCACGAGCCCCAGCGCCGTGACCAGGCACGGGATGAAGGTGTGCCACCGCCGCTCGCCGGTGCGGTCGCCGTGCGACGACCACGCGACCATCGCCACGACGGCGACGAGGTAGGGCACGGCGGTGAGCAGGCCGATCGTCAGGGGGTCGTCGACGCCGCTGTTCTTGATGATCGTCGGCAGCCAGAAGCTGACGAGGTAGATCCCCAGCGCGATGGTGAAGTAGATGCCGCAGAGCAGCCACACCCGCCCGCTGGTGAGCGCGTCGCGGATGCTCCCGTGCCCGCCCTCGCGGGCGGCCTCCTCGGCGGCGAGGTCGGCGTGGACGACCGCCTTCTCCTCGGCGGAGAGCCAGCGGGCGTCGTCGACGGTGTTGTCGAGCCACCGCAGCACCAGCAGGCCGAGCACCAGCGACGGCACGGCCTCGATGAGGAACATCCACTGCCAGCCGCCGAGGCCCGCGACCTCGTCGAACGCGCCGAGGATCCAGCCCGACAGCGGGCCGCCGACGATGGTCGCGACGGGGATCGCGGCGAGGAAGATCGCGGTGACGCGACCGCGGCGCTGAGCGGGGAACCAGTAGGTGAGGTAGAGCAGGATGCCGGGGATGAAGCCGGCCTCGGCGACGCCCAGCAGGAACCGCAGGATGTAGAACATCGTCGCGGAGCTCGTGAACGCGGTGGCGCCGGAGATGAGGGCCCAGGTCACCATGATCCGGGCGATCCACCACTTCGCCCCGACCTTGTGCAGCAGCAGGTTGCTCGGCACCTCGAACACGATGTAGCCGACGAAGAAGATGCCCGCACCGATGCCGTAGACGGTGTCGGAGAACGCGAGGTCGTCCTGCAGCTGCAGTTTCGCGAACCCGACGTTCACACGGTCCAGGTAGGCCGCGGCGTAGCAGACGAACAGGAAGGGCACGAGCCGGCGCGTGATCCGTGAATAGACGCGCTCGGTCCCCGTCCCGGGGGAAGTCGTGGTCATGACGGGTCTCCGGAGGGGCCTGCGGCCCACGTGAGTGATTCGGGTCGCCAGGGCGACCCGAATCACTCACGTGGCCGGAGGCCATCACATGGTCGGGGCGTCGGCGTTGCTCGGCGTCGTCCGCTGCGCGGTGATGTGGTCGACGTTGCGCAGGATGTACTCGCCGGTGCGCTGCGAGAGCGCGCCGATCGTCGAGGTCGGGTTGACCGCGGCGCCCGTGGTCAGCGTGCTGCCGTCGACGACGAACAGGTTCGGCACGTCCCACGTCTGGCACCACTTGTTGAGCACCGAGTCGTCGGGGGTGTTGCCCATCCGGCAGGTGCCCATGAGGTGCCAGCCCGGCGGCGGGTAGAGCACGCCGGTGTCGTTGGTCTCGGTCGCCCCGACCGCCCGCGTGGCCTCGAAGATCTTGTCGATGCCGTACTCCGCGAGCGCGATGTCGTTGGGGTGCAGCGCGTAGTCCACGTGCGCGGCCGGCAGCCCCGAGGAGTCCTTGACGTCGGGGTCGAGCGTGACCCGGTTCGTCTCCACCGGCAGGTCCTCGCCGAACATGAAGACCATGAGGTGGTTGGCGAAGTGCCCGTCGAAGAACTCACGGTGCTTCTCGCCCCACGGCGCCGTGTACCCGGTGTGCGTCCCCATCGCGGCGTAGGCCGGCCCGAAACTGCGCGCGACCTGCATGCCGAAACCGTTGACGAATCCCCGGCTGACGTCGGTGTGGTAGAACTCGTGCGAATACAGGGGGGCGCCGAACGAGCCCTTGAAGCCCTCGATCGGCTCGTCGAACCACGAATCGCAGAACGCGAACACGTGGTGCATCAGATACTTGCCGACGATGCCGTTCGAGTTCGCCAGCCCGTCGGGGTGGCCCTTCTGCGCGCTCTGCAGCAGCAGGCGCGGCGACCCGATCCCGTTCGCCGCCAGCACGACGATCTTCGCGCGGATCTCGTGGCGCTGCCCGGTCACGCGGTCGAGATACGTGGCGCCGGTGGCCCTGCCGCCGTCGGCGTTGATCGTCTCGACGCGGGCGTTGGTGCGCAGGTCGGCGCCGTGGCGGATCGCGTAGGGCCAGTGGGCGTTGGCCGGGGTGGACAGCGAGCCCGTCGGGCTGCCCGAGAGCTCGTTGCCCATGGCCTGGTCGGCCTCGCGGTTCTCCCGCGGCACGGTGATGATCGCGTTGTCGGACGGCCACCAGTGCCAGCCCAGGTCCTTCGACGCCTTGGCGTACTTCAGCCCGAGCTTGCCGGGCAGCACCTCGGGGTCGCGGACGGCCTGCTTGCGGTCCGGGTAGGACGGGTCGCCGATGCGCCCGGAGATGCCGTAGATCTCGTCGTTCTCGTCGTAGAACGGTGCGAGGTCCTCGTAGGAGATCGGCCAGTCGATCGTGCCCTCGAGGCCGTGCTCGGTGCCCTTGCGGAAGTCGACCGGCTTGTAGCGGGGCCAGTGGCCCGCGTAGTGCACGGTCGAGCCGCCGACGTTGTTCATCATGTAGGGCGTCGTGGTGCCGGTGACCGGATAGTCCTCGGGCAGCTGGCGCACGTTGGGGTCGTAGGCCCACCCGCGCTGCTTCTCCAGCTCCCACTCGTCGTGGTAGTGCGGGTGCTCGCCGGGCTTGACCCACGGGCCCTGCTCGAGGCAGGTCACCTTGACGCCGGCCTTCGCCAGCTTGAGCGCGATGCCGGCCCCGCCCGGGCCCGCCCCGATGATCAGGACGTCGGTCTCCTCGTATGCAGCCATCGTTGCCTCACTTCGTCCAGGACAGCTGGGACAGGTCGACGCGCACGACGTCGTCGGTCTCGAGGTAGGAGCCGTTCTCCTGCGCCTGCGTCAGCAGCTCCTCGTCCCAGGGCTCCGTGGTCTGCAGGTAGCCGTAGGGCAGCGGGGGGCCGTGGTAGTCGCGGCCGGCCGGGAGGTTCCGGTTGATCGCGAGCGTCACGACCGGGCGTGAGTAGTAGCCGTAGTAGACGAGGGCCCGCAGCTGCTCGAACAGCGGGTCCTCGGCCTTCTCGAGCTCGGTGATCGCCGCGGTCCGGTCGGCGACGGAGCCGTCGACGAAGCCCTGCCCGAGCCGGTCGAGTCCGGCCTTGAACTCGTCCTCGGTCGCGAACGGGAAGTGCTTGTTGCGGTAGCCGCTCGGCGTCACGTAGCGGCCGACGAACGTCACGAGGTCCTGCTCGCTCGCCGTCGGCCAGTCGGGGTGCGGCGGGATGAGCGTGTCGGCGGCCGCGTCGATCACCGCCGCCTGGGTGGCGTCGAAGACCACCGGGTTCTGCAGGCCGCCCAGGCGTGGGCGGCCCGTCTCGAAGTAGCCGCCCGCCTCCCCCGGCGTGGCCGTCGTCTCCGGAGCGCCGAACGGTGCCGGCTTCTCCCCGAGGGCGTTGTTCACGAGGTACTCCCCTCTCCGCTGAAGGTTGCGTCCGTGTGGGTGACGTGAGTGCTTTCCGGCGCTATAGCGCCGGAAAGTGCTCACATGGGGGTCAGCGCTTGGTGTGCTCGCGCTCGTCGACGACGCGGCGGGACTTGTGCTCCGCGCGCTCGAGGGTGTTCGCGTCGACGGACTCGAAGGTCACGCGGACGCCGAGGAAGGACTGCAGACCGGACCCGGCGCGCTGCTCGAACTCGGAGCGCCGGCCCTCGGGCAGCGTGGTCTCCGCGCGGACGATCATCTCGTCCATCGAGCCCGTGCGGCGCACGACGATCTGGTGCTCGCCGCCGTAGTCCGCGACGCCGCGCAGGTAGTTGTCGACCTCCGTCGGGTACACGTTCTCCCCGCGGATGTGGATCATGTCGTCGATCCGGCCGTACACGCCGTCGGGCAGCTTGGGGTAGGTGCGCCCGCAGGGGTTGTCCTCCATCACCCAGCGGGTGAGGTCGTTGGACGCCAGCCGGATCATGGGCTGCGACGTGCGCTCGAGGTGGGTGTAGACCGGCGTGCCCTCGCCGCCGTAGGGCACGGTGCGGAAGGTGCCCGGGTCGCAGACCTCGTGCCAGACGATGTCCTGCCAGAGCAGCATCCCGTCGGGCGTGCCCGCCGTCGCCGACGCCGACATGAACGGCGTCATCTCGGCCATCGTCCCGCAGTCGATCACCGTGGCGCCGAAGGCGTCCTCGATCGCCTTGCGCACGGTCGGCACCGAGGCGCCCGGCTCGCCCGAGAAGAACATGACCTTCAGCCCGAACTCGCGCGGGTCGATCTTCTCCTTCTCGGCGACCTCCGCGAGGCGCAGCGCGTAGGACGGCGTCGCGTAGAAGCCGGCCGGCTTCAGGCGGGCCAGCCAGGTCACCGCGCGCGAGGTCATGCCCTGCGCGCCGGCCCCGAACGGCAGGACGCGGCAGCGCAGCCGCTCGGCCGCGGTCATCGCGCCCCACGAGCCCAGGTAGAGGCTGAACAGCGCCGCGACGAACACGGTGTCGCCGGGGCGCAGGCCCATGCCCCACAGGATGCGCGCCTGGTTGTCGGCGATGACCTCCCAGTCGCGGCGGCCCAGCGCGAACGCGGTGGGCGCGCCGGTGGTGCCCGAGGTCCCGTGGATGTGGTGGACCTCGGAGGGATCGCAGCACAGGTAGTCGCCGAACGGCGGGTGGTTCGCCTGCGACTCCCGCATCTCCTGCTTGGTGACCACGGGGACCTGCTCGAACGCCTCGAACGACGTGATGTCCGCCGGCTCCAGCCCCGCGGCGTCCCACTTGTCCTTGTAGAACGACGACGTCGTGGAGGCGTACTCCATGACCTCGCGCAGGCGCACGAGGACCGCGGCGTTGCGCTCCTCGGGGTCCATCGTCTCGCGGTGCGGGAACCAGTACGGCGAGTCCGGGTCGGGCAGGTAGCTCTGGTCGTAGCGGGTCGGGAACGCCCACTCCTCCATCCGCGCGCTCATCTCAGGCCTTCCTGCGCTCGATCTCGGCGTCGTTCCAGGGGGTGAGGGCCTGGTAGTCGGGCACGAAGCCCAGGCCCTTGTCGGCGTCGGGCGAGGGCGCGTCGCGGCTGGTCACCACGTCGACGACGGCCGGCGCGTTCGCCAGCGCCCGGCGCAGGGCGTCGGGCAGATCGGCGGGGTCGGTGACACGCTCGCCGTGGGCGCCGAGGCTGCGGCCCAGCGCGGCGTAGTCGGAGAACGCGAGCTCGGTGCCGACAACGAGCCCGTAGTTCTCCTGCTGGTCGTAGCGCTCGATGTTCCACGCGGCGTTGTTGGAGACGATCACGACGATCTTCGCGTCGTGCCGCACCGCGGTGTCGATGTCGGTGGCCGAGATGCCGAACGCGCCGTCGCCGGTGACGGTGACGACCGGACGGCCCGGGTCGGCCAGCGCCGCGGCGATCGCGAACGGGGTGCCGACGCCGAGGCAGCCGAAGGCCCCGGGGTCGAGGTAGCGCGCGCAGCGGGTGATGCCCAGGCGCGCGAACGAGAGCAGGTCGCCGCCGTCGGCGATCATCACCGTCTCGCCGAGGTTCAGGGCGGCGCCGTCCAGCGCGTCGAGCGCGGCGAAGATGCGGTTGGGGTGCATCAGGCCGTCGGCACCGGCGGGCGCCTCGGCCATCGCCGCCTTGTACTCCGCGCTGCGCTTCTCGTGCTTGGCGCGCAGCTCGTCGCGCCAGCTCGTGTCGGGCTCGTGCCCGTCGAGCGCGGCGGTCAGCGCGGCCAGCGCCGCCGCCGGGTCGGCGAGGATCTCCACCTCGCCGCGCCGGTTGTCGATCAGCTCGCTGGCGGTGTCGGCGATGCGCACGACGGTGGCGTGCCGGAACACCGCCGGCGAGCCGAACCCGAGCTGGTAGTCGAGCTGGCGCCCGACGGTGATCAGCAGGTCGCAGTCGCGCATGACCGCCGAGCGCGCCGAGCCGACGCCCGCGGGGTGGTCGGCGGGCACGAGCCCGCGCGACTCCTGGGTGTCCAGGTACGCCGCACCGCTGGCGTCGAGGAACCCCACGAGGTCGCGGCCGTCGGTGACCCGCGCACCGCGCCCGGAGATCACGGCGGGCTTGCGCGCGTGGCGCACCAGCTCGGCGACGGCGGTGACGTCGTCGGGGTGCGGCTGCGGACGCCGGCGGGGCTTGGCGCGCAGGTGCTCGTCGGTGATGAGCGCCGGCGGCACCTCCTGGCGCAGGACGTCGGTGGGGATCTCGACGTACACGGGACCCGGCTCACCGCGGTCCCCCGACGCGCGGGCCCAGGCCTCGTCGAGCTCGCGCAGCACCTGGTCGTGCTGGCGCAGGGTGCGCGACAGCCGCGTGACCGGCGCGAGGATCTCGGTGTGCGGGATGTCCTGCAGCGGGCCCATGTTGGCCTGCGGGCGGGGCGGGCAGCCGCCGAAGACCAGCAGCGGGACGCGGCTGATCGAGGCGTTGGCGACGGCCGTGACGGTGTTGGTGACGCCCGGGCCCGCCGTCACCAGGGCCACGGCGGTCTCGCCCGTCAGCTCCGAGTGGGCGTGCGCCATGTGCACCGCCGAGCCCTCGTCCCGGACGTCGACGATCTCGACCCCGAGCCGTGCGAGCTGGTCCCACACCGGCTGGATGTGGCCGCCCTGCAGCCCGAACACGCGCCGGACCCCGTGATCGCGGAAGAACCGCGCCACCAGGTCGGCGACGGGCGCTGACCCCTCGGCCATCCGTCCTCCTCCTCGTCGTCCAGCAGTTCGGACACGGACCGGTGGCGTGGAACCGGAGATGCGGGGCACTCCGGTGATGCACACCACGTGATGCGGCCCACTCCCACCGTGGCGCATTCTGAATTCAGAAGTCAATAGCCAGCCCGCGATCCGCCTCTCGCGCAACGGCTAGGCTGGGAGCCCGACACGTCCCTGCCGCCGGATCTCCGAGGAGGCCGTCCGTGCCGCTCGCGGAGCCGAGCCAGGAGCCCGTCGGGAGGCGATGGCCATGACCGCGCTCCCGACCCCGCCGTCCCGGACCGAGCAGGTGTTCGACGCGATCGTCGACGACATCTGCACCGGCCGGCTCACCCCCGGCACCCCCCTGCGCCAGGAGCAGCTCGCCGAGCGCTTCAACGTGTCCCGCCAGCCCGTGCAGCAGGCGCTGCTGCTGCTGCGCAACCAGGGGCTCGTGCGCGAGTTCGGCCGCCGGGGCCTCGAGGTCGCGCCGCTCGACCGCGAGTTCGTCAGCCACCTCTACGACCTGCGCGAGCTCCTCGACGGCTACGCCGCCCGGCTGGCCGCCGAGCGGCGCACCGAGGCGTGGCTGGAGGACATCTCCAGCATCGTGCGGATGGGCGAGCAGGCGTTCGCCGAGCGCGCGTTCGCGCGGATGATCTCGGCGGACCTGGAGTTCCACCGCGGCGTCGTCGAGGCCTCGGGCAACCCCCTGCTCGTCGAGAGCACCGCGGTGATGTGGCGCAACGTCCAGCGCGTCATGGGCGAGGTCCTGCTCCAGGGTGGGTCGCCGGCCTGGGTGTGGGAGGACCACGCCGCGATCCTCGACGCGATCACCCGCGGCGACGCCGCCCACGCCGAGGAGCTCGCCCGCCGCCACGCCGCACACGGCGAGCAGCTGATCCTCGACGCGATGGGGCCCGCGGACGACGACGACCGGGCCGCCGACGGGTAGGACGGTCATCCCGCAGGGGTGATGCGGGCGTCCGGTTCGGACGCCAAGGTCGCCGGGGTCCGATTCCGCCGGCCCCGAGGTGCGCCATGGTCACGACGGGCGCCCCGCCGGTCCCCGGCGCGCCGGTGCGCGGCGCCGCGGCGTGGCTGCGGTTCCTCGCCGGCTTCGCGGTGCTCTGGGCGGTGCTCCAGGGCCTCGCGGCCCTCGACCCGATAGCGCGCTGGGGCCTCGCCGTCCTCGCGGCGGTGCTCGTCGTCGGGCTCGTCGTCGAGCGGGTGCTGCACGGGGTGCCGCCCCGGCGCGCCCGGCGCAGCCTCGGGTTCGGCCGGCCGGCGGCCCGCAGCCTGGTGCTCGCCGCGGTCGTGTCCGGCCTGGTCCTGCTCGTCCTCCCCGCCGCCGAGGCGCTCGGGCTCGGGCCGATCACCCTGCGGCCGGGCTGGCCCCTGCTGCTCGTCGGGGTGTTTGCGCTGCACGGGCTCGCGGAGGAGCTGGTCTGGCGGGGCTACGCGTTCCGGCGGCTGCGCGCGGGCCGCTCGTTCCCCCGCGCGGCGGCGTGGACGATGCCGCTGGTCGCGGTCACGCACGTGCCGATCCTCGTGACGTCCGGGGTGGCGGTGGGGCTCGGGGCGATGGCGGTCGCGGCCACGACCTCCGTGCCCTTCGCGTACCTCTTCGAGACCGGGCGCGGCACGCTCTGGGGCCCGGCGCTGCTGCACACCGCGATCGACGCGTTCAAGCTCGTCGAGATCCCCGTCGCCGCGGTGCCGGCGTTCTCGATGCTGCTGGTGGGGGTGTCGATCCTCGTCCCGCTGCTCGCCCTCGCCGTGCCGCGGCGCGTCCTGGAGCGCTGACGTGCTCGCCGCGATCGGCCTGCTGGCCGCCGTCGTCGCCACGGCCCTCTGGTCGGGCCTGCTGCTGATGCTGACCACCGTCCTGCACCCGCTGTACACCGGGCTGGACGCGTCCGGTTACGCCCGCGGGATGCAGCGCTTCCTGCCGATCGCCCAGCGCTCGCCGACCAACTACGGCCTCGTCATCGCCATGGTCGTCGCCCCGGTGGTCGCCCTCGTGGGCCTGTGGGGCGAACCGGACGGGACCCCGTTCCTGCTGACCACCCTCGGGCTCGCCGTCATCGTCGCCGGCCCGCTGCTCACCTCGCGCTTCGGCGCCGAGCCGAACTACGCGGTGATCCTCGCCTGGGCCCCCGACGCACCGCCCAACGACTGGCGGCAGGTCCGGGCGCGCTGGCTGCGCCTCAACTGGATCCGCGCCGCGGCCACCTGGGGGGCGCTGGTCCTCTTCGTCGCCGCGACGTGGCTGTACCTCGACCCCTGACCCGACGGAGACCCCCCATGGAGACGGATGTCCTCGTGATCGGCGCCGGCCCGACCGGCCTCATGCTCGCCGCCGAGCTCGCCCTCGCCGGGGTGCGGTGCCGGGTGCTGGAGCGCCGCGCGGAGACGTCCAACCTCACCCGGGCGTTCGCCGTGCACGCCCGGACCCTCGAGCTGCTCGACGCGCGCGGGCTGGCCGACCAGCTGCTCCCCCGCGGCGTCCCGGTCCGCGAGATCGCGCCGGCCCCCGGGGCCACCGTCGACCTCGGCGAGCTCGACTCGCGCTTCCCGATGATCCTCATCGCCCCGCAGAGCGGCACCGAGCGCATCCTGGAGGCCCGCGCGGGCGAGCTCGGCGTGCCGATCGTCCGCGGCGCCGAGGTGACGGGCCTGCGGCAGGACGCCGACCGGGTGGTCGTCGACCTCGCGGACGGCGGCGAGGAGTCCGCGCGCTGGGTCGTCGGGTGCGACGGCGCGCACAGCGCCGTGCGCCGGCTGCTCGGCGTGCCCTTCACCGGCGCCGAGTACGCGACGCACATCCTGCTCGCCGACGTCCGGCTCACCACCCCGCCGCAGGAGGCGATGTTCGCCGAGACCGGCCCGTCGGGCGCGGTGATCGTCGTGCCGTTCGGCGACGGCTGGTTCCGGGCGATCGCCTGGGACCGCGAGCGCGAGCAGGTGCCCCTCGACGTGCCCCTGCCGATCGAGGAGATGCGCGACGCCTTCGGGCGGATCGCCGGGACCGACTTCGGGATGGCCGAGCAGCGCTGGAGCACACGGTTCCTCTCCGAGCGCCGCCAGGCCGCGCGCTACCGGGTCGGGCGGGTGCTGCTCGCCGGCGACGCCGCCCACGTGCACTCCCCGCTCGGCGGGCAGGGCATGAACACCGGCATCGGCGACGCCATGAACCTGGGCTGGAAGCTGGGGGCCGCCGTGCGCGGGACGGCGCCGCCGTGGCTGGTCGACACCTACGCCACCGAGCGCCACCGGGTCGGGGCCCAGGTGCTCGCGCTGACCGACACCTTCAACAACCTCGTGCTCGGCTACTCGCCGGTCCGCCGGTTCTTCCAGCGCCGGGCCGTGCGGCTGATCGTGCGCCTGGGTCCGGCGCGGAGGCTGATGGTGGGCCGCCTGTCCGGGATCGGGATCGCCTACCCGGGCGGCCACGGCACCCACCCCTGGACCGGGCGGCGCGCCCCGGACGTCGCCTGCGGAGCGCAGCGGCTCTACGAGGTGCTGCGCGACGGGCGCTTCGTCCTCGTCGACGCCACGGCCGCCGGCGCGCTCGCCGAGGAGATCGCCCCGTCCCTGCCGGTCACGACGGTGCGGGCGCGGCCGGCGCCGGAGCGCCCCGACGCGATGCTCGTGCGTCCCGACGGCTACGTCGCCTGGGCCGGCGACGACGAGTCCGACATCGCGTCGCGCCTGCGCACCGGGGTGGCGCGCTGGTGCGGCACCCCGGCGCGCGTGGCCTGAGAGTCAGGCCGTCGCGTCCCGGTGGACCCCGAGCAGGTAGCGGTAGGTGGCGGCGCTGGCGGCGATCATGGCGCGCTCGTCGTCGGTGACCTCCCGCCGGACCTTGCCCGGGACACCGGCGACGAGCGAGCCCGGCGGCACCGTCACGCCCTGCGAGATCACCGCGCCCGCGGCGACGACCGAGCCGCGGCCGACCGTCGCGCCGTTCATGACCACCGCGCCCATCCCGATGAGGCAGTCGTCCTCGACGGTGCAGCCGTGCACGACCGCCCGGTGGCCCACGGTGACGTTGCTGCCGATCGAGGCGGGGAAGCCGGGGTCGGCGTGGACGACGGTGCCGTCCTGGACGCTCGTGCCCTCCCCCACGGTCACCGACTCCATGTCGGCGCGGACGACCGCCGTGTACCAGACACCGGTGTCGGTCCCGATCGTCACGCGGCCCGCGACGACCGCGCCGGGCGCGATCCACGCGCCGTCGGCGATCTCCGGCGTGTGCCCGAGGACGGTGATCAGCTGCACTCCTGGCTCTCCTCCGGGTCAGCCGGCGACCTGGTGCGTCGCCCGCAGCCGCGCGCACCACCGTTCGGCGCCGGCGTCGGTGAGCACCGCGACCTGGTCCACGACCACCCGCAGCCGCGCGGCGTCGTCGGCAGCAGCCTCCCACGCGGGCACGAAGGCCGGGTCGAGGGCTCCGGGGGCGCCCGCGACCAGGCGCTCGACGAGCTCGGTGACGAGGTCGCGCTGCCGGGACTGCACCGCGAGGCGCGCCGGGTCGCTCATGACCCAGCGCAGCGCCGCGGCCTTGAGCACCGCCACCTCGGCCCCGACGCCCGCCGGGACGACGAGGTCGGCGTCGTGCCCGACGGGGACCACGTCGCCGAGGGCGTCGCGGGTGGCGTCGACGGTGGTGGTCACGAAGCGCCCGACGAGCTCGCTGGTCAGCTGCTTGAGCGCGGCGGTGGCGGCGAGCGAGCCGTCGTGGGCGCCCGTGGGCCGCGGCGGCGCGCACCGCCGGCAGCTCGGCGAGCACCCCGGCGGCGTCCTCGAGCTCCGCGCGCGGGGCGTCGGAGAAGGCGTCGGCGGCCAGGGTCGCGAGCGCGGCGCGCTCGGCGGGGCGCGCCAGCCAGGCCAGCACGATGCGCCCGGCGAGGATGCCGTCCTCGAGGTCGTGCACCGAGTAGGCGACGTCGTCGGCCCAGTCCATGATCTGCGCCTCGACGCAGCGCCGGTCCGGTGGCGCGCCCTCGCGCACCCAGCGGAACACCGGCAGGTCGTCGGCGTAGACCCCGAATTTGCGCCGGCCCTCGCGCCGCGGCCACGGGTACTTCAGGCAGGCGTCGAGCACCCCGCGCGTGAGGTTGAGCCCGCGGCAGTCGTCGTCGTCCAGCACCTTGGGCTCGAGCCGGGTGAGGATCCGCAGCGTCTGGGCGTTGCCCTCGAACCCGCCGCAGTCGCCCGCGAGCGCGTGCAGCGCCCGCTCGCCGTTGTGGCCGAACGGCGGGTGGCCGATGTCGTGGGCGAGCCCGGCGGTGTCGACGACGTCGGGGTCGGCCCCCAGGTCCTCGGCCATCCCGCGGCCGATCTGGGCGACCTCGAGCGAGTGGGTCAGGCGGGTGCGGGGCACGCCGGTGACCTCGGCGTCCTCGTCCGGGCCGACGACCTGGGTCTTGCCGGCGAGACGGCGCAGGGCCGCGGAGTGCAGCACCCGGCCGCGGTCGCGCGCGAACGGCGAGCGCAGGTCACGGCCCGGCTTCGGGGCCTCGGCGAACAGCCGCGCCGCCCGCGCGTCCACGGTCAGCCGAGCCCGGGGTCGGAGAAGTCCGACGACCCGTGCGTGAGGTGGTAGTAGATCAGCGCGCCGGTCTCGCGGACGATGTAGCGCAGCTGGGTCTCGCGGGTCTGCACCACGGGGCCGCGCTTGGTCGGCGACGTCGTGGCGTCGAGGCCCACGTCGTCGGCCATCGTGCGGGAGCGCAGCGAGTGCCACGGGTCGCTGACCAGCACCGCCGAGGACCACCCGCGCTGCTCGGCGACGGCGGCGACGGCCTCGAAGCTCTCGTAGGTGTCGCGGCCCTCGTCCACCGGCAGCAGGGCCTGGCCCGGCACGCCGTTCTCGACCAGCCACTGCTCGCCGGCCTGGGCCTCGGTGAACGCGTCGCCGGCCGCGGCGCCGCCCACGGTGATGATGCGCGGGGCCACGCCCTCCTCGTACAGCTCGAGGGCGTGCTGCAGGCGCGCGCGGAACACCGGGGACGGCTCGCCGTCGTACTGCGCGGCGCCGAGCACGACGATCATGTCAACGGGCTGACGCTCGTCGACCCGGCCCAGCTGCCACACCCGGAACGCGGTGCCGCCGACCAGCAGGAGCGCGACGACGACCGCGCCCACCACCACCCGCGGCGCCCAGGCGGCCGCCGCGCGGGCGGTGCTCGGGGACGTGGGAGCGCTCATGCCCCGATCGGCCCCGCGGCGCGGCCGAGCGCCGACGGGTCGCGCCCGCTGCGCACGGCGAGGACCTCGCCGACGATCGAGACGGCGGTCTCCGCGGGCGTGCGGGCGCCGAGGTCGAGGCCGACCGGGCCGTGGACGCGCGCCAGCTGCTCCTCGGTGACCCCGGCGGCGAGCAGGCGCTCGCGGCGCGCCGCCTGGGTGCGCCGGGAGCCCAGCGCGCCGAGGAACCCGCGGCCCTCGATGCCCGTGCGCAGGACGGCGTCGAACGCCGGGTCGTGGTCGAGCAGCACGAGGACGTCGGCGTCGGTGAACCCGGCGACCGCGGCGTCGGCCTCGGCGACGGTGTCGGCGCGCCGCGACCCCCACCCGAGCACACCGGCCTGCGCGGCCAGCGCTTCGGCGATCGCCCCGCCGCCGACCACGGTGATCGTCGGCACGGGCACCCACAGGTCGACCAGGACGTCGGCGCCCGCCTCGAGCGTCACGCGCTCCGTGGCGGTGGCGCCCCGCCGCAGCAGGCCGCGGACGTGCGAGGCGGCGGCCGCGTCGACCGCCGCGAAGCCCAGGGAGCCCTCGACGGTGTCGAGCTCGTCCCCGGTGATCGCCAGCGACGCGGACCCGTCGGCACGCGTGACGAGCGCCGCCGGCACCCCCGCCGCGAACGCCTGCGCCAGCGCCCGGGCCGGCGCCGCGTCGAGGGGGTGGCCCAGGAGCGTCGCCCCGCCGGCGCACGCGAGCCCCGCGGCGACGGCGGCGTCCTCGGCGACGTGGGCCTCGATCGTCTCCGGGCGCGTCCGGGCGTCCTGGGCGAGGGCCGACGCGCGCTCGTCGAGCGCGCCGCGCAGCAGGTCGCCACCGAGCGTCCCGTCGGCGCTCGCGACCAGCAACTGGCCGGGTTCGACCGTGCCGAACCCGTGCCGATCGAGCACGCGGACCACCGCCCGCGCCTCGTCACCGCGCGCCAGGACCGCCGCCACCGCCGCCAGGTCGCTCACGCCGTCCAGGGTAGGCGAGGCCCCCGACCACCCCGGGTCGCCGGGCCCGGGGTTCCGCAGCGAACGCGCTGTTCGCTGCTTCTACGCGCGCGAAGTCCCCGCTCGCGAACGGAGGAGGCCCGCTTCGCGGTCGCGAACGGGGAGTTCGAACGCCTAGAAGCAGCGAGATACCCGTTCGCTGCGCGAGACCCCGGGCCTCAGCAGCCGACCAGGCGGGCGGCGAGGTAGGACTCGAGCTGGTCGAGGGCCACGCGCTCCTGGGTCATCGCGTCGCGGTGCCGGACGGTGGCCGCCTGGTCGTTGAGCGAGTCGAAGTCGACCGTGACGCAGAACGGGGTGCCGATCTCGTCCTGGCGGCGGTAGCGGCGGCCGATGGCGCCGGCGTCGTCGAACTCGACGTTCCAGTGCTTGCGCAGGGTGGCCGCGACGTCGCGGGCGACCGGCGAGAGGTCGGCGTTGCGCGAGAGCGGCAGCACCGCCGCCTTCACCGGCGCGAGGCGCGGGTCGAGACGCAGCACCGTGCGCTTGTCGACGCCGCCCTTGGCGTTCGGGGCCTCGTCCTCGGTGTAGGCCTCGAGCAGGAACGCCATCATGGGGCGGCCGACGCCCGCGGCGGGCTCGATAACGTAGGGGCGGTAGCGGGAGTCGGTGGCCTGGTCGTAGTAGCTCAGATCGACGCCGCTGTGGTTGGTGTGCGTCGTGAGGTCGAAGTCGGTGCGGTTCGCGATGCCCTCGAGCTCGCCCCACTCCTGGCCGGCGTTGAACTGGAAGCGGTACTCCACGTCCACCGTGCGCTTGGAGTAGTGGGAGAGCTTCTCCTTCGGGTGCTCGTAGTGCCGCAGGTTGTCCGCGGCGATGCCCAGGTCGGTGTACCAGCGGGTGCGCTCGTCGATCCAGTACTGGTGCCACTGCTCGTCGGAGCCCGGCTCGACGAAGAACTCCATCTCCATCTGCTCGAACTCGCGCGTGCGGAAGATGAAGTTGCCCGGCGTGATCTCGTTGCGGAAGCTCTTGCCGATCTGGCCGATGCCGAACGGCGGCTTCTTGCGCGCGGCGGACATGACGTTGGCGAAGTTGACGAAGATGCCCTGGGCGGTCTCGGGCCGCAGGTAGTGCAGGCCCTCCTCGGACTCCACCGGGCCGAGGTAGGTCTTGAGCATCATGTTGAACTCGCGCGGCGCGGTGTACTCGCCGCGCACGCCGCAGTTCGGGCACGGCACCGTCGAGAGGTCGTAGCCGACCTTGCCCTCGGCGTCGACCGACTCCAGCGACGGGCCGCCGGTGCGCTCGGCGAAGTCCTCGGCGAGCTGGTCGGCGCGGAAGCGCCGGTGGCAGTTGGTGCACTCCACCAGCGGGTCGGTGAACACGTCGACATGGCCCGAGGCGACCCACACCTGCCGCGGCAGGATGACGCTCGAGTCGAGGCCGACGACGTCCTCGCGGCCCGTGACCATCGACTTCCACCACTGGCGCTTGATGTTGTCCTTGAGCTCGACACCGAGCGGGCCGTAGTCCCACGCCGAGCGGGTACCGCCGTAGATCTCACCGGACGGGAAGACGAAGCCGCGGCGCTTGCAGAGGTTGACCACGGTCTCGATACGGGCGCTGCCGGTGGGGGTGGGCACGGTGGTACTCCGGGAATCGCAGGGGGATCGCACGGTCGCGCTGGTGCACCCAGCGTAGCGAGCGGGCCGCCGGCGGCCGTCCACCGGCGCCCGACCCGTCGGGGCCTCAGCGGTCGGTGAGCAGGCTCGGGTGCTCGGTGACGCCCTCGGGGCCCGCGACGAGGGCGCGCTCGTGCGCGGCGGGCTCGTCGGTGCGGGCCTCGGAGAGCAGCGGGACCACGTGCTCGCGCACGTCGAAGGGCTGCAGCGCGCGGCGGTAGGCGGTCACGGAGTCGAAGCGGGCGACCAGTACCCAGCTCCCCGGCTCCTCGATCGCCCGCCCGAGGTCGACGCCCTCGCAGCCCGGTTGCGCGGCGAGCAGCGCGACCGCCCGGCGGGCCCGCGCGAGGAACGCGGACGTCTCCGCGGCGGCCGGTGCGAAACGGCAGACCAGCAGCATCCCGGGCGTCCTCCCCCGTGCGTCGACAACGGATACCATTATCGGGAGATGGCGCACCGGGCTGCAGGCCCGGGGCAGCGGGAGGCCGACAGCCGGGAGGCAGCCGTGAGCGGTCGGGGACCGGGAGGGGCGCGCTCGCCCTTCACGGGACGGCGCGGCCGGGCGGTGCCCGGCGACGGGCCCCTGTCGCGGGTGCCCGCGGTGGCCGTGTTCGCCGTGGTGGTCGTCGTCTTCGCGGTGGGCGTGATCGTCGGGGGCGTCGTCGGCGCCGTCCTGCTCGGCGCGCTGGCGCTCGGGGTCGCCGGGCTGCTGGCCGCGACGTGGCCGCGCCTCGGGGCCGGGGAGAGGACGGTGCGCGTGCTCGTCCTCGTGGTGCTCGTCGCGATCGCGGTCGGGCTGGTGCTGCGGTGAGCGCGCCCCAGGTCGGCCGCAGCGCGGTGTCGCCGCCCGCGCACGTCCACGACGAGACCGCGGCCGACCTGCCGGCGCCCGGCCCGGAGACCCCCGGCTCGGCGGCGCTCGTCGCGGCGGGCGACCTGCTGCGCGCACTGGCCGCGCCGGTGCGGATCGCCATCGTGCTGCAGCTGCGCAACTCGCCGCGCTGCGTCCACGAGCTGGTCGACGCCCTCGCGGTGACCCAGCCGCTGATCAGCCAGCACCTGCGCGTGCTCAAGGCCGCCGGCGTGGTGCGCGGCGACCGACGGGGTCGCGAGGTCGTCTACCGCCTGGTGGACGATCACCTCGCACACATCGTCGTCGACGCGGTCGCGCACGTGGAGGAGGAGTCGTGACGGCTTCCGGCTCGCGCACACCCTCGGTGCCCGGGCTGCGCGCGACCAAGCAGCGCGCCGCGATCGCCGGGCTCCTCGACGAGCTGCGCGACTTCCGCTCCGCGCAGGAGATCCACGAAGAGCTGCGCCGCCGCGGCGAGGGCATCGGGCTGACCACCGTCTACCGGACGCTGCAGGCCCTCGCCGACGCCGACGAGATCGACGTCCTGCGCACGGGCACCGGCGAGGCGTCGTACCGCCGGTGCTCGGAGCACCATCACCACCACCTGGTCTGCCGCGTCTGCGGCAAGACCGTCGAGGTCGAGGGCCCCGCCGTCGAGCACTGGGCCGACCGCGTCGCCGCCCAGCACGGCTTCGCCGAGATCTCGCACACGGTGGAGATCCTCGGCATCTGCGCCGCCTGCCGCGCGGGCTGACGGCGGCGCGCCCGGACACGCCGGGAGCCGGGCCCCCGGTGGGGGACCCGGCTCGCGGGATCAGCGCTGAGCTACTCGCGGTCGGCCGACGGACGTCCGGCCGCCTCCGCCCGCGCGCCGGGACCGGTGTCGACGATCTCGGTGCCGGCCGGGTCGTCGTCCTTGGGCACGGAGCGCGCCCGGGCCTTGGCGCGGGCCTCCTCCGGGTCCGCGGGCACGACCGGGGTCTCCCCCGTCGAGAACGGGTCCTGCACGCCGTAGACCTCGGCGTACGTCGGGCCGCCCGACTCCCCGGCAGCCCGCTGGCGTGCCTTCGTGGTGGGGAAGGCCTGCACGTTCAGGTAGAAGTCCTCGCCGTGCTTGTCGGTGCCGTGGTCGATGGCCTGCTCCATGACCTCGAGGCCCTTGCGCTCGCGCAGGATCACGGGGTCGTGGTTGAGGTCGCGCATGAACGCGACGCAGAGGAACACCATGATCACGACGAACGGGGCCGCGACCAGGATGGTGAGGCTCTGCAGGCCGGACAGGGCGTCCTCGCCGCCGACCAGCAGCATGATGATCGCGACGGCGCCCATCACGGAGCCCCAGAAGATCACGACCCAGCGGGACGGCTCGTCGGTGCCGCGCTGCGACAGCGTGCCGGTGACGATCGACGCGGCGTCGGCACCGGAGACGAAGAAGATCGCCACGAGCACCATCACCAGAAGGCCCGTGAACGTGGCCCAGGGGTAGGCCTGGAGCACGGCGAACAGCTGGGTCTCGGTGTCGGCCGCCGCCGGGTTCAGACCCGCCTGCTGCTGGCTGATCGCGGTGCCGCCGAAGATCGAGAACCAGACGAGGCTGACGAGGCTCGGCACGAGGATCACGCCGCCGACGAACTGGCGGATCGTGCGGCCCCGGCTGATCTTCGCCAGGAACATGCCGACGAAGGGCGTCCAGGAGATCCACCACGCCCAGTAGAAGACCGTCCACGAGCTCAGCCACTCGAGCATGGCCTCGCCGCCGGTGGCCTCGGTGCGCCCGACCATCTCGGCCCAGTCACCGATGTACGCGCCGACCGCGGTGGGCAGCAGATCGAGGATGATCACCGTCGGGCCGACGACGAACACGAACAGCGCCAGGATGCCGGCGAGCACCATGTTGATGTTCGACAGCCACTGGATGCCCTTGGCGACGCCGGACACGGCCGAGAGCACGAACGCCGCGGTGAGCACGATGATCAGCGGCACGAGGACCTCGTTGCCCGCCCCGGGCAGGAAGCCCGTGGCGTCGAGGCCGCCGCCGATCTGCAGCGCGCCGAGTCCCAGCGAGGCCGCGGAGCCGAAGATGGTGGCGAAGATGGCGATGATGTCGATGACCCGGCCGACGGCGCCGTTGGCCGCCTTCTCGCCGATGAGCGGGATGAACGCCGAGCTGATCAGCTGGCGGCGGCCCTTGCGGAACGTCGAGTACGCGATGGCCAGGCCGACCACGGCGTAGATCGCCCACGGGTGCAGGGTCCAGTGGAACAGCGACGTGGCCATCGCCGTGTTCAGCGCGCCCACCTGGTCGCCGGGCATGACCGAGCCGGGCGGCGGCTCGGTGAAGAACGACAGCGGCTCGGCGACGCCGTAGAACATCAGCCCGATGCCCATGCCGGCGCTGAACATCATCGCGATCCAGGAGACCGTCCTGAACTCGGGCTGCTCGTCGTCACGCCCCAGCCGGATGCGGCCGAAGCGGCTGAACGCCAGCCACAGCGCGAAGACCACGAAGCCGGTGGCGGCGAGGATGAAACCCCAGCCACCGCCGCGGATGACGCCGCTGAGCATGGCGCTCGAGACGTTGCTGAGGCTCTCGGTGCCGATGACGCCCCAGGCCACGAAGATCACGGCCAGCGCGGCCCCGACACCGAAGACGACCCAGTCGGTGCCGTGCTTGCGGTCCGCGGCGCTCGTGGCGGGGACGTCCGGCTCACCACCGGACGATCCGGCCGGCTGTCCCGGCGGTGATGAGAGATCTTGTGTCATGGCGAGTCGCGCCTCCCAAAGGCCTCGAGAGACGCCCCTCCTCTCCGGATCGTCAGCGGTGGCCGAGTGTACGTCTGGTTGCGGCGTGTTCCTCCCGCTTTCGGCCCTTTGCTGTCGGTGCGCCGCGTGTCGGGTCAGTATTCGTACACCGGTTCGGGTGTGGCAACCAGCGACGACGATGTCACCGTCAGTGTCGGCACGTGGGCGTCGGCCGCCGTCCCCGTCCCGGCGACGACCCGCCCGCGCACCGTCACCCAGCGATCGCCCCCGTCGACGGCCGGGCCCACGTCGCGCAGGTGCCCCAGCGGGTCCGCGAGGTGGACCCGCACGGTCGACGCGTCGGCCGCGCAACAGGTGATCACGAGCCGCGCGAGGTCGACCGGGGCGGCCCCCGGTGGCGCGTCCCGGGCGGGCACGAGGAAGCCCGTGACCGTGACGTCGCGGCTGGTCAGCGGGCCGTCGGGGTCCGCCGCGGCGCGCGACACGACGTCGAGCAGCCCGAGGGTCGGCGCGTCGCCCGCCGGCAGCGGGTCGCCGGTGACCTCCGCGACCGGAGCCGCGCGGGAACCGACCCCGCCGACGGCCGCCGAGCCCAGCGCCGGCGGCACGACGAGCAGCAGGGCGAGCACCGGCAGCACGAGCATCCACGCCGCCGGCCCGGCGTGGCCGTCGTGCCCGTGGTCGTGCCCGTGGCCGTCGGCGGTCGCCCGTCCCCGCAGGTCGCGCACGATCGCCACCACGGCGACGGCGACGAGCACGACGCCGGCGGCGAGCACCGGGACCGCCGACCAGGGACGCACGTAGCGCAGGTAGGACCCGTCGAGGACGATCTTGACGAGCACCCCGCCGACCAGCACCAGCAGCACGTGCTGGGTGTCGCGGCTCATCGCGCGCCCCCGAGCACGAGCAGCCCCGCACCCACCGCGCACGTCACCGCGACCGCGAACGTCAGCGGGGCGAACCGCGCCGCGAAGGCCCGCCCGAACGTGCCCGCCTGCAGCGCGACGAGCTTGACGTCGACGGCGGGCCCGACGACGAGGAACACCAGGCGGGGCAGCAGCGGCAGCGTCGAGAGCGACGCCGCCACGAAGGCGTCGGCCTCGCTGCACAGCGCCAGCAGCACGGCGAGCAGCGCCATCACCGCGCAGGCGAGCATCAGGTGCCCGGCCAGCCCGTCGAGCCACGAGGAGGGCACGACCACCGTCATCACCGCGGCGGCGAGGCCCCCGACGACGAGGAACCCGCCGGCGTCGACCACGTCGTGGCGCACGGTCTCGGTGAACACCGCCCACCGCGGCGTGCCGTCGTCCGGCGGCGGCCGGCGCACCCGCGCGGCGATCCACTCCGCGCGCCCGTACCGCGTCCACAGCCAGCCGACGCCGACCGCCGTGGCCGCCGATCCGAGGAGGCGGGCACCGACCATCTCGGGGTGATCGGGGAACGCGACCGCCGTCGACACCAGCACCACGGGGTTGATCGCCGGCGCGGCCAGCAGGAAGGCGAGCGCCGCGGCCTCGGGCACGCCCTGCGCGACGAGGCGGCGGGCCACCGGCACCGAGGCGCACTCGCACCCCGGCAGCACCAGCCCGGCGGCGCCGGCGACGGGCACGGCGAGCGCCGGGCGCGCGGGCAGCACGCGGCGCAGCACGGCCGGCGAGACCCACGCCGCGAGCGCCCCGGAGAGCAGCGTGCCCAGCACCAGGAAGGGCAGCGCCTGCACGCAGACGGCGACGAACACGGTGGCCGCCGTGCGCACGAGGCCGACGTCGAGCAGGCGCACCAGCGGGCCCTGCAGCGCCGTGGCCACGAGGAGCACCCCGCACAGCACGACGAGCGACGCCGAGCCGCGCGTGGTCGTGGTCGGTCGCGGGGAGCTCACGGGGCGTGATGCTTCCAGCCGTCCCGATCGGTGCCGAGGAGCCGTCGGAGATGCTGTGGAGGCGAACGGCCGATGGGGACGGCGGACGGCGGAGCGGGCGCTCAGGCCTCCGGGACGAGGTCCTCCCGGACCTGCGCCGCCGTCGACACGACGAGCATGAGCAGCGTGCCCAGCGGCCCGACCGCGAGGCCCTCGGCGGGGAACGCGTAGCGCAGGGTCACGTCCCACCCCTGCTCGGTGGCGACCGCACCGAGCGTCCCGAACAGCCCCTGACCGGCCCGCTCGGCGACCCGCCGCGGCGTCTCGGGGTCCGCGAGGTCCCACGCGACGACGCAGGTCAGGCTCAGGACGGCGAGCCCCTCGACCAGCTCGACGCCCTGGATCGCGCACGGCACGCCGGCATGGCGGAAGGACAGCGCGCCGTCGTCGTCCACGTGCACGTCGACGAACTGCTCCATCGCCTCCCGCGCGGTGATCAGCAGTCCGGCGGTGGTGGCGGCCTCACGGCTCACGAGGTACCGGTCCCTTCCGAGCGGTCCATCGCGCCGCCGTAGCGACGGTCGCGCCGGGCGTAGATCTCGCACGCCTCCCAGAGGTGGCGGCGGTCGAAGTCGGGGAAGAGCGTGTCGAGGAAGACCATCTCGGCGTACGCCGACTGCCAGAGCAGGAAGTTCGACGTCCGCTGCTCCCCCGAGCTGCGCAGGAACAGGTCGACGTCGGGCATGTCGGGCTCGTCGAGGTGACGCGCGAGCGCCTTCTCGTCGATGCGCTCGGGGTCGATCTCGCCGCGGGCCGCACGGCGCGCGAGCTCCTTCGCGGCGCCGACGATCTCGGCGCGTCCGCCGTAGTTCACGCACATGGTGAGGGTGACGACGTCGTTGTCGCGGGTGAGCTCCTCGGCGGCCTCGAGCTCCTTGATCACGCTGCGCCACAGCCGCGGCCGCTGCCCCGACCAGCGCACCCGCACGCCCATGGCGTGCATCTCGTCGCGGCGCCGCCGGATCACGTCGCGGTTGAACCCGAGCAGGAAGCGCACCTCGTCGGGACTGCGCCGCCAGTTCTCCGTGGAAAACGCGTAGGCCGAGATCCACTTGACGCCGATGTCGATGCAGCCGCGGACGACGTCGAGCAGCTGTCCCTCGCCCTGGCGGTGGCCCTCGATGCGCGGCAGGCCCCGCTGGTTGGCCCAGCGCCCGTTGCCGTCCATGACCAGCGCGACGTGATTGGGCACCAGCTCGCGGGGGATGTCGGGCGGGGTGGCGCCGCTGGGATGCGGCGTCGGCGGCATCACCGTCGGGTCGTCGCGGCCCCGCAGCCGGCGGCCGGACGTGCGGCCGCGGTCGGGGCGCAGGCGGGGGCTCACAGCGTCACTCCCGGATCCGAGCGAAGGGCACCCTCGGTCGGCTCGTCGGGGCGAAGGTGCCCTTCGCTCGACTCGTCGGCGATCTCCACGTCACCCGGCGCGGCGAGGTCGACGCGCGGGACGCCGCCGCGGCGGTCGACCAGCGGCAGCGAGCGCAGGGTCCGCTCGAGGTGCCACTGCAGGTGGGCGGCGACGAGGCCGGCGGTGTCGCGGCGGGCGGCGGTGTCGGTGCCCTCGGCGGTGCCCCAGTCGCCGCCCCGCAGGGCCTCGAGCAGGCGCCAGGTCTCCTCGGACGGGACGATCGCCCCCGACGGGCGGCAGTGGTCGCACACCGCGCCGCCGGCCGGCACCGAGAAGCGGCGGTGGTACGGCGCGCCCTCGACGCCGCAGCGCGCACACTCGGTGATCGCCGGCGCCCAGCCCGCGATCACCATGGCGCGCAGCAGGAAGGCGTCGAGCACGAGGTAGGGGTCGCGGGTGCCGCCGGCGAGCCCGCGCAGGGCACCGACGAGCAGCAGGAACAGCTCGCGCGCCGGCTCGCCCTCCTCCGAGGTCAGCCGGTCGGCGGTCTCGAGCAGCGCGCAGCCCGCGGTGTACCGCGGGTAGTCGCCGGTCAGCCCGCCGCCGAAGGCGTCGACGGTCTGGACCTGGGTGACGATGTCGAGGCTGCGCCCGGTGTGCAGCTGCAGGTCCACGTGGCCGAACGGCTCCAGCCGCGCGCCGAACCGCGAGCTCGTGCGCCGCACGCCCTTGGCGACCGCGCGGACCTTGCCGTGGCGGTGGGTCAGGAACGTGACGATCCGGTCGGCCTCGCCGAGCTTCTGCAGCCGCAGCACCACCCCGGTGTCGCGATAGAAGCCCACGGCCTCATGGTCGCACCCCTAGGGCGCGGGTGCGTTCACCACGGGCCGCAGATCGGGGTAGTTGGTGATCTCCCAGCCGCCGTCGACGACGAGGCTCGTGCCGTTGACGTACGACGCGTCCTCGCCGGCGAGGAACAGCGCCGGCCCGGCGATCTCGTCGGGGTCCCCCGCGCGGGCGGCGACGATCCGCGTCAGGAAGTCCTTCTCGATCGGCCCGCCGTCCATGAAGCCCGCCGTCAGCGGCGTGCGGATGAGTCCGGGGAGGATCGCGTTGACCCGGATGCCGCGGTCGCCGAGCTCCAGCGCGGCGTTCTTCGTGAACATCTCGACGCCCGCCTTCGCCGCGGCGTACGACGACGCGCCGTAGAGCGGGACGTGGGCGTTGAGCGAGGAGATGTTGACGATCGCGCTGCCCGGCGCCATCACCCGCGCCTCGTGCCGGGTGCTGAGGTAGACCCCGCGCAGGACGAGGTCGACCGTCCAGCGCCAGTCCTCCTCGTCGCCGTCGACGACCGTGCCGAACCGGGCCGAGCCGGCGACGTTGAACGCGGCGTCGAGGCGCCCGAACCGCTCGACGGTGTGGGCGACCGCGCCCGCCACCTGCGTGGAGTCGGTGACGTCGGCGACGACCGTCTCCGCGCCCTGCTGCCGGCCGAGGCCGACCTCGTCGATGTCGAGGAGGACCACCGACGCGCCCTCCGCCACCAGCCTCGCCCCGATCGCGGCGCCGATGCCCGACGCGCCGCCGGTCACCAGGGCGACCTTGTCCCGGTATCGCTGCATGCTGCGAACGTAGGACGATCAGGCCATGAGCGGAATCGAACGGCGCGTCCTCGACGCCCTGGCCGACACGTCCTCCGCGGAGCCCGAGGGCCTGTTCGCGCCCGGCGCGGTCACCTGGCACTCCTTCGACGAGGTCGAGGCGCCGACGATCCCGGACACCTTCGCGACCCTGCGCGCCATCCGCGAGAAGGTCCCCGACTTCACGATGACCGACGTGCGCACCGGCGACGGCTTCGCGCAGTACGTGATCGTCGGGACCCTGCCGGACGGGTCGGCGCTGCGGGCGCCCGCGGCGCTGGCGATCCACGTCGAGGGCGGGCTCGTCACCCGGATCGAGGAGTACGTCGACACCGGGCAACTGGCGGGGCTGTTCGCACTCCTCGCGTGAGGTGGGGGCTTCTAGAAGCCGAGGCGCCGGAGCTGGCGGGGGTCGCGCTGCCAGTCCTTCGCGACCTTGACGAACAGGTCCAGGTGGACCTTCTCGCCGAGCAGGGCCTCGATCTGGCGGCGGGCCTCGGTGCCGACCTGCTTGAGGCGCGCGCCGCCCTTGCCGATCACGATCGACTTCTGGCTGTCGCGCTCGACGAAGATCTCCGCGCGGACGGTGAGCACCTTGCCCGGCGTCATCTCCTCGACCACCACCGCCAGCGAGTGCGGGAGCTCGTCGCGCACGCCCTCGAGCGCGGCCTCCCGCACGAACTCGGCGATCAGCGTCGTCTCGGGCTCGTCGGAGAGCTCGCCGTCGGGGTAGAGCGGCGGGCCGGGGGGCATGCGCGCGAGCAGGAGGTCCGCCAGCAGCGAGACCTGGTGCCCCTGCGACGCGGACACCGGGACGATCTCGGCGAACTCGGCGAGCTGTTCGAGCGCGAGCAGCCGCTCCGCGATCACCTCAGGGCGCACGAGGTCGGTCTTGGTCAGGATCCCGATCAGCGGGGTCGTCGCGGTCACCTTCGCCAGCTCCGCGGCGATGAACCGGTCGCCGGGCCCGATCTGCTGGTCGGCGGGCACGCAGAACCCGATGACGTCGACCTCGGCCCACGTCGTGTGCACGACGTCGTTGAGCCGCTCCCCCAGCAGCGTGCGCGGGCGGTGCAGGCCGGGGGTGTCGACGAGGACGAGCTGGCCGTCGTCGCGGTGCACCACGCCGCGGATCGCGTGGCGGGTGGTCTGGGGCCGCGACGACGTGATCGCGACCTTCTGCCCGACCAGCGCGTTGGTCAGCGTCGACTTGCCCACGTTGGGCCGGCCGACGAAGCACGCGAACCCCGAGCGGAAACCGTCCTCGTCAGGCAACGGACTTCCCCTCCAGCCGCGCCACGATCTCGCGCCCGATCGGCAGCGCCGCGGTCGCCGCCGGCGACGGGGCGTTGAGCACGTGCAGCACGCTCGGCCCGTCGGCCGGGGCGCCGTCCTGCACGAACAGGAAGTCGTCGACCAGCGACCCGTCGGGCCGGATCGCCTGGGCGCGGACCCCGGCCCGGCGGGCGACGTCGTGCGGCGTGCGCAGGTCGTCGGCGGTGACGCCGGGCAGCATCCGGGCCACCGCCGCGGCCATCGCGGGGCGCGACAGCGAGCGGTGCATCTCGCCCAGCCCGTAGCGCCACTGCTTGCCGGCGAGCGTGAGGAACCCGGGGTCGGTGAGCGTGCCGGCGAGCTCGCGCACGCGCAGCGTCCGCCAGTCGTAGCCCTCGCGGGCCAGGGCGAGCACGGCGTTCGGGCCCACGTGCACCGAGCCGTCGACGCCGCGGGTGGCGTGCACGCCGAGGAACGGGAAGGCCGGGTCGGGCACCGGGTAGACGAGCCCGCGCACGCTCTCGCCGATCGGGCCGACGAGGTCGGAGTACTCGCCGCGGAACGGCACGATGCGCACGCCGGGGTCGAAGCCCGACGCGCGGGCGATCTCGTCGGAGCGCAGGCCCGCGCACACCACGACCTGGCCGGCGAGCAGGTCGCCGCGGTCGGTGTGCACGACGACGTCGTCGCGCCGGCGTGCCACCGAGCGCACCGCGCGGCCGGTGTGCAGGACCGCGCCGCGCTGCGCGGCCAGGTCGGCGAGGCGCCGGGTGATCGCGCCGTAGTCGCAGATCCCCGTCGAGGGCACCCAGAGCCCGGCGATCGCGGCGACGGCGGGCTCGCGCTCGCGGACCCCGGCCTCGTCGAGCTCGTGCACCTCGACCCCGTTGGCCCGCCCGCGGCGGACCAGCTCGGCCATGCGCGGCAGCTCGTCGGCCTCGGTGGCCACGACGACCTTGCCGCACTCCTGCCAGGGCAGGTCGTGCTCGGCGCAGAACGCCTTGGTCTCCGCGCAGCCCTCGACGGCCAGGCGGGCCTTCAGCGAGCCGGGCGCGTAGTACAACCCGGAGTGGATGACGTTGGAGTTGCGGCCGGTCTGGTGCGTGCCCGCGGTGTGCTCGCGCTCGACGAGGGCGACCGAGGTGTGCCCCGCGGCGAGCAGCTCGTGCAGCACCGCGAACCCGACGATCCCCCCGCCCACCACCACGACGTCGTGGCGCGGGCTGGGCGCGGCCGGGAGCGTCACGACGCCACCCGGTGCACCGACGCCGCGTCGGGACCGGCGACGAGCACCGTCGCGCCCGCGGTGACCTCGGCGACGGCCGCGAGGCCCGGGTCGTCGAACCCGCCGTCCAGGTCGTCCACGCCGACGACGGCGGCGGCCTCGAGCCCGGGCGCACCGGCCGCCACGGCCGCCGCGACCGCGGCCTGCAGCGCGGTCAGCGACAGCGAGGGCAGGCCCACGGTGCACGCCGCGTACGTACGGCCGTCGCTGTCGCGCACCGCGGCGCCGTGGGCGGCTCCGGTGCGGGCCCGTGCCGAGCGGGCGAGCGTCACGATCTTGGCGTCCTCGGCGTCGAGGGCGTCGGGGGCCACGGGCTCCGTGAGCGCGGCAGCGTCAGCCACGGTCGTCCTTTCCGTCGCGGGCGCCGGTCTGGGCCAGGTCGCCCTCGGTGCGCCGCGCATCGTCGCCTGTCGTCGCCCGGTCGTCCTCGGCGGGGGCGGGCTCGGCCTCCTCGCCGGGCTGGCGCCACACCAGCAGGCTGCGGATCCGCATCCGTCCGCGGCCGTCCTCGCCGCCCTCGGCCCGCAGGCGCAAGCCGGAGATCTCGGCCTCGGCGCCGGGCAGCGGGACGCGCCCGAGGCGCTGGGCCAGCAGCCCGCCGACGGTGTCGACGTCCTCGACGTCGAACTCGACGCCGGTGGCCTCCTCGAGGTCCTCCACCGGCAGGCGGGCGGCCACCCGCCACGTCGCGGCGTCGAGGTGCTCGAGCGGGCGGTGCTCGGCGGCGTCGTACTCGTCGGTGATCTCGCCGACGATCTCCTCGAGCAGGTCCTCGATGGTCACCAGCCCCGCGGTGCCGCCGTACTCGTCGACGACCAGCGCCATGTGGTTGCGGTCGCGCTGCATGTCGCGCAGCAGGGCGTCGGCGCGCTTGGAGTCGGGCACGAACTGCGCCGGGCGCATCAGCTCGCCGACCGCCCCCGACCGGTCCGGCGGCGTCAACCCCGATGGTCCAGCTCCGCTGCGCTGCGTGTCCCCCTCGTCGACCGAGCGCCGCACCAGGTCCTTGAGGTAGACCACGCCCACGGTGTCGTCGACGTTCTCGCCGATCACCGGGATGCGCGAGTAGCCGCTGCGCAGCGCGAGGGCCAGCGCCTGGCGCACCGTCTTCTCGCGCTCGATCCACACCATCTCGGTGCGCGGCACCATGACCTCGAGGACGCGGGTGTCGCCGAGGTCGAACACCGACTGGATCATCGCCCGCTCGTCGTCGTCGACGAGCCCGCCGCGCTCGGCCATGTCGACCAGCTCGCGCAGCTCGACCTCCGAGGAGAACGGGCCCTCGCGGAACCCGACCCCGGGCGTGATCGCGTTGCCGACGACGATGAGCAGCGAGGCCAGCGGGCCGAGCAGCCGCGCCAGCACGCGCACCGGGCCGGCCACCGAGAGCGCCAGCCCGTAGGGATGCTGGCGCCCCAGCGTGCGCGGCCCCACGCCGATGAGCACGTACGACACGAGCACCACGACCAGCGCGGCGACCAGCAGCGCGAGCCAGTCCGGCCCGATGAGCTGCAGGGCCACGAACGCCCCCAGCACCGACGCGGATGCCTCGCACGCCAGCCGCAGCAGCATGAGCAGGTTGAGGTGGCGCGGACGGTCGGCGACGACGGCCGCCAGCGACTTGGCCCCGCCGGCGCCCTCGCGGACCAGACCGTCGACCCGGGCGCGCGACACCGACGAGATCGCCGCGTCGGCCGCCGCGAACACGCCCGCGAGGGGGACGAGGAGGATCGCGGCGACGAGCTGGCCGACGAGCCCGGGGGTCACTGCGGGGCGCTCCCCGGTTCGTCCAGCCCGACCGTGCCGAGCAGCCGGTCGTCCTTGGCGCGGTCGCGTGCGGTGCGCGCCGCGGCGGCGCGCCGGGACCGCCAGTCGGCGAGCAGCTCGGCCTGCAGCCCGAACATCTGGCGCTCCTCGTCGGGCTCGGCGTGGTCGTAGCCGAGCAGGTGCAGCACGCCGTGCACGGTCAGCAGGTGCAGCTCGTCGTCGAGGCCGTGCCCGGCGGCGGCCGCCTGGTCGGCCGCGAACGCGGGGCACAGCACGATGTCGCCGAGCAGGGCGGGCCCCGACGACGGCGCGTCCGGCCGCCGCGCCGAGTCGTACTCGTCCATGGGGAACGACATGACGTCGGTGGGCCCGGGCTCGTCGAGCCAGCGCTCGTGCAGCTCGGCCATCGGCTCCAGCTCGATGAGCATGATCGACAGCTCGGCGAGCGGGCTCACGCCCATGCGGTCGAGGGCGTAGCGGGCGACCTCGACGATCGGGCCCTCCGCCACCTCGACGCCGGACTCGTTGGCGATCTCGATGCTCATGGGGTTCCCGTCGATATCCGGAGAGTTCATCGACCTCGTCGCTCGCGGTTGCGCGGCCCCACCGGCGGGCCGGTGCGCGGGGCGCTCGACACGGCCTGGGGGCGTCGCTGCTGGGCCGCGTCGTAGCGGCCGTACGCGTCGATGATGTCGGCGACGAGGCGGTGGCGCACGACGTCGTGCGAGGTCAGCTCCGCGAACTCGACGTCGTCGACGCCGTCGAGGATCTCGCGGACCACCCGCAGGCCCGACGTCGAGCCACCCGGCAGGTCGACCTGGGTGACGTCGCCCGTGACCACCATCTTCGAGTTGAAGCCCAGGCGGGTGAGGAACATCTTCATCTGTTCCGGCGTCGTGTTCTGGGCCTCGTCGAGGATGATGAAGGCGTCGTTCAAGGACCGGCCGCGCATGTAGGCCAGAGGGGCGATCTCGATGGTCCCCGCGGCCATGAGCTTGGGCACCGCGTCGGTGTCGAGCATGTCGTGCAGCGCGTCGTAGAGCGGCCGCAGGTACGGGTCGATCTTCTCCGAGAGCGTGCCGGGCAGGAACCCGAGCCGCTCGCCGGCCTCGACCGCCGGCCGGGTCAGGATGATCCGGTTGACCTGCTTGGCCTGCAGCGCCTGGACGGCCTTCGCCATCGCCAGGTAGGTCTTGCCGGTGCCCGCCGGGCCGATGCCGAAGACGATGGTGTTGACGTCGATCGCGTCGACGTAGCGCTTCTGGTTGAGCGTCTTGGGCCGGACGGTGCGCCCGCGGCGGGACACGATGTCGAGGCTGAGCACCTCGGCGGGCGAGGTGCCGCCGCCGTCGCCGTCCTCGTCGTCGTCCTGCAGCATGCGCACCGAGCGCCGCACCGCGTCGGGGTCGATCTGCTGGCCGCGGCTGGCGAGCACCACCAGCTCGGCGAACACCCGCTCGGCGAACGCCACGTCCGCGGGATCGCCGGAGAGGGTGAGCTCGTTGCCGCGGACGTGGACGTCGGCGGCCAGCAGGCTCTCGGCCTCGCGAAGGTTCTCGTCGCGCTTGCCCAGGAGCGCCAGGAGCGCCGCCTCGGGCACCACGATCCGGGAGGTTCCGTCACCGGTCACGTGCTGAACTGTCCTGCTTCCTGCTCGACATCGGGGCCGTCCGTCCCCCTCACATCGATCCTAGCCCCCACACGCGGGTGGTCGGGTGCCGCTCACAGCAGACCCTCGACCTCCTCGCGCACCGCGGCCCACGCTTGCTGGGCGGGGTCGATGACCGCGAAGTGGTCGGCCCCGGGCAGCACCCGCAGGCGGGCGTCCCCGCGGGCGGCGCCGGCCGCGGCGACGTAGCGCTGCGACTGGTCGAGCGGCACGACGGTGTCGGCGTCGCCGTGCACGCAGACCACGGGGGCGGGCGCGGGCACGAGCGCGGCGGGCGAGGCCAGCGCGTAACGGTCGGCGACGGCCTCCGGGGGCCCGCCGAGCAGGTCGACGACGGCCCCGCCGCCGAGGTTCGCGGCCGCGCCGGCGACGAGGTCGAGCACCCCGGCCTGGCTCACGGTGCCCACCGGGGTGACCCGCGGGTCCGCGCCGGGACGCCCGGTGTCGAGGCGCTCGCGGCTCGCGGCCCAGCCGACGAGCTGGCCGCCCGCGGAGTGCCCGAGGAACACCACGCGCTCGAGGTCGAGGCGCCCGTCGGCGGCCTTCTGCACGCTGTCGGGCAGCAGGTCGACGGCGGCGGCGACGTCGGTGAACGTCGTCGGCCAGCCCCCGCCCGCGCCGACGCGGCGGTACTCGACGTTCCACGCCGCGATGCCGCGGTTGGTGAGGTCGACCGCGAGCGGCGTGCCCAGCTCGAGCCCGTACGCGGCGCGCCAGTAGCCGCCGTGCACCACGACCACCACCGGGACCCGCTGCCCGCCGGGCGGCAGGTGCAGCACCCCGTACTGCGCGGGGTCGGGGCCGTAGGGCAGCGACCGCGGCGACGGGGTGCCGGGCTGGGTCGGCGGGACGGTGACGTCGCCGACGGGGGTGGGGACGCGGGCGCACGCGGCGACGCCCGCGAGCCCGACGATGCCCCCCAGCAGCGATCGGCGCGCCATCCTCGAACTGCTGGCCGTCACCCCCATCGTCCGGTCCGCGCGCCCAGCGCCCCCAGCGCCACGGCGGCGGCGGTCGAGGTCCGCAGGACGCCCGGGCCCATGCGCACCTCGCGCGCCCCCGCGCCGGCGAGCAGGGCGCGCTCGTCGTCGGTCACGCCGCCCTCGGGGCCCACGACCAGCACCAGCTCGCCGCGCTCGGGCAGCGCCACGCCCGCAAGCGACTCGGCGGCGGTGGCCTCGAGGACCAGCACCGCGTCGGCGTCGCGCGCGGCGAGGTCGCGGGTGGTGGCGGGCGGCGCGACGTCGGGCACCCGGGCCCGGCGCGCCTGCTTGGCCGCCTCGCGGGCGGTCGCCCGCCAGCGCGCGAGGGCCTTCTCGCCGCGCACCCCGTCGTCCCAGCGCGCCACGCACCGGTCGGCGCGCCACGGCAGGATCGCGTCGACGCCGGCCTCGGTGGCCAGCTCGACGGCGAGCTCGGCGCGATCGCCCTTGACCAGGGCCTGCGCGAGCGTGATGCGCAGGGGCGGCTCGTCCTCCGCGCGCCGTTCCAGCACGCTCGTGGTCACCCGGCTCCTGCCCACCTCGGTGACCCGTGCCCGGGCCCGCGTGCCGGCGCCGTCGCCGAGCAGCACGACCTCGCCGGGGCGCACCCGGCGCACGTCGGCGGCGTGGCGTCCCTCGGCGCCCTCGAGCAGCACCTCGCCGCCCTCGGGCACCGTCTCGACCCAGAACAGCGCGGGCCGCGACCAGGCCTCGGAGACCGCGTGCGTCACCGCGCGCGGCCGCCCGAGCGCCGGCGCCCGAACAGGCCGTTGCGGTGCGCCGCGAGGTCGGGACGCTCCTCGCCGCGCAGCTCCGCGAGCTCGCGCAGGAGCTCGGTCTGGCGGGCGTCGAGGCGGTCGGGGACGTTGACGTCGAGGTGGACCAGCAGGTCGCCGCGCCCGTCGGTGCGCCCGGTGGAGCGCAGGCGCGGCATCCCGCGGCCCCGCAGCGTCAGCGTGGTGTTCGGCTGCGTGCCCGGCTCGATGGTCAGCTCCTCCTCGCCCTCGAGGGTGCGCTGCGGGAGCGTGGTGCCCAGGGCGGCCGCGGTCATCGGCAGGCCGACGTGGCAGTGGAGGTCGACGCCGTCGCGGGTGAAGTACTCGTGGCGCTCCTCGGAGACCTCGATGTAGAGGTCACCGGCCGGCCCGCCGCCGGGGCCGACCTCGCCTTGGTTGGCCATCCGGATGCGCATGCCGTCGCCGACACCCGCCGGCACCTGCACGGTGACGGTGCGCCGCGAGCGCACGCGCCCGTCGCCGCCGCACTGCGCGCAGGGGCTCGGGATGATCTCGCCGGTGCCGCGGCAGACCGGGCAGGCGCGGGCGGTGACGACCTGGCCGATGAACGAGCGCTGCACGTTCTGGATCTCGCCGCGCCCGTCGCAGGTGTCGCAGGTCTCGGTGCGCGTGCCCGGCTCGGCGCCGCCGCCGTGGCACTTCTCGCAGAGCACGGCGGTGTCGACGGTGAGGTCGCGCGCGACGCCCGTCGCGCACTCCTCGAGGGTGAGGTCGATGCGGATCAGCGCGTCCTCGCCCGGCTGCACGCGGCTGCGCGGCCCGCGCCCGCCGCCGGCGCCCGCCGCACCGAAGAACGCGTCCATGATGTCGCCGAGGCCGCCGAACCCGGCCGCGGAGAAGCCGCCGGCCCCGCCGCCGCCTCCGCCGCGGCTCTCCAGCGGGTCGCCGCCGAGGTCGACGATGCGCCGCTTCTGCGGGTCGGTCAGGACCTCGTAGGCGTTCTTGACGTCCTGGAAGCGCGCCTGGGTCTCGGCGTCGGGGTTGACGTCGGGGTGCAGCTCGCGGGCGAGTTTGCGGTAGGCCCGCTTGATCTCGCTCTCGTCCGCTTCCCGGGACACACCCAGGATTCCGTAGTAGTCCTTCGCCACGCTGGTCCTCGTCCGTCCTTCTCATCCGTGCCGGCACTGCCCGCAGCGGTGCTCAGCGTCCCCCGACGATCTCACCGACGTAGCGGGCCACCGCACGCACCGCCGCGATCGCGCTCGGGTAGTCCATCCGCGTCGGTCCGACGACACCCATGCCACCCAGAGCGGTTGTCCCCGCTCCGTACCCGATCGACACCGTGGAGGCACTCCACAGGTCCTCGGACTCGTTCTCCTCGCCGATCCGGACGGTGACCGTCTCGGGGTCGCTCGCCGAGGTGAGCAGGCGCAGCACCACCACCTGCTCCTCCAGCGCCTCCAGCATGCCGCGCAGCGCCGTGGCGTCCGTGCCCGCCCGGGTGAGGTTGGCCGTGCCGCCGAGCACGAGCCGCTCCTCGGGACGCTCCAGCAGCGCCTCGATGAGCACCGCGGCCACGCTGAGCAGCGGCGAGCGCAGCCCGGCCGGGGCGTCGTCGGGGAGCTCGGACATCCGCGCCGACGCCGTCGCCAGCGGCTGCCCGACCAGCGCGTTGTTGAGCAGCGCACGCAGCCGCGAGACGTCGTCCTCGTCGAGGACGTCGCCGAGGTCGACCACGCGCTGGTCGACCCGCCCGGTGTCGGTGATCAGCACGAGCATCAGCCGCGCCGGCGTCAGCCGCACGACCTCGAGGTGGCGCACCGTCGAGCGGGTCAGCGTCGGGTACTGGATGACCGCGACCTGGCGGGTGAGCTGGGCGAGCAGCCGCACGCTGCGCCGCAGGACGTCGTCGAGGTCGACCGCGCCCTCGAGGAAGGTCGTGATCGCCCGGCGCTCCGCGGCCGAGAGCGGCTTGACCTGGTGCAACCGGTCGACGAAGAGCCGGTAGCCCTTGTCGGTGGGCACCCGCCCGGCGCTGGTGTGGGGCTGGGCGATGTAGCCGTCCTCCTCGAGCGCCGCCATGTCGTTGCGCACCGTGGCGCTCGAGACGCCGAGGTTGTGGCGCTCCACGAGGGCCTTGGACCCGACGGGCTCGTTGGTGGCCACGAAGTCCGCGACGATCGCGCGCAGGACGGCGACGCGGCGCTCCTCGGCGTTCACCGCGCCCACCTCCTCGTCCTGCCGTCGGCCCTCGGGTCCGACCGTCCATGGTAGGCGAGGCGGGCCCGGCCGTCCGGGGGACGGCGACACCCGGGGTCAACAAGGTGGCGCCCCGCGGGCTCAGGTCAGGAGCGGCCGGCGAGGATCCCCTCGACGCTGCGGACGACGACGCGCGCGACGTCGGTGCGGGCGCGGTCGGCGCGCGGGTCCTCCCCGGCCCGGCGCCACCGGGCGAGGGCCTCGAGGGCGAGCCCGCGGACGTCGTCGGGCGCCGCGTCGGGCGGCGCCCCGAGCCGCGCTGGGCCGCTGAGGCACGCCGGCTCGGGGTACTGGCTGGTATCGCTCGACAGGCGAGAGATACCAGCCGGTAACCGCCGGCGCGCGAGCTCTCAACCCCCCGCCAACGAGATCGCCACGCCGTCGGCGAGCAGGCGCCCGCGGCGGGTGAGGACGGCGCGGCCGTCGGCCCAGCGCGCGGGGTCGAGCAGGCCGTCGTGGGCCGCCGCGTCGCCGGCGTCGCGCCCGACGGGGTCGAGGGCGGACGCGGAGAGGCCGTCGACCGTCCGCAGCTCCAGGAGCACCTGCTCGAGGTGCGCCTCGTCCGGCGTCACGCGCTCGCGGGCCTCGGCGGGCGAGCGCCCCGCGGCCAGCGCCGCCGAGTAGCGGGCGGGGTGGCGGACGTTCCACCAGCGCGTGCCCCCGACGTGCGAGTGCGCGCCCGGTCCGGCGCCCCACCAGTCGCCGCCGCCCCAGTAGCCCAGGTTGTGCCGGCACCGCGCGTCCGCCGAGCGCGCCCAGTTCGACACCTCGTACCAGCCGAACCCGGCTGCCGAGAGCACGTCGTCGACGATCTCGTAGCGGTCGGCGAGCACGTCGTCGTCGGGCATCGGCACCTCGCCGCGCGCGATCCGCCGTGCCAGCGCCGTGCCCTCCTCGATGATCAGCCCGTACGCCGAGACGTGGTCGGCGCCCGAGGCGAGGACGGCGTCGAGCGAGCGGCGCAGGTCGTCGTCGGTCTCGGTCGGCGTGCCGTAGATGAGGTCGAGGTTGACGTGCGCGAGCCCGGCCGCGTGGGCGTCGGCCGCGACACACACCGCCGCCCCCGGTGTGTGGCGGCGGTCGAGGACGGCGAGCACGTGGTCGACGTCGGACTGCATGCCCAGCGACAGGCGCGTGTAGCCGGCGCCGGCGATGGCCGCGAGCAGCTCGGGGGTCGTCGACTCGGGGTTGGCCTCGGTGGTCACCTCGGCGCCCGGGCGCAGCCCGAACGACGCGCGCACGGCGTCGAGCACGGCGACCAGGCCCTCCGCGCCGAGCAGGGACGGGGTGCCGCCGCCGAGGAAGACGGTGTCGGCCGGAGGCGGCGCACCGAGCACGGCGGCCGCGAGGTCGAGCTCGCGGCGCAGGCCCTCGAGCCACGACGCCGGCGAGGCGGGGTCGTCGGAGCCGGTCAGTCCCAGGTCGGAGGCGGTGTAGGTGTTGAAGTCGCAGTAGCCGCAGCGGGTCGCGCAGAACGGGACGTGCACGTACACCCCGAACGGTCGCGTGCCGAGGCCGGCGAGCGACGCCGCGGGCAGGGCGCCGTCGGCGGGCGCCGGCTCGCCGGACGGGGGGACGGAGGGCACCGGTCCATTCTGCGCCCGCCCGTCGAGTAGTCCGGCCGCCGTATTTGAGTAGTTCTCCCCGACGGCCGACTCGCTAGCGTCACGACCATGACCAGGGGGTTGCGCACGGCGCTGACCTGCACCGTCGCCCTCATGACCCTCGGGGCCCTGGTGGCGTGCGGCGTGGCACCGCCGCGGACGGCCGCCGGGCCGCCACCGGCCGGCGGCCCCCTGTTCGCCGGCCCGCAGCCGTGGACCGCCGACGTCTCGGGCGCCCCCGCCTCCGAGCGCAGCCCCGCGATCCTCGCCGCCCTGAACGACGCCGGCGGCTGGGGCAACGGCGACGTGTTCCAGGTCGACTTCGCCATGCCCGTGCACACCGCCGGCCCCGACACCCCGCGCATGACGGTGACCGGCCGCGAGGACTACTGCTACAGCGGGCCCGACTGCGACCCGGTGCCCGCGGAGATGCCGGTGCCCGCCGGCGCGGTGATGGAGGGCTCGCAGGACCTGACGTGCGACGCCGCGGCGCAGGACTGCCACCTGCTGGTCGCCGACCCCACCGCCCGGCGGCTCTACGAGATCTACCAGGGCACGCGGGCCGGCGACGGGCTCACCGCGGGCGGCTTCTTCGTCTGGGATCTCGACCGCGCCTACACCGACGAGCTGCGCGGGCCCCAGTGCACCAGCGCCGACGCCGCCGGCTTCCCGATCGCCGCGCTGACCCCCACCGCCGACGAGGTCGCGTCCGGCCGCATCGACCACGCGCTGCGCTTCATCCTGCCCAACGACCGTATGAAGGCCGACGTCTACGTCCCGCCGGCGACGCACGCGGGCGGGCCGGAGAGCACGAACCCCGACGCCCCGCCCTACGGCGTGCACCTGCGGCTGCGGCCCGACACCGACATGACGGCCTACACCGAGGAGGAGCGCGTCGTCCTCGCGGCCCTGCAGCGCCACGGCATGTACCTCTCCGACGGCGGCGAGATCGCGCTGACGTTCGCCGACGACCGGTCGAGCACGGCGAAGTGGGCGGAGCTCGGGATCGACGCGCAGTCGTTCGCCGATCTCCCGGTCGCCGCCTTCGAGGTGATCGACCACGGGCCGGAGGTGCCGGTCACCTACGAGTGCGCCCGCAACTGAGCGGGGACAACCCCTCTGCGGCGAAGGTCACGGGCCGCGCGCTCCGGGTGGAGCCGGTCGGTCGGGGATGGCACGGTCTGTCCGTGCGCGCTGACCGTCTGCTGCTCGTGGCCCGGCGCCACGTGGACCTCGGACGGCTCGAGAGCGCCCTCTGCCCGGCGTGCTGAGGCCCCCGCCCGCACCCGTCGCAGAGGACACGCATGACCACGGCCACCACGCCTGCGCTCGACCAGCAGGACTCCACCAGCCCGCGCACCGTCCTGATCGCGAGCCTCATCGGCACGACGATCGAGTGGTACGACTTCTTCCTGTTCGCCACGGCCGCGGGGATCGTCTTCCCGCAGCTGTTCTACGGCGACGGTGACCCGACGGTCGCGACGCTGCTCTCGTTCGCGACGTTCGCGATCGGTTTCGTCGCCCGCCCGATCGGCGGGCTGATCTTCGGCCACATCGGCGACCGCGTCGGCCGGCGCGAGACGCTGATCGTGACGATGGCCCTGACCGGTCTCGCGACCGCGGGCATCGGGTTCCTGCCCACCTACGCCGCGATCGGCGTCGCCGCCCCGATCCTGCTCGTGCTGCTGCGGATCATCCAGGGCGTCGCGATCGGCGGCGAGTGGGGCGGCGCGGTGCTCATGGCCGTCGAGTACGCCCCGAACGGCAAGCGGGGCCTCTACGGCTCCACCCCGCAGATCGGGCTGGGCCTCGGGCTCGCGCTCGGCACCGGCGTGTTCGCGCTGCTCGGCCTGGTCATGGACGACGCCGCCTTCCTCTCCTGGGGCTGGCGCGTCGCCTTCATCGCGAGCCTCCTGCTCGTCGGCGTCGGGCTGGTCGTGCGCCTCGCGGTGATGGAGACGCCGGCCTTCCGCCGCATGCAGGCCGCGGCGGAGACCTCGCGCGTCCCGGCGGTCGACGTCCTGCGCGACCCGCCGTCGCGCCGCAACCTCGGCTGGACCCTGCTCGCCCGCTGGGCCGAGGGCGCCTCGTTCAACACCTGGGGCGTGTTCGTCCTGACCTACGCCGTCGCCACGCTGGGGATGCCGCGCACCGAGGTCCTGGTCGCCGTGACGATCGCCGCGGTCGCGAGCGCGATCGTCGTGCCGGTGGCCGGCGCCTGGGGCGACCGGATCGGGCGCGGCCGGGTGTTCGCGGTCGGGTGCGTGGTGCTCGTCGTCGGCGTCTTCCCGGCCTTCGCCCTCATCGGCACGGGGTCGATCGTCTGGCTCGGCATCGCCCTGGTCGTGATGCTCGGGCTGTCGTACGGGCTGACGAGCGGGGCCGAGTCGACGCTGTTCGCCGAGGTCTTCCCCACCCGCACCCGCTACACGGGCATGTCGCTGGCCTTCCAGGGCGGCGGCATCTACGCCTCGGGGCTCACGCCCCTGATCCTCACCTCGCTGCTCGCGCTCGGCGGCGGCACGCCCTGGCTCGCCGCGGGCTACCTCGCGCTCGCCGGGGTCGTGAGCACCGTCGCCGCGCTGCGGGCCACGCCCCTCGAGACGCTCTAGGACACCCCATGTCGATCACCGCCCACTGGTTCCTGCCCACCTACGGCGACTCCCGCGGGCTCGTCGGCGGCGGCCACGGCGTGGCCACCCGGGCCGCCGACGCCGTCCGGCCCGCCGAGATCGGCTACCTGGCCCAGATCGCCCGCGCCGCCGAGACCGTCGGCTTCGAGGGCGCGCTCACCCCCACCGGCGCCTGGTGCGAGGACGCCTGGCTGACCACGGCGATGCTCGTCGCCGAGTCCGACCGGCTGAAGTTCCTCGTCGCCTTCCGGCCCGGGGTCATCTCCCCCACCCTGGCCGCGCAGCAGGCCGCGACCTTCCAGCGCCACTCGCAGGGCCGCCTGCTGCTCAACGTCGTCACCGGCGGCGAGCCCTCCGAGCAGCGTGCCTACGGCGACTTCCTGTGCAAGGACGACCGCTACGTGCGCACCGGCGAGTTCCTCGAGGTGTGCCGGCGGCTGTGGGCCGGCGAGACGGTGACGCTGCACGGCGAGCAGATCCAGGTCGAGTCCGCGGCGCTCACCCGCGTGCCCGACCCGGTGCCGCCGGTCTACTTCGGCGGCTCGTCGCCCCGGGCCGGCGAGGTCGCCGCCCAGCACGTCGACGTGTACCTGACCTGGGGCGAGCCGCCCGCGCAGGTCCGCGAGAAGGTCGAGTGGATCCGCGGGCTCGCGGCCGCGCAGGGCCGCGAGGTGCGCTTCGGCATCCGCCTGCACGTCATCGCCCGCGACACGTCCGACGCCGCGTGGGCCCAGGCCGAGAAGTACCTGGAGGGCATCCCGGACTCGATGATCGAGGAGGTCCAGGCGGGCCTGTCGCAGAGCGAGTCCGAGGGCCAGAAGCGCATGCGCGCGCTGCACTCCGGGGGGACGAAGACCGCCGCCGACCTGGAGGTCGCGCCGAACCTGTGGGCCGGCGTCGGGCTGGTGCGCGGCGGGGCGGGCACCGCGCTCGTCGGCAGCCACACCGAGGTCGCCGACCGCATCGCGGAGTACCACGACCTCGGGATCACCGAGTTCGTCCTCTCGGGCCACCCGCACCTCGAGGAGGCCTACTGGGTCGGCGAGGGCGTCCTGCCCGAGCTGGGCCGGCGCGGTCTGTGGGAGCACCCGGCGGGTGCGCGGGAGGCGGCGCCGGCCGCGATCCCGTTCGCCCAGTAGCTGAACGTCACGTGGAAAAAGCCGCCCTGCTCATGGCAGGGTTGTGGGCATGTCTGCGCCCGGCGACCTCCTCGTGAGTCGACGTCACGTCGACCTGGAGCGCCAGTCCAGCGCACTCTGCCGCGCCTGACGAGCGCGAGCCCCCGCCACCACGCCCGAGCGGACCCCGCGCGCCACCACCACGAGGCCCGTCCTCGTCGTGCTCGCGCGCGTCCGTGCACCACCCCGGAGGAACCCCGCATGGCCGCTAGTCCCGGCGCCCCGTCGTCCGAGAACGCCGCGACCTCGGAGGAGTCGTACGCGGAGACCACTCCCCTGCGCCACCCCGGGGCCACCGAGGACGTGCCACCGAAGCCGAGGCCCGCGCGGGCGCGCAAGGGCAAGGCCGAGGGCCAGTGGGCCCTGGGCTACCGCGAGCCGCTGAACAAGAACGAGCAGTCCAAGAAGGACGACAACCCGCTGAACGTGCGGGCGCGGATCGAGAACATCTACGCCCACCGCGGCTTCGACTCGATCGACCCGGCCGACCTGCGCGGCCGTTTCCGCTGGATGGGGCTCTACACCCAGCGCGCCGAGGGCTTCCCGGGCACCGACACCGGCCACGTCGACGAGGAGCTCCTCGACGCCCCGCACTTCATGATGCGCGTGCGCGTCGACGGCGGCGGACTGACCACCGAGCAGCTGCGGGTCATCGGCGAGATCTCCCAGACCTTCGCCCGCGACACCGCCGACGTCACCGACCGCGAGAACATCCAGCTGCACTGGATCCGCGTCGAGGACGTGCCCGAGATCTGGCGCCGGCTGGAGGCCGTGAACCTCTCCACCACCGAGGCGTGCGGCGACTGCCCCCGCGTCGTGCTCGGCTCCCCGGTGGCCGGGATCAGCAAGGACGAGATCATCGACGGCTCCCCGGCCATCGAGGAGATCGTCGAGCGGTTCATCGGCGACAAGTCGCTGTCCAACCTGCCCCGCAAGTACAAGACCGCGATCTCCGGCCAGCAGGACATCGCCCACGAGGTCAACGACATCAGCTTCGTCGGGGTCGTCCACCCCGATCACGGGCCGGGCTTCGACCTGCACGTCGGCGGCGGGCTCTCGACCAACCCGAAGCTCGCGGTGCGGCTCGGCGCGTGGGTGCCGCTGGACGAGGTGCCCGACGTGTGGCACGGCGTCACCAAGGTGTTCCGCGACTACGGCTACCGCCGCCTGCGCACCCGCGCGCGCCTGAAGTTCCTCATCGCCGACTGGGGCCCCGAGAAGTTCCGCCAGGTCCTCGAGGACGAGTACCTCGAGCGCAAGCTGATCGACGGTCCGCCGCCCGAGGACATCGCCGGCACGATCGACCACGTCGGCGTGCACGACCAGGTCGACGGCAACCACTACGTCGGCGTCGCCCCGCCGGCCGGGCGCACCAGCGGCTCCACGCTCGTCGGGGTCGCCAAGGCCGCCGAGGAGGCCGGTTCCGGGCGGGTCCGGCTCACGCCGTACCAGAAGATCGTGGTGCTGGACGTGCCGCCGGCGAAGCTCGACGGCCTCACCACGGCCCTCGACCACCTCGGCCTGCCGGCCCGCCCGACGCCGTGGCGCCGGGCGACGATGGCGTGCACCGGCCTCGAGTTCTGCAAGCTCGCCTTCGTCGACACCAAGAACCGCGCGGGCGAGCTCGTCGAGGAGCTCGACCGGCGCCTCGCCGACGTGCAGGACAGCCTCGAGCACCCGGTGTCGATCCACCTCAACGGCTGCCCGAACTCCTGCGCGCGGGTGCAGGTCGCCGACATCGGGCTCAAGGGCCAGATCGTCAACGACGCCGAGGGCAACCCGGCCGCGGGGTTCCAGGTGCACCTCGGCGGCGGCCTCGGACTCGACGCCGGCTTCGGGCGCAAGCTGCGCGGGCACAAGGTCCTCTCGGCCGACCTCGGCGACTACGTCGAGCGCCTCGTGCGCAACTACGCCGAGCACAAGGAGACGGGCGAGCGGTTCGCCCAGTGGGTGGTCCGCGCGGAAGAAGCGCAGCTCTCATGAGGTTGGCGGTGCAGTACTGCCCGTACTGCGGCGAGCAGGACCTGCGTCCCCGCGAGGAGCCCGCGGGCGCGTGGGAGTGCGCGGACTGCCGCAGCACCTTCGTCATCACACCCGTCCACCAGGAGGCTCGGCGATGACCAGCACGGACACGCAGCGCAGCGGAGCTGGACCATCGGGCGCCGAACCGCGTGAGGATCTCCGGACCGCCGCCCTCGCCGCCGGCGAGCGTTTCGCCGCCCTCGAGGGCGAGCTCGGGCACGAGGAGCTGACCCGCGAGATCCTCGCCTGGGCCGCCGAGACCTACGGCGCGGACCTCATCGTCGCCTCGAACATGCAGGACGCGGTGCTGGTCGAGCTCGGCGCGGCCGCGCGGCCCGGCGTCGACGTGCTGTTCCTCGAGACCGGCTACCACTTCGCCGAGACCCTCGGCACCCGCGACGCGGTCGCGCAGGTCTACGGCGTGCGGATCGTCCAGGCCGAGCCCGAGCTGACGGTGGCCGAGCAGGACGCGCAGTACGGCAAGGACCTCTTCGCGACCGACCCGGGCGCCTGCTGCGGCATGCGCAAGGTCGAGCCGCTGAAGAAGACCCTCGCGAACTACGACGCCTGGGTCACCGGCGTGCGCCGCGTCGAGGCCCCGACCCGCGCCACCACGCCGCTGGTCACCTGGGACGAGCGCCACGGGCTCGTCAAGATCAACCCGATCGCGCACTGGAGCGACGAGCAGATGGACGCCTACATCCGCGAGCACGCGGTGCTGGTCAACCCGCTGGTGGACGCCGGCTACCCGTCGATCGGGTGCGCGCCGTGCACGGCCAAGCCGGCCCCGGGCGCCGACCCTCGCAGCGGGCGCTGGGCGGGCTTCTCCAAGACCGAGTGCGGGCTGCACGGATGACCGCCGCGACCGACGCCCCGGTGGACCAGCTGGACGCCCTCGAGTCCGAGGCCATCCACGTCATGCGCGAGGTCGCCGGCGAGTTCGACCGCCCGGTGATCCTCTTCTCCGGCGGCAAGGACTCGATGCTGCTGGTGCACCTCGCCGCCAAGGCGTTCTGGCCCGCGCCGATCCCGTTCCCGGTGCTGCACGTCGACACCGGGCACAACTTCGACGAGGTCATCGACTTCCGCGACCGCGTCGTCGAGCGCTACGGCCTCGAGCTCGAGGTCGCGAGCGTGCAGGACTACATCGACGACGGGCGCCTCTCCGAGCGCGCCGACGGCACCCGCAACCCGCTGCAGACCACGCCGCTGCTCGACGCCATCGCCGAGCACCGCCACGACGCCGTCTTCGGCGGCGGGCGCCGGGACGAGGAGCGCGCGCGGGCCAAGGAGCGGGTGTTCAGCCTGCGCACGGCGTTCGGGGCGTGGGAGCCGTCGCGCCAGCGCCCGGAGCTGTGGAACCTCTACAACGGGCGCCACAAGCCGGGCGAGCACGTGCGCGTGTTCCCGCTGTCGAACTTCACCGAGCTCGACGTGTGGCGCTACATCGCCCGCGAGGGGGTCGAGCTGCCGTCGATCTACTACGCGCACACCCGCGACGTGTTCTCCCGCGACGGCATGTGGCTCACCAGCGGGCCGTGGGGCGGGCCGCGCGACGGCGAGGAGGTCGTCACGAAGACGGTGCGCTACCGCACCGTCGGCGACGGCTCCTGCACCGGCGCGGTCGAGTCCAGCGCGGCGACGCTCGACGAGGTGCTCGCCGAGGTGCGCGAGAGCCGGCTGACCGAACGTGGTGCGACGCGGGCCGACGACCGTCTCTCGGAGGCCGCCATGGAGGACCGGAAGCGAGAGGGCTACTTCTGAGATGACCGACCTTCTGCGTCTCGCCACCGCCGGATCCGTCGACGACGGCAAGTCGACGCTGGTCGGACGGCTGCTCTACGACACCAAGTCGGTGCTCGCCGACCAGATGGAGGCCGTCGAGCGGGCGACGCAGGGTGGCGGCGACCCCGACCTCTCGCTGCTGGTCGACGGCCTGCGCTCGGAGCGCGAGCAGGGCATCACCATCGACGTCGCCTACCGCTACTTCGCGACGCCGCAGCGGTCGTTCGTGCTGGCCGACACCCCCGGCCACGTGCAGTACACCCGCAACACCGTCACCGGCGCCTCCACCGCGCAGCTGGCGATCCTGCTGGTCGACGCCCGCCACGGCGTCGTCGAGCAGACCCGGCGCCACGTCGCGGTGATGGGCCTGCTGCGCGTGCCGCGGCTGGTGCTCGCGGTGAACAAGATGGACCTCGTCGACCACGACGAGAACACGTTCTGGCGCATCGCCAAGGAGTTCACCGGGCTCACCGACGCGCTGGGCTACGCCGAGTCCGACGTCGTCGCGATCCCGCTGTCGGCGAAGAAGGGCGACAACGTCGTCCTCGCCTCGGCGAACACGCCCTGGTACGAGGGCCCGACGCTGCTCGAGCACCTCGAGTCCGTGCCGGTCGAGGGCGCCGACCACACCGCGGCGTTCCGCTTCCCGGTGCAGTACGTGGTGCGGCCCCGCACCGAGTCGCACCCCGACTACCGCGGCTACGCGGGGCTCGTCGCGGCCGGCACGGTCCGCGTGGGCGACGAGGTGGACGTGCTGCCCGACGGCCAGCGCACCCGCGTCGAGGGCATCGACACCGCCGACGGCGAGCTCGAGGCCGCCCACGACGGGCAGAGCGTGGTGCTGCGCCTCGCCGACGACCTCGGCGTCGCCCGCGGCGCGATCCTCGCCGCGCCGGGCGCCCCCGAGCCCGTCACCGAGTTCGACGCGACGGTGGCCTGGCTGCACGAGAAGCCGCTGCGCCCCGGCGCGCGGCTGCTGCTCAAGCACGGCACCCGCACCGTGCAGGCCATCGTCGGCGCCGTGACCCACCGGCTCGACACCGAGGACCTCTCGGTCGTCGAGGACCCCGGCGAGCTGGGCATCAACGACATGGGCCAGGTGTCGCTGACGGTGTCGGAGGCGCTGCCGCTCGACCAGTACGACGACGTCGCCGCCACCGGGTCGTTCCTGCTCATCGACCCACAGGCCGGCGACACGCTCGCGGCGGGCCTCGTCGGGCGCCCGCTGGTGGCCCGGCCGCTCGAGATGCGCTGACCTACGTGAGCACTTTCCGGGCCCATAGGCCCGGAAAGTGCTCACATGGGCGTCAGCTCACCTCGGTCAGCTTCCCGGTCGCGACGTCGAGCACGAACCCGCGCACCGAGCCCTTGTTCTTGACGAACGGGCTGTCGGTGATGCGCTTGATCGAGTCGCGGACGTCGGCCTCGAGGTCGGGGAACGCGTTGGCCGACCACGACGGGCGCTGCCCGGCCTCCTTCTCGAGGATGTCGGCGAACTGCTCGTCGGTGAACGTCACCATGCCGCAGTCGGTGTGGTGGATCAGCACGATCTCCTCGGTGCCGAGGAGGTGCTGGCTGATGGCGAGCGAGCGGATCGTGTCGTCGGTGACGACGCCGCCGGCGTTGCGGATGACGTGCGAGTCACCCTCGTGCAGGCCGAGCGCGCCGTAGGGGTTGACGCGCGCGTCCATGCAGGCCACGACGGCGGTCTTGCGCGCCGGCGGAAGGGGCAGCTCGCCGGGGAAGGTGGCGGCGTAGGTCTCGTTGTTCTTCAGGTAGTCGTCGGTGACGGACATGGCGGGCCTCCGCGGGATCGATCCGGCTGTGGGCACGACGATCCGGCCGCGCGAGCGGATCAGGACGTGCGACACGACCCCGGGGCGCTCACGCGGCCCGGCGACACCACTGGTCGAAGGCGTGCACGCGCCGGCTCGGCCAGAACGGCTCGAGGGCGCGGTGACTCATGCGCACATCTCACCGCAGGCATCCGTTCGGCCGCAACGAGGGCCGCTCTACACGAGTGCGAGCTCGCTCTCCCGGCGAGTCAGGACGCGCGGCCCGTCCTCGGTGATCGCGACGGTGTGCTCGCTGTGGGTGGTCCGCGAGCCGTCGGCGGAGCGGATCGTCCAGCCGTCGGGATCGAAGACGATCTTGCCGGTGGTGCGCGCGAACCACGGCTCGAGGGCGAGGGTGAGCCCGGGGCGCAGGCGCATCCCGCGCCCGGCGCGGCCGTCGTTCGGGATGTGGAGGTCCTCGTGCATGGTGCGGCCGATCCCGTGCCCGCCGAACTCGAGGTTCACCGGGTAGCCGTGGCGGGCGGCGACCGCACCGATCGCGGCGGAGACGTCGCCGATCTTGCCGCCCGGCTGCGCGGCGGCGATGGCGGCCTCGAGGGCCTCCTCGCCGGCACGCACCAGGCGCTGGTCGTCCTCGCGGGGCGTGCCGACGATGACGGTGCGGGCGGAGTCGGCGGCCCATCCGCCGACCAGCACGGCGAGGTCCATGCTCAGGACGTCGCCGTCGCGCAGGACGTAGTCGTGGGGCAGGCCGTGCAGCACCGCGTCGTTCACCGACAGGCACACGACGTTGCGGAACGGGCCGCGGCCGAAGGAGGGCGCGTAGTCCCAGTAGCAGGACTCGGCGCCGTGCTCGCGGATCAGGCCGCGGGCGTGCTGCTCCAGCTCGAGCAGGTTGACCCCGACGACGGCCCGCTCCCCCAGCTCCGTCAGCACGTGGGCGACAAACCGGCCGGCCTCGTGCATCCGGTCGATCTCGGCGGGGGTCTTCAACTCGATCATCGACGCACTCTCTCCGCGGGATAACTATCCCGGTATTAGTATCACGGTCATGGTGCGCGTGCCGCTGACGGCGGAGGAGCACGAGCGTGGGCAGCGGCTCGGCGAGGTCCTGCGTGCGGCGCGGGGTCCGCGCAGCATGACCTCGGTGGCGGCCGCGGTCGGGATGTCGCCGGAGACCTTGCGCAAGATCGAGACCGGGCGTGTCCCGACGCCGGCGTTCTTCACCGTGATCGCGCTGTGCGCCGAGCTCGGGCTCGGACTCGACGACCTCGCCGCGCACTGCGCCGGGCCGGACCCGGCCTCGTCGCGCAGCGCCTGAGCCACCGCGATGTGTGGCGACCACGTCACGTCGCGTTGACCGCCACGGGCGGGGGCTGCTGGACTCCGCCGGTGCCGCGTTGCCTGCTCACCCGCCGCCGGCACCTGGATCTCGGGCGCGTGAACGCCCAGGGCTGTCGGCGCTGACCCTCGTCAGCGCCCGCCCTCTCCCCCCGGGAATCCTCCATGAGCACCAGCACGCCCACCGTCGCCGCGCCCGCCCGCACCCCGCGCCGGGTCGCCCTCGCCAGCGCCATCGGCACCACCATCGAGTGGTACGACTTCTACCTCTACGCCACCGCCACCGCGCTGGTGTTCAACCAGCTGTTCTTCCCCTCGATCAGCCCCACCGCGGGCACGCTCGCGGCCTTCGCGACGTACGCCGCGGGCTTCGGCGCACGGCCGATCGGCGCGGTGATCGCCGGCCATCTCGGTGACCGCCTCGGACGCCGCACGGTGCTGGTCGGCGCGCTGGTGCTGATGGGCGTCGCGACGACGCTCATCGGCGTCCTGCCGACGTTCGCGTCGATCGGGGTCATGGCCCCGGTGCTGCTCGTGGTGCTGCGCATCCTGCAGGGCCTCGCCGTCGGCGGCGAGTGGGCCGGCGCCGCGATCCTGGCCGTCGAGCACGCGCCGCCGCGCCGTCGCGGGTTCTTCGGCAGCTTCACCCAGCTCGGCTCGCCCGCCGGGATGCTGCTCGCCACCGGCCTGTTCTTCCTCGTGCGCACGGCGGTCGGCGACGAGGCGTTCGTCGACTTCTGGTGGCGGCTGCCGTTCCTCGCCAGCGCCGTGCTCGTGATCGTCGGGCTGGTGATCCGCCTGCGCATCTCCGATGCGCCGGAGTTCACCGCGCTGCGCGAGCAGGGCAAGGTCTCGCGGCTGCCCGTGGTCGAGGTGTTCCGCGCGGCGCCGCGCGAGGTCCTGCTGACCACCGGCCTGCGGCTCTCGCAGATCGCGCTGTTCGTGCTGATCACGACCTACGGGCTGACCTACATCGCGAGCGAGATCGGTCGCGGCAGCAGCGCCGGGCTGCTCGCGGTGGTGATCTCGTCGGCGTTGGGCCTGGCGACGACGCCGCTGTGGGCGATCCTCTCCGACCGCATCGGGCGCCGGAAGCCGTACCTGTTCGGCGCGGTCGGCGGCACGGTGACGCTGCTGCTGTTCTTCCTCGCCGTCGGCACCGGGTCGACGTGGCTGGTCGTGCTGGCCGTGGTCCTCGCGATCAACGTCACCCACGACGCGATGTACGGGCCGCAGGCGGCGTGGTTCGCGGAGCTGTTCGACGTGCGGGTGCGCTACAGCGGCGCGTCGCTGGGCTACGGGATCGGCTCGGTGATCGGCGGCGGTTTCGCGCCGCTGGTGGCCGCGGCCGTCGTCGGCGCCACCGGGTCGTTCTGGCTCGTCGTGGTGATCTTCGCGGGCGTGTCCGTGCTGACCATCCTGTCCGCGGTGCTCGCCCGCGAGACCGCGTTCGACGACGCGGTCTAGAAAGGACGCCGTGCCCCCCGACAAGCGGAGAATCCACCTCAACGCCTTCGCCATGAACTGTGCCGGTCACCAGTCGGCGGGCCTGTGGCGTCACCCCGACGACCAGGGGTACCGCTACACCGACCTCGACCACTGGATCTCCCTCGCCCGGACGCTGGAGGACGCGGGGTTCGACGCGCTGTTCCTCGCCGACGTGCTGGGGATCTACGACGTGCACGGCGGCTCGCGCGACGCCGCCGTGCGCGCCGGGGCGCAGGTGCCGCTGGGCGACCCGATGCTGCTCGTGCCCGCGCTGGCGGCGGCGACGTCGCGGCTGGGGTTCGGGGTGACGGTGTCGGTGAGCTACGAGCACCCCTACGCGCTGGCGCGCCGGTTCACCACGCTCGACCACCTGACGAAGGGCCGGGTCGCGTGGAACGTCGTCACCGGCTACCTGTCCAGCGCCGCGGCGAACCTCGGGCTCGGCGAGCAGCTCCCCCACGACGAGCGCTACGCCATGGCCGAGGAGTACCTCGAGGTCTGCTACAAGCTCTGGGAGACCTCCTGGGACGAGGACGCCGTGGTGCGTGACGTCGAGCGCGGCGTCTACACCGACCCGGCGAAGGTGCACGACGTCGCCCACCACGGCACCTGGTTCGACGTGCCCGGGCCGTTCCTGTGCGAGCCCTCGCCGCAGCGCACCCCGGCGATCTTCCAGGCGGGCGCCTCGTCGCGGGGCAAGGCGTTCGCCGGCAAGCACGCCGAGGCGGTGTTCGTGTCGGGGCCGTCGACCGGCGTCGTCGCGAAGTCGGTGGCGGGCATCCGGGCAGCGGTGGCCGAGGCGGGCCGTGACCCGGAGTCGGTGACGGTCTTCGTGCAGCTGGCGCCGGTGGTGGCGCCGACATCCTCCGAGGCGCACGAGCTCTACGGGTCCTACCTCGCCGCCGCGTCCCGCGAGGGCGCGATGGCCCTCTTCGGCGGCTGGACCGGGCTCGACCTGTCCGACGTCCCGCCCGACGAGCCGCTGCGCCACGTCCACACCGACGCCGGGCAGACCGCCCTCGCCTCGTTCACCACCGACGACCCGGACCGCGAGTGGACGATCGACGAGATCGCCGCGCACATCGCCGTCGGCGGCCGCGGCCCGGTCGCGGTGGGGTCGCCGACCGAGGTCGCCGACGAGATGGAGCGCTGGATCGACGAGACCGGCGCCGACGGCTTCAACCTCGCCTACGCGGTCACGCCGGGCACGTTCGAGCAGGTCGCCGAGCTCGTCGTCCCCGAGCTGCGCCGGCGCGGGCGGATGCCGGCCACCCCGCCGGCCGGGACCCTGCGCGAGGTCCTGGGCGGCAAGGGCCCGCGCGCCGACGCGAGCCACCCGGCGGGGGCGCTGCGGGCCTCCCGGATCTCGTGAGCCCGGCCTCGCGGACCGCCGCCGAGCCCGGGGTCGCCGCGCTGCTCGCGGAGATCGCGGCGGGCGCGGCCGAGCGGGAACGTCTCGATGTCTCGCCGTTCGAGCAGGTGGCGGCGGTCGCGGCCGCCGGGCTGGGCGCGCTGTCGCTGCCGGTGGACGAGGGCGGGCGCGGCGCGTCGGTGCGCGAGGTGCTGGCGTTCGTCGTCGACCTCGCCGAGGCCGACCCGATCGTCGCCCACGTCCTGCGCACCCACTACAGCCAGGTGCTGGGGTTCCTGCGCCAGCCCGACCCCGACGTGCGCCGGCGGTGGGTCGACGAGGTCCGCGCGGGGAAGGTCTTCGGGAACGCGATCAGCGAGACCGGACCGTCCGCGGCGGGCGGGCACGAGTTCGACACCCGGCTCGACGAGGTCGACGGGCGCCTGGTGCTGAACGGCACGAAGTACTACAGCACCGGGACCCTCTACGCGGACTGGATCGCGGTCGCGGCGCGGGTCCCCGAGGACCGCGTCGCCACGGTGATGGTCCCGGCCGACCGCGCGGGCGTCGACGTCGTCGACGACTGGGACGGCATGGGCCAGGGCCGCACGGGCACGGGGACCACGCGCTTCACCGACGTGGCCGTCGAGCCGGGCGACGTGCTCGGCGCGCGGCCGCGCCTCGAGCCGCGCCCACCCGGCGACGTGGCGTTCCTGCAGCTCTACCTGCACGCGCTGGTGGCGGGCATCCTGCGGTCGGTCGCGACCGACGCGGCGGGTGTGGTCCGCTCCCGGAGCCGCACCTTCGAGCACGCTCCGGTGCCGCAGGCCGTCGACGACCCGATCCTGCAGGAGACCGTGGGCCGGCTGTCGGCGACGGCGTGGGTCGCGCAGTCGACGGTGCTCACCGCGGCGGACGCGATCGACGCGGTCATGGAGGCGTGGGCGAAAGGCGAACCGACCGACGAGCTGCTGCTCGCCGCGTCGCTGGCGCACGTGTCGGTGAAGGTGCACCTGGACCGGGTGGGGCTCGAGGCGGCGACGGCGCTGTTCGACGTCGGCGGCGCGTCGGCGTCCAGCCGCGCCCGCAACCTCGACCGGCACTGGCGCAACATCCGCACGATCACGCTGCACAACCCGGCGAGCTACAAGGCCGCCGCGATCGGGCGCCACCTCGTCTCCGGTGACCCGCTCCCGGTCAACGGCTACTTCTGATGTGAGCGGTTTCTGCCCTGGAGGGGCAGGAACCGCTCACGTCCGGCCGTTGAGCTTCGCGACGGTCAGCAGGACGACCGCGTCCTCCACGGCCTCGAGGCGGTGTCGGGCGTCGGGCACGACGAGCAGGTCGCCGCGGCGCCCGTCCCACGAGTCCTTCTCGGACACGAGGCGCACCCGGCCGTGCAGCACGACCAGCGTCGCCTCGCCGGGGTTCTCGTGCTCGCCGAGCTCGCGGCCGCCGGTCAGCGCGATGACGGTCTGGCGCATGACGTTGCCGTGCCCGCCCACCACCGTGTGGGCGGCGCGGCCGGCGCTGCTGTTCCGGGCGGCGGTGAGCTGCTGGCGGGCGCAGGCGTCGAGCGAGAGCTTGAGCATGGTCGTCCCCGTCCGTGCCGTGGTGGTGGACGACCATGGTCGCGCACACCACGGGTCGCCCCGTTCCGGCGAACGGCCTATGTGAGCGAACTTCGGGGCTATGGCCCCGAAGTTCGCTCACGTGGTCCTAGTGGCGCAGCGCCTCGAGCAGGGCCTCGGTCGGCGCCTGGACCGGGAGGAACGCCGACTGCACGAGCATCAGCCGGGGCCGGCAGGCCCCGACGAACGCGGGCAGGTCCTCGGTGAGCACGTGCTCGGGGGCGACGGCGACGTCCGACAGGGTCAGCGAGGACGAGGCGGTCGCGTTCATCGCGAGCAGGTGCGGCGGCGGGTGCACGGTGACCCCGGGCGAGTCGACGTCGATCGCCACGACCGCGCGGCCGTCCCCCACCCGGACCGGGACGACGAGCAGCGTGCCCGGGAAGAGGTTCGACGCCCAGCTCACCGGGCCGTCGACACGCAGCCCCGCCCCGTCCCTGCGCGCCACGAGCGGCACCGGCCCGAACCCGGCGAGCTCGCGCCGCGCCGGCGCGAGCCCCGTCGAGCCGAAGCGCTCGGCGCGCGCCAGGGCCCCGAGGTCGTCGGCGCGGGTGTGCGCCAGGTAGTCGATCACCATGCGGTGCGCCCACACCGAGAACGCCGTCGCGAGGCACCGCGCGCCGAGCTCCTCGACCAGCGATACGACGTCCGGGAGCTCGCCGGCGCGCTCGGGCCCGGTGCCGAGCGCCAGCAGGTCGAGCGTGGCGAGCTCGCGCAGCGCCGGGCGCACGTCGTCGTCGCCGCGGTCGAGCGCGGGTGCGCGCTGCTCGACGCGCTCCAGCAGCACATCGATCTCCACGCCACCCACCATCCCCGCGGACCCCGATCGAGCACCCAGAGAGCGCCGTCACACCCGGTTCGTCCGGCACCACGCCGCCGGGGTCGTGCCTACGGTGCCCGTGTCATGTCGATCGACGGAGGAGGACCCGTGCCGGAGAACGTCGACCTGCTCGAGGGACTGCGCACGACCCCGGCGCGGCGCTACCTCGCGGAGACCCCGATCCCCGACGACCTGCTGTGGGAGCTGCTCGACACCGCCGTCCGGGGACCCTCGGGCGGCAACCGCCAGACCTGGGGCTGGGTCGTCGTCACCGACCCGGCGGTGAAGGCCCGCATCGCCGAGCACTACCGGCAGGGCTGGGAGACGGTCTACGGGGTGCACCGCGAGGAGCTGCTCGATCCGGCCCGCGACGGCGCCGCCGACGGCCTGAGCCCCGCGTCCTTCCGCGCGGCCGACCACCTCGCGTACCACCTGGCCGAGGCGCCCGTGTTCGTGGTGCCGGTGCTCCGGAACGGCGCGGACTCGACCGACAAGCGGTTCGGCGCGTCGATCTACGGGGCGGTCCAGCAGCTGCTGCTGGCCGCGCGCGCGTACGGCATCGGGGGGGTGCTCACCTCGCTGCACCTGATCTCCGGCGAGCGGGAGGTCGACGAGCTGCTCGGGCTGCCGGAGGACGCCGCAACGATGGGCCTCGTGCCGCTCGGCTACCCGGTGCGCGGGCGATGGTCGACGCCGCGCCGCCAGCCCGTCGAGCAGGTCGTGCACTGGGAGCGGTGGGGCGAGCACCGCGCGCGGGACTGAGCCGGTCACCCCGACCTCCCCGCTACGTCGCCGCCCGTATCGGCTCCGCACCGAGGGGCTCGCGCACCCCTGTTCGAGAAGCCGATCGCGGTCAGCCCGCCGATGCCGAGCCGGCGCTGCAGCCGGCCCTCCTCGGCGCCGACGTCGGTGTCGCGGTCATCGCGCCCCGGTCCCCGATCGTCGTGCGTGCCAACCCTGCGCCGGAATGGCCGTCCGGACCCGGCGGTTGTGCCCGGTGTGGCATCCGCATCTCCCGGGCCGCTCGACGAGCCGGTCCGGACGTCCCTGCTGGGCGCTCACGCGCACCTCGCGCAGGGCCTCGGGGACGCGCTGCGCTACGACCCCGACGTCGCGCCGTTCCTCGCCGAGCCGCACTCCGCCGCGGAGTGGGACGACGTCGCCGCGCTGGTCGGACCCGGTGGGCACACGGTCGTCCCGGCGTTCGGGACCCTGGAGCCCGTCGGCCTCGAGGTGATGCGCGCCATGGCGGGCGTCCAGCTCGTCGGCGAGGCGGTCCCGGGCCGCCACGACCCCGACCTCGTGCGCCTCGGCCCCGCGGACGTCCCCGCCATGAGCGAGCTGGTCGCGCGCACGAAGCCCGGCCCGTTCCTGCCGCGGACGATCGCGATGGGCACCTACCTGGGCGTCGTCGAGGACGGCACCCTCGTGGCCATGGCCGGTGAGCGTCTCCACCCGCCCGGGTACACCGAGATCAGCGCGGTCTGCACCGACGAGGCCCACCGCGGCCGGGGGCTGGCCACGCGCCTCGTGCTGGCGATGGCCGCCGTCGTGCGGGACCGCGGCGAGGTCCCGTTCCTGCACGCCGCGGCGACCAACACGACCGCGATCCGGCTCTACACCGCACTCGGCTTCCGGTTGCGCGCCCGCCCCGACTTCACGGCCCTGACGGTCCCGAGCGACGTCCCCGCGCGGGCCTGACGACAGGAGGACCATGTCACTGCACCTCGCGGTCGCCCTCGACGGCACCGGCTGGCACCCCGCGTCGTGGCGCGAGCCCGGCGCCCGTGCCGACGAGCTGTTCACCGCCGGCTTCTGGGTCGACCAGGTCCGCGAGGCCGAGGCGGGCCTGCTCGACCTCGTGACGTTCGAGGACTCCTTCGCCCTCGACACCGACCGCGCCGACCGCGCGCAGGGCCGCCTCGACGCCCAGCTCGTCGCCCTGCGCGTCGGCCCCGTGACCAGCCACATCGGCCTGGTGCCGACGGTCGTCACCACCCACACCGAGCCGTTCCACGTCTCCACCGAGATCGCGACGCTCGACTACGTGACCACCGGGCGCGCCGGGGTGCGCGTGCGGGTGTCGTCGCGCGAGGACGAGTACGCGCTGTTCGGGCGCCGCGAGTACGGCACCGAGAGCCGCGAGAGCCTGTTCGACGAGGCCGCCGACCACATCGAGGTCCAGCGGCGGCTCTGGGACTCGTGGGAGGACGACGCCGAGATCCGCGACGCCGCGACCGGCCGCTTCGTCGACCGCGACAAGCTGCACTACATCGACTTCGCCGGCGAGCACTTCTCGGTGCGCGGGCCCTCGATCACGCCGCGCCCGCCGCAGGGCCAGCCGCTGGTGAGCGCGCTCGCGCACGTCGACGTCGCCTACCGCCTGGCCGCGCGCGGCGCCGACCTGGTGTTCGTGACGCCGGGCGGCGTGGGGCGCGACGGCCCGACCGGCGACGCCGAGGCGATCCTGCGCCAGGTGCGCGCGGAGGAGGCGGCGGTGGGGCGCACCGGCGACCCGCTGCACGTCCTGGGCGACCTGCTCGTCGTCCTGGACGACAGCGCCGACGCCGCCCGCAAGCGCCTCGCCCGCCTCGACGCGACCGACAGCCGCGAGCTGCGCAGCGACGCGCGCATCCTCACCGGCACGGTCGGCGACGTCGCCGACGTGCTCGAGTCCTGGCACGGCGCCGGGCTCTCCGGTGCCCGGCTGCGGCCCGCCGTCACCGCCCACGACCTGCCCCGCATCACCCGCGAGCTCGCCCCCGAGCTGGCGCGACGGGGCCTGTTCCGGACCGCCTACGACGCCGACACGCTGCGGGGCCACTTCGGCCTCGCGCGTCCCGCCGACCGCTACGCGCGAGTCTGAGGAGCGACCAGTGCCGAAGAAGCAGATCCACCTCGCCGCCCACTTCCCGGGCGTCAACAACACGACGGTCTGGAGCGACCCGGCCTCGGGCAGCCACATCGAGTTCGAGTCGTTCCGGCACTTCGCGCAGACCGCGGAGCGCGCCAAGTTCGACTTCCTCTTCCTCGCCGAGGGCCTGCGACTGCGCGAGCAGGGCGGGCGCATCTACGACCTCGACGTGATGGGACGCCCCGACAACGTCGCGATCCTGCAGGCCCTGGCCGCGGTCACCGACCACATCGGGCTGGCCGGCACCGTCAACTCGACGTTCAACGAGCCGCTCGACGTCGCCCGCAAGCTCGCGACGCTCGACCACCTCTCCGGCGGGCGCGCGGCGTGGAACGTCGTGACGAGCTGGGACGAGTTCACCGGCGAGAACTTCCGCCGCGGCGGCTACCTGCCCAAGGACAAGCGCTACCTGCGCGCCCAGGAGATGCTCGCGACCGCGCAGGCGCTGTGGGACTCGTGGCCCGCCGACGAGGTCGTCGCCGACGCCGCGTCCGGGCGGTTCCTGCGCCACGGCGACGCCGGGCGGTTCGCGATCCGCTCCGACCAGTTCGACATCTCCGGGCGCTTCCCGGTGCCACGCAGCCCGCAGGGCCGCCCGGTGATCATCCAGGCCGGCGACTCCGAGGAGGGGCGCGAGTTCGCCGCCTCCAGCGCCGACGCGATCTTCACCCGGCACGCGGAGCTGGAGGCCGGCCAGGAGTTCTACGCCGACGTGAAGGCGCGGCTGGCGAAGTTCGGCCGCCGCCCCGAGGACCTCAAGATCCTGCCGGCGGCGACGTTCGTGCTGGGTGACACCGAGGAGGAGGCGGCGGAGAACGCGCGCCAGGTGCAGTACCAGCAGGTCGGGCCGGCGACGGCGATCGCGTTCGCGGAGCAGGTCTGGAACCGCGACCTCTCCGACGTCGACCCCGACGGCCCGGTGCCCTCGTTCGACCCGAAGACCGACGACGACGTCGACTCGGGCGGCCACATCTCGAAGGGCCGGGCGAGCGTGCGGATGTACCGCGACCCGGTGGCGACCGCGCGCGAGTGGCGCGAGCTCGGCGAGCGCGAGGGCCTGTCGCTGCGCGAGGTCGTCATCGCCAAGAACGGCCGGCACACGTTCGTCGGCACCCCGCAGCGCGTCGCGGACACGATCGACGAGTTCGTGCAGTCCGACGCGTCGGACGGCTTCGTCCTCGTCCCGCACATCACCCCGGGCGGCATGGACGTGTTCGCCGACCAGGTGGTGCCGCTGCTGCAGGAGAAGGGCTCGTTCCGCACCGAGTACGAGGGCACGACGCTGCGCGAGCACCTCGGCCTGCAGCCCTCCCCCACCACCGTCGCCGCGGTCAGCGTCGAGGCGTGACCGACGTCCCATGTGAGCGAACTTTGGGGCTATAGCCCCGAAGTTCGCTCACGTGGCGGGGCTAGGTTGGGCGACGTGCACGTCACCACCGTCATCATCGGCGCAGGCCACGCGGGCCTCGCGATGAGCCGGCAGCTCAGCTCCCGCTCCATCGACCACGTCGTGCTCGAGCGCGGCGAGGTCGCGAACTCCTGGCGCACCGAGCGCTGGGACTCGCTGCGCCTGCTCACGCCGACGTGGCACGTCACGCTGCCCGGCGCCGACGCCGTCGCCGGCGCCGACCCGGATGGCTTCCTGACCGTGCCGGAGCTGGTCGCGCACCTCGACCGCTACGCCGCGGCGGTCGACGCGCCCGTGCACACCGGCACCACCGTCACGCGCGTCGCCGCGACCGAGGCGGGCTACGAGGTCACCACCGACCGCGGCACCTGGACCTGCGCGAGCGTCGTCCTCGCCGGCGGCGCCAACAACGTCGCGGCCCTGCCCGCCGCGGCGCACGGGGTGCCCGACGACGTCGTCTCGATCAGCACCGCCCGTTACCGCTCGCCCGCCGACGTGCCCGAGGGCGGCGTGCTGGTGGTGGGCGCGTCGGCCAGCGGTGTGCAGCTCGCCGACGAGCTCGCGCGCAGCGGGCGCCGCGTCACGATCGCGACCGGCGAGCACGTGCGCATGCCGCGCACCTACCGCGGCCGCGACGCCTTCTGGTGGATGGAGCGCGCCGGCGTCCTCGACGAGCGGTACGACGAGGTCGACGACATCATCCGCGCGCGGCACACCCCGTCACCCCAGCTCGTCGGCAGCCCGGGCCACGCCGACATCGACCTGGGCACGCTGCAGGCGCGCGGGGTGGAGGTCGTCGGCAAGCTCGGGCGCCTGCGCGACGGCGTCGCCCAGTTCTCCGGCGGGCTCGCCAACACCGTCCGGCTCGCCGACCTCAAGCTCATCCGGCTCCTCGACCGCTACGACACGTGGGCGCACGAGCAGGGCCACGACGGACTGGGCGAGCCGCACCGCCCCGACCCCACCGTCGTCGGCGCGTCACCCCGGATCGAGATCGACCTGCACCGCGAGGGCATCCGGACCGTGCTCTGGGCCACCGGCTACCGCCCCGACCACTCCTGGCTCGCGCTCCCGGTGCTCGACCACAAGGGCCGGCTGCGCCACGACGGCGGTGTGGTCACCGGCGCCCCGGGCGTCTACGTGCTGGGGACGAGCCTGCTGCGCCGCCGTCGCTCGACGTACATCGGCGGTGCCGACCAGGACACCGCCGAGCTGGCCGCCCACCTTGCGGACCACCTCGCGGGCCGGTCGACACCGCCGAGCAGTGTCGTCGGAGAGCCGGTCAGCCCACGCTGACGTTCACGTTCGTCGGGTTGGCCAGCGCGTCGAACACCGCGGAGCGCTTCTGCGACTGGGCGACGAGCGCGGCGATGTCCTCCGGGCTCGCGTCCGCGTCGATGTCGAAGTGCACGGTGACGTCGTTGAAGCCGTTGCGGACCTCGGGGTCGCCGCCGAGGATGCCGAGCACGTTGTGGTTGCCCTCGACGGTGGCCTTGACCGAGTGCAGCTGGATGCCGCGGTTCTGCGCCACCGCCGCGACGCCCGCGGTGAGGCAGCCGGCGAGGCCGGCGAGCACGGTCTCCACCGGGGTGGGCCCGCGGTCCTCGGAGGCGAAGACCTCCGGGTGGTCACCCTCGAGCACGAAGGCCTGCTTGTGCTGCTGGGCGGCGCCCAGGCCCGAGAAGTGCTCGATGGTCTGCTGCGAGTAGGTGCCGTCCTTCCACTCCGAGCTCACCTTCCAGACGAACTCGGCGGCCTCCGGCGCCTCCTTGAGCGCGTCGCGCGCCTGCAGCAGGGCCTCGCTGTTGACGTTGTTGTTCACGGTCGGGCTAGCGGTCATCGGGTGCTCCAGAGGTGTGCTTCGTGATCGAGAAAGAGCCCGGTCGCGCTCGTCGCGCCGCGGACCGGGACCAGGGAAGAGGGCTCAGCGACCGGGGCGACAGCCCATGGCGGAGACGCGGCACAGGTCGACATGACGTCGACGCACCAGCACCCCCCGACCGCTCACACCAGCAGTTCCTAGCGGAACCGTCGCCGCAGGCCAAGGGCCTACGGGCGGGTTCCGACGACCGGTGCGACGGCGATCACCCACGGCCCCGGATCACTCACGCAGCGGTGCCCACCCGGCCTGCCGACCACCCCGCTCGCGAGCCGGGCGCCGTCGCTCCGTCGGTGATCGGGCGTGGGCGAGCTGCCCCTTGAGGGCCCGACGGCCCGCGGTGTACGCAGGGACGAATCCGACACCCCCGGCCCCGACATCGACGAGGAGACCGCGCCGTGACCGCACTCGAGGAGCCCACGACCGTCGAGACCGGCCGGGGCCGCGTCCACCCGCTCGAACCGCTGTCCGGCGACGAGATCCGCGAGGCCACCCGCCTGCTGCGCGACGGTCGCGGGCTGGCCGACACCGCCCGGTTCGTCTTCGTGACCCTGCACGAGCCGAGCAAGGAGGCCCTGGCCGGCCGGGGCCGCCTCGCCCGCGAGGCCGAGATCGTGCTCTACGAGCGGTCCGAGCGGATGGTCTACGAGGCCGTCGTGTCGCTGACCGACGGCGAGGTCGTGGCGTTCGAGGCCCGGCCCGGCGTCCAGTCGCCGGTCACCGCCGAGGAGTTCTTCGCCTGCGAGGACATCGTGCGCGCCGATCCGCGCTGGCAGGAGGCGATGCGCCTGCGCGGCGTCACCGACCTCGACCTCGCCATGGTGGACCCGTGGGCCTCGAGCTGGACCGGCCCCGAGGACGACCCCGCACGCCGGCGCATCCTGCGCCCGCTGACCTGGATGCGCGCCGCGCCCGGCGAGCACGGCTACGCCCGGCCCGTCGAGGGCCTGATCGTGACCGTCGACCTCGACGCGCGCGAGGTCGTCGACGTCACCGACCACGGCGTCGTCCCGTTCCCGCCGAAGCCGGGCAACTACGAGCAGCCCTTCATCCACGACCCGGACAACGTGCCGCGGGTGGACGCGCTGCGCGAGGGCATCAAGCCCCTCGACGTCGTGCAGCCCGAGGGCCCGAGCTTCACCGTCGACGGCCACGCGGTCAGCTGGCAGCGCTGGCACCTGCGCATCGGCTTCTCCCCGCGGGAGGGCGTGATCCTGCACGAGGTCACCTGGGACGACCGCGGCCGCGTCCGGCCCGTCCTGAACCGGGCGTCGCTGGTCGAGATGTACGTCCCCTACGGCGACCCGGCCCCCACGCACCGGTTCAAGAACGTCTTCGACCAGGGCGAGTACGGCGTGGGCTGGCTGGCCAACTCGCTGCGGCTCGGCTGCGACTGCCTCGGCCACATCCACTACTTCGACGGCGTGGTCAACGACCAGGACGGCGAGCCGGTGGTCATCGAGAACGCGATCTGCATGCACGAGGAGGACGTCGGGATCGCGTGGAAGCACACCGACTTCCGCACCGGCGCCGTCGAGGTCCGCCGCCGGCGCCGGCTCGTGATCTCCTCGATCGTCACCGTCGGCAACTACGAGTACGGCTACTTCTGGTACCTCTACGACGACGGCGTCCTCGAGTACGAGGTCAAGCTGACCGGGGTCATCTCCACCGCGGCGATCGCGCCCGGTGAGACGCCGACGCACGGCTCGCTGGTGGCGCCCGGGCTCTACGGCCCGAACCACCAGCACTTCTTCTGCGTCCGCCTCGACATGGCCGTCGACGGGCCGCGGAACACGGTGGTCGAGCTCGACTCGGTGCCCAGCCCGCCCGGGCCCGCCAACCCGCACGGCAACGCGTGGGAGGTCCGGCGCACCCCGATCACGTCGGAGTCGATGGGCGGGCGCGACGTCGCCCCGCAGCACGCGCGGACGTGGCGGATCGAGAACCCGGAGGCGACGTCGTCGGTCGGCGGGCCGACCGGCTACCAGCTGATGCCGGGCGCGACGGTGCCCCCGATGTTCCCGTCCGACGCGCTGTTCGCGCCGCGCTCGGGGTTCACCGAGCACGCGGTGTGGGTGACGGCCTACGACCCCACCCAGCGCTTCGCCGCCGGCGACTACCCGCTCCAGCAGCCGCGCAGCACCGGGCTGCCGACCTTCCTCGACGGGGACCGTCCGCTCGAGGGCGCCGACGTCGTCGTCTGGTACACGATGGGCGCCCACCACGTCGTGCGGCCCGAGGACTGGCCGGTGATGCCGGTGTCGACCATCGGGTTCATGCTGCGCCCGAGCGGCTTCTTCGACGGGAACCCGGTGCTCGACGTCCCGCCGAGCTCCAACGGCCACGGCGGCTGAGGCTCGGCCGACCGGAGTATGTGAGCGAAATTCGGGGCTATAGCCCCGAATTTCGCTCACATGGGCGCCGAGCGTGACAGGCTCCCCGGTGTGAACGGAACCGGACCGGGCGTGCTGCTGGTCCGTCGTTTCTGGGTCGACCTCCTGCGGGCGGTCACCAGCGGCTGTCGTCGCTCCGCGCGCCGCTGACCCCTTCACCCCCGGGCGCGGCACGGTGCTGCGCCCCGACGGCCCGCCGTGCTGCGCTCCGCACTCCCCGGAGCCGTCATGACCGCCGTCCCGTCCGACCCGCCCGTCCTGCGCGCCGCCCCGACCCACCGCGGCCGCAGCATCGCCGCCGCCGCCCGGCGCCCCCGCACCACCCAGCTCCTGCAGGCCGTCGAGTCCGCGATCACGCGCCTCGACGGGCTGGCCGGCGCGTTCGACCACGCCACCCGCAGCGCCCTCGACCGGCGCCTGCGCGAGGCGCTGACCCGGCACATCGCGCGCACCGGCGAGAACGGCCCGGCCGTGCCCGCCGTCCGCGTGGCGTGCGCGCACCTCGCCGCGGGCGACCTCGAGTGGGCCTACCTCTCGCTGCTGACCGCCCGCGACCAGCTGGAGTGACACGATCGCCGGCGTGAGCCGCCCCGACAAGGAACGCCCCGACTCGCTCTCGTTCGCGACGCAGGCGGTGCACGCCGGCAACGCCGTCGACGCGGGCAGCGGCGCGATCCGCACGCCGCTGGTGTTGGCGAACTCCTATGCGCTGCCCGAGGACCCCGAGGACCTGTCGTGGTCGGGGTTCGACGTCCCGCTCTACACGCGCAACACCGGGGCCAACCAGCGCGCGCTGCAGGAGAAGCTCGCGCTGCTCGAGCAGGGTGAGGACGCCGTCGTGCTCGCGACCGGCGTCGCCGCGCTGCACGGGGTGTTCTTCACGTTCCTGCGCTCCGGCGAGCACGCCGTCGTCTCCGACGTCACCTACGAGGCGTCCTACCGGCTGTTCGCGGAGATCCTCCCGCAGCGCTACGGCGTGCAGGCCACGTTCGTCGACACCAGCGACCCCGAGGCCGTGCGCGCGGCGATGCGCCCGAACACCAGGCTCGTGCACACCGAGGTGATCGCCAACCCCACGACGCGGGTCTGCGACATCGCCGCGGTCGCCGCGGTCGCGCACGAGGGCGGCGCGCTGCTGTCGGTGGACTCCACGTTCACCCCGCCCCCGCTCTACCGGCCGCTCGCCGACGGCGCGGACCTCGTGGTGCACTCGCTGACCAAGGTCATCAACGGGCACGGCGACGCGATGGGCGGGGTGATCGTCGGCGCGAGGGAGCACATCGACGCGATCCGGGCCGAGGCGATGGTCGACGTCGGCGGGGTCGTGTCGCCGTTCAACGCCTGGCTGATCTCCCGGGGCGCGATCACCCTGCCGCTGCGTCTGCGCCAGCACGTCTCCTCGGCGCAGCGGGTCGCGGAGTTCCTCGCCGGCCACCCGGCGGTCGCGTACGTGACCTACCCGGGGCTGCCCGGCCACCCCCAGCACGCGCTGGCCGAGCGCCAGTTCGGCGGGTGGGGGCACGGGTGGATGATGGCCTTCGCGCTCGACGGGGACGCCGCGCTGCAGAACCGCTTCGTCGCCGACCTGCGCGTCGTCACCTCGGCGGTGTCGCTGGGCCACGACGAGAGCCTCATCGTGCACGTCGGGCCCACCGGAGCCCGCACCGCGTACTGGCCCGAGGAATTCCGCCGCTACGGGCACCTGCGCTTCTCGGTGGGCCTCGAGGACCCCGACGACCTGATCGCCGACCTCGCGGCCGCGCTGGACACCGTGCGTGCGTGATCGTGCGCTCTCCGGACTGGTCCGGTTGCGCGCCATCGGGTAGGAACGTGATCGTGAGCCGCTTGGTGCGACGTCTGCACGTCGACCTCTGCCGGCTCGCGACGACCACCTGTCGTCGCGGCTGATCCCGCTCACGCCCTCCCTTCTCCAGCACGCCCGGGCCGTCGCGCGCCCGGGGTGCTCCCCCACGCCTGAGAAAGGCCCACCCATGGCCATCAAGCCCAAGGAGACCGTCGTCCCGTTCGCCGTCCACGGCGAGGGCACCGGCGTCGCGCAGACGCTCACCGCCGGCGGTCACGTCTTCACCACCGACGCCTACCCCGCGTTCGGCGGCGCCGACGAGGCCCCCAGCCCGCTCTTCTACGCCCTCGGCTCGCTGACCTCGTGCAACCAGGTCACCGCCTCCCTCGTCGCCAAGGACCTCGGCATCCGCCTGGGCGCCTGGACCTTCGACATCCAGGGTGACCTCGACACCGCCGTGCTCGTCGGCGGCGCCGAGGGCAACGCCAACTTCGACAAGGTCGCGGTCCGCGCCACCGTCGAGACCGACGCCAGCGAGGAGCAGTTCGCCACGCTCATCTCGGAGACCGAGCGCCGCTGCCCCGTGACGCAGCTCTTCCAGCGCTCGGGCCTGGAGTTCGTCAACGACTGGACGCGCGCGGAGCTCCCGGCCGCCGTCTGAGCATCACGAGCGCGCCGTTCGCTGCCGTGCGGTGTGGGCAGCGAACGGCGCGCTCGCTCCTCCCCGGAGGGGGAGCCCAGGGGTCCGTGCGGTCCCTCACCGAGGAGAGGACCCCACGGCGAGCCACACAACGCGCGGTGCCCGGTGGGGTCAAGGCGACGTGACGGGCGCCGCTCGACCGCCGCCTCCGCCCGCGCCCGGCGGTGGTCGCCCGGTTGCCGGGACGCGTCCGCCGCCCGCGAACACCGGCCCGACGCGCGGTCGCGGTCCCTAACGTCCCGAGCATGACGGTGACGACGCGCTCGGTCTCCTACCCGGCCGACGGGCTGACGATGGTCGGCCGCCTCGCGCTCCCGGCCGGCGACGGGCGGCGCCCGGCGGTGCTGATCGGGCCGGAGGGGCCGGGCCTGAACGACTTCCAGCGCCGCCGCGCCGACGCCCTCGCCGAGCTCGGGTACGTCGCGCTCGCCTTCGACATCCACGGCGGGCGGTGGTTCCGCGACCCGCAGGAGATGCTGGCGCGCGTCATGCCGCTGCTCGGCGACCCCGAGCGGATGCGCGGCATCGGGCACGCGGCCCTGGACGTCCTGCTCGCCGAACCCCGCACCGACCCGGACCGGATCGCCGCGATCGGTTACGGCACCGGCGGCGCGATCGGGCTGGAGCTGGGGCGCGCCGGGGTGGCGCTGCGCGCCATCGCCACGGTCAACGGCCTCATCACGGGCCGGCCCGGCGAGGCGGCGAACATCCGCTGCCCGGTGTGGGCCGGCGTCGGCTCGGAGGACCCGATCCAGCCGCCCGCGCAGCGCGACGCGTTCGCCGCCGAGATGCAGTCCGCGGGCGTCGACTGGCGCCTCGTGGTCTACGGCGGCGCGCAGCACGCGTTCCACCACCCGCCGGTCGACGAGGACCAGGAGGTGCTCCCCGGCGTCGGGTACCACGCCCGGCACGCGGCGCGGGCGTGGGACGACGTCGTCGGGCTGCTCGCCGAGTGCCTGCCGCTGGAGGTCTCGCCGACGCGCGCCTAGCGTGGAGGCGTGGTCCTCCTGGTGTCGCGCCGCCACGTCGATCTCGGTCGCCTGGCATCGGCGCTCTGAGACGACGGCTCGTCCCGCCGTCACCCCTCACCCCAGGAGCCACCGCCATGCCCGTCGAGTTCCTCGGCATCGCCGCCACCAACGACGGATCCGAGATCACCCCGCGCTCGGGTCCCGCGTTCGACCCCGACTACACCCTGCGCCTCGCCCGCGCCCACCGCGACAACGGCTGGGACCGCGTGCTCACCGCCTACTCGTCGGGCAGCCCCGACCCGGCGCAGGCCGCGACCTACATCCTCGACCACGTCGACGACCTGCAGCTGCTCGTCGCGCACCGCCCGAACCTGTCGATCCCCACGTTCGCGGCGAAGACGTTCGCGACGATGGACCTCATCGGCGGCGGGCGGGTCACCGTGCACGTCATCACCGGCGGCAACCAGCACGAGCAGGCGCGCGAGGGCGACCGCCTGAGCAAGGACGCCCGGTACGGGCGCACCCGCGAGTACATGCAGATCCTCAAGCGGGCCTGGACCGAGACGACGCCGTGGGACTTCGCCGGCGAGCACTACGCCTTCGAGGACTTCGCGCTCGACGTGCGCCCCGCGCAGCAGCCCCGCCTCCGGCTGTCGTTCGGGGGCTCGTCGGACGCCGCCTACGCGGTGGGCGGTGCGGAGGCCGACATCTACGCGCTGTGGGGCGAGCCGCTCGCCGACACCGCGCAGCAGATCGCCACGGTGCACGCGGCCGCCCGGGCGGCGGGGCGTACCGAGATGCCGCGCATCCAGGTCGCGTTCCGCCCGATCCTCGGGGCCACCGAGGAGGCGGCCTGGGAGAAGGCGTACGCCACCGTCGCGCGTATCGAGGAGCGCACGCAGGGCGGCACGCAGCCGCTGACCAACCGCCACCGCCTGACCGACCCGGAGAACGCCGGCTCGCAGCGCCTGCTCGCGGTGGCCGAGCGCGGCGAGCGCTTCGACCGCGCGCTGTGGACCCCCACGGCGAAGGCCACCGGCGGCGGGGGCAACTCGAACGCCCTGGTCGGCACCCCCGAGACCGTCGCGGCGGCCCTGCTCGACTACTGGGACATCGGCGTCGACATCCTCTCGGCGCGCGGCTACGACCTGCTCGCCGACGCCGAGGAGTTCGGCCGCGAGGTGATCCCGCTGGTGCGCGCGGGCGTCGCGCAGCGCGAGGCCGAGGGCCGGCCGCGCGGTGTCCACACCCTCTCCGCGGCGTAGCGACGGCGGCCCGGCACGCGGCAGGATCATGGCCGTGGCGAGGATGCGTGCCGTCGTGCTCAGCGGACCGGGTGACCTCAAGGCGCTGCAGATCAAGGAGCTGCTCGTCCCCGAGCCGGAGCCGGGCCAGGTGCTGATCGCGGTGAAGGCGTTCGGGGTCAACCGCTCCGAGCTGCACACCCGCCTCGGGCTCGCGGAGGGCGTCACGTTCCCCCGCGTGCCCGGGATCGAGGCGACCGGGGTGGTCGCGGTCTGCCCGGGCGGGGAGTTCAGCCCGGGCCAGCAGGTGGTCACGATGATGGGCGGGATGGGCCGCACCTTCGACGGCGGCTACGCGGAGTACACCTGCGTGCCCGCGACGCAGGTCATCCCGTTCACCAGCGACCTCGACTGGCCGACGCTCGGCGCCGTCCCGGAGATGCTGCAGACCGCGTACGGCGCCCTCACCGACGGGCTCGACGTGCAGGCCGGCCAGACGCTGCTGATCCGGGGCGGGACGTCGTCGGTGGGCCTCGCGGCCGCGGTGCTCGCGAAGGCCCGCGGGCTGACCGTCGTCGCCACCACCCGCACCGGGGCGAAGATCGCGCGGCTGCGGGCCGTGGGGGTCGACCACGTGCTGATCGACGACGGCGAGGTCGCCCGCCAGGTGCACGACGCGCTGGGTGGCGGGGTGGACGCCGCGCTCGAGCTCGTCGGCACCCCGACGCTGCCCGACACGCTGCGCGCCACCCGGCGCCACGGCGTCGTGTGCTTCGCCGGGATGCTGTCGAACGAGTGGACGGTGCCGGACTTCTACCCGATCGACTACCTGCCCCGCGGCGTGCGGCTCACCGCGTACGGGGGCGACGCCGCCGACCTCCCCGCCGACGTGCTGCAGGGGTTCCTCGACGACGTCGCCGCGGGCCGCGCGAGCGTCCCGCTCGGCCAGGTCTTCCCGATCGAGCGCATCCGCGACGCCCACTCCGTCATGGAGGCCGACCGCGCCACGGGGAAGATCGTCGTGCTCCCCCGCCCCCTGCGCTGGCGCCCGCCGGCCTCGCGGAGGTGACCCCGGGTCGGAACGAACGCGCCGTTCGCTGCTTCTAGCGCAGCGAACGGCGCGTTCGCTCGTTCCCGGGACCCGTCAGCTGTACCAGGTCGGCGGGGGCAGTTCGTCGACGAGCACCCAGCGCCCCACCTCGCGGCGCTTGTAGGCGACGGGGTCGTGCAGGGTGTGGGTCCGCACGTTGCGCCAGAACCGGTCGAACGCGAGCGTCGACGTCGTCGCCCGCGCCCCGAGCACCTCGAACACCCGGCTGGTGATCTCCAGCGCGACGTCGGTGGCCCGTGCCTTCACCGCCGCGACCCGCACCTCGTGCTCGCCGCGGGCCCACTCGGTGACGGCGTCGGGGTCGCGGTGGATCGGCAGCGCCTCGAGCGCGACGGCGTCCGCCAGCGCCTCGACCGCCCAGAGCTTGGCGGTCAGGTCGCCGTAGGTGTCGACGACGTACGGCTCGTCGACCGCCCGGTCGAGGCCGCTGTGCAGCCACGCCCGCGTCGTCGTCCGCGTGTACTCCGCCGCCTCGTCGAGCGCCCCGCGGGCGATCCCGAGGTAGAAGGCCACGAACACCAGCTGGATCACCGGGACGTTGAGCGTGTTGTAGACCCGCGGGGTGAACACCTTGTCGCGGAACCCCGCCGCGGCCGCCCACGGCACCCGCACGCCGTCGAGGGTCACGCTGCCCGACTCGGTGAGCCGCTGGCCGATGTTGTCCCAGTCGTCGTGGAACGTGATGGCCGGCTGGTCCGACGGCACGATCGCGAAGACGTGCGTGTCGGTGCCCTCCACGACCCCCTCGAGGACCGTCACGTCCGAGACCCTGCTGCCGGTGGAGAACGACTTGTGGCCGGTGTAGACGATCTCGTCGCCCTCGTCGCGGATGACGACGTCGGTGTCGCGCGGGTTGACCGCGCCGCCGAAGAACCACCGCTGCCGGGTGGCCTCGGCCTCGACCTGCTCGATCTGCTCGGGCGTGCCGACCAGGCGCGCGGCCCAGAACCACAGCAGGTGGTAGCCCAGGAGCTGGCCGATGGAGCCGTCGCCGGCGGCCACCTCCCGGATGACGCGGTAGGCCAGCGGCCACTCCTGCCCGCCGCCCCCGTGCTCGACGGGGCCGAGCAGCGTGACGAGCCCGGACTCCTTGAGCAGGGCGACCTCGGCGTGCGGGGTCTCCCCCGCGGCGTCGCGCGCGGCGGCGTCGGCCGCGAGCAGCCCGCGCACGAGGCGGGCCCGGTCGAGCCACTCCGCCTCGGTGCGCGGCGTGGGCAGGGTGGCGAAGTCGGTGGCGGGTCGGGACAACGTGCTGGTCATGGGTCTCCTCGTGCGGGGAAGGGTCAGGTCGGCGAGGAGGTCCGACAGCCCTGCGAGCTCACCCGCGCATGGTCGATGTGCCGGCGCCGCACGAGCGGCACCGATGGGAAGCGCCGCATCAGCGCCGCGCGGGCAGCGGGTGGCGGCGGAGGTCGTCGCGCAGGCGCGCGAGCGTCGTCGCGACCTCGGCGGCGATGCGCTCGGCGTCGCGGTCCCAGTTGTCGGTGCCGGCGTGGTCGCTCGTCACCTCACGGCGGACCAGCGCGTCCAGGTCGGTGAGGAGCTCGGCGACGGCGGCGCCCCTCGGACTGAATCTGCGGCTGGATCGGGGGATGACGGTGGCCATGCGGGGTTCCTCCGGTGGATCTCGCCCGGGACGGCGGCCGCGGTCGGCGAGGAGAAGTGGACGAGGGCGAGCAGCGGCGCCTGGCGACAGAAGTCGTCGAGGAGGGCTGCCGCGCGCTGCGCGAGGGTCATGTCGTGCTCCGACGGTGCGTGAGGTCGTCACGCCCGGGACGGGTCCTCGGGCGTGCTCAGCAGGTCAGGAGCGACAGATGGCCGCGGAGGTCCGGCACAGGTCGACATGACGGCGCCACGCGTGCCACACGGTGGTCGGCGCCTCGGTCACGGGCCGAACGGTACGCACCGGGCCGCGCCGCGCGCCACCACCGAGTGAGCGACGCCGCCTCTGCCACAGTGACGGCCATGGACTCCGACACCGGTGAACTCGTGCACCTCGCCGTGGCGGGCGGCACCGCGACGATCACGCTCGACTCGCCCCGCAACCGCAACGCGCTCTCCGCCCAGGTGCGCCGCGAGCTGTCGGCGCACCTCGACGCGGCCGTCGACGATCCGTCCGTGCGCGTGATCGTGCTGACGCACACGGGGCCGGTGTTCTGCTCGGGCATGGACCTGCGCGAGTCGCGCGGCGCCGGCTCGTCCGACCAGGGCGTCAACGAGTTCCCGGCGATCCTCACCGCGCTCTGGTACTCCGACAAGCCCGTGGTCGCGCGCCTGGCCGGCCCGGCCCGCGCGGGCGGGGTCGGCCTCGTCTCGGCCTGCGACATCGCCGTCGCCGCGCGGGAGGCGACGTTCGCGTTCAGCGAGGTGCGCATCGGCGTCGTCCCCGCGGTGATCTCCGCGACCGTGCTCCCCCGGCTGCTCCCCCGCGCCGCGCACGAGCTGATGCTCACCGGCGAGACCTTCGACGCCGACCGCGCCGCCGCCGTCGGGCTGATCAACAGCGCCGTCGACGCCGACGGGCTCGACGCCGAGGTCGCCCGGTACACCGACATGCTCGCCCGCGGCGGGCCGAACGCCCTCGCCGCCACCAAGGCGATGCTGCGCCGCGACCGGGGCGAGCAGCTCGCGCAGGACCTCGAGGCGATGCTCGCCCTCTCCTCGGAGTTCTTCGCCTCCGACGAGGGTCAGGAGGGCATGGCGGCGTTCGCCGAGAAGCGCGCGCCCTCGTGGGTGCCGGGGAGCTGACCCGCCGGGAATCCACCGATCGTGATCTCCGCGCGCCTTCAGAACCGGACGATTCGGCCGATGTCGGGGACAGGGTGTCGGGTCGGCCGGGGGAGCACGGGATGGCGATGACGACGGTGCGCGGGCGCGGCCTGACGCGTCTGCTCGCGGAGATGGTGACGGGCCGGTCGTCGTGCGCGTGGTGCGCCTCGTCCGGGGTCAGGCGAGGTTCACGACGATCACGAGGACGAGCAGGGCGATCAGGGTCGCGGTGACCCAGAGCCGGGCGGCGCGCCGGTCCATGGTGCTCAGGCCTCCGGCGAGGTCGACGCCCGGTCCTGATCCCGGTCCTGCTCGCGCCGTGCGGCCCGGCGCTCGGCGGCCTCGAGGCGGGCGGCCACGGAGCGCTCGACGACCGTGTCGATGACGGCCGCCGCGCCCCAGCACACGGGGCCCACGACGGCCACGACGAGGACGACCTGGACGGCGAAGTCGAGCTGCGTCAGCCACAGCTCGATGCCGTCCCACCAGGTCGCGACGGCACGCAGCACGCTCACAGACGGTACGCCGGTGGGCACGCCGCCCGTCACCGCCCCAGGAAGTCCTCCAGCAGCGGGGCGACGATGCCGACCCGTCCGACGACCTCGCTGTGCTTCGTGCGGGGCAGGACGGCCAGGGCGGCGTCCGGGATCGCGTCGGCCATCGCGACCGCGTGGTCGACGCGCACGAAGTCGTGGTCGCCGATCATCACCAGCGTCGGGGCGGTGATCTCGGCGAGCTGCTCGGGCTTCCAGTTCTCCTCGGCGGTGACGATCGGGTCGAGCTTCGTGACCACCTGCTCGAAGGTGCTGATCCCGTACCGCTCGTACTCGGCGACCATCGCGGCGAAGTCGGCCTCGCTCGGCATGCGCGTCGAGGTGGCGTAGGTCGACGGGTCGTGGATCTCGGCGTGGTAGCCGTCCTTGCGGGTGTGCACGGCCGCGAGCACGAGGCGGTCCACGCGCGCGGGGTGGCGGACCGCCGTCTCGAGGGCGACCAGGCCGCCCCAGCTGAACCCGAGGACGTCGGCCCGCTCGAGGCCGAGGTGGTCGAGCACCCCGACGACGTCGTCGGCCATGCGCGCCAGGGTGATCTCGCGGTCCTCGGGGTCGGCGGTGCGCCCGTGGCCCTGGAGCTCGATCGGGATGACCCGGCGGTGCGGGGTGAGCAGGGGCATCAGGGCGCCGAAGCTCAGGGCCGGCGTCTGGGCGCCGCCGTGCAGCAGCACCAGCGGCGCGCCGGTGCCGTGGTCCTCGAAGGAGACGTCGATGCCGGGCAGGGAGGCGTACATGAGGGGGATCCTCCGGTCGGGGGTCGGTGCCGTCACCGGTGGAACCGCGCGACGGGCCCGAACTCATCGGGCGTTCGCCGACGAGTCCCGGATAGGTTGCGGGGCATGTTCGCGGTCTACGCCTCCGAGCCCAACGCCGACGACCCCCTCGCCGCCCTCGTGGTGGGCGAGCGGCCCGACCCCGAGGTGCCCGAGGGCTGGGTGCGGGTGAAGGTCGAGGCGGCGAGCCTCAACATGCACGACCTGTGGACGCTGCGCGGCGTCGGCATCAAGGAAGACCAGTTCCCGATGATCCTGGGCTGCGACGGCGCCGGGACGCTCGACGACGGGACGCCGGTCGTCCTGCACTCGCTCATGGGCGACCCGGACTGGAAGGACGACGAGACCCTCGACCCGCAGCGCAAGATGCTCACCGAGTGGGCGCAGGGCAGCTTCGCCGACTACGTCGTCGTGCCGAAGCGCAACGCGCTGCCGCGCCCGGAGGGCATGACGGCCACGGCCGGCGCGGTCATGGGCACCGCCTGGCTCACCGCGTACCGGATGCTGTTCACCAAGTCCGGGCTGCGCGGCGGCCAGACGATGCTCGTGCAGGGCGCCTCCGGCGGTGTGTCGACGGCGCTGATCCAGCTCGGGCGCGCGGCGGGCATGCAGGTGTGGGTCACCGGCCGCAGCGACGAGAAGCGCGAGCTGGCCCTGCGCCTCGGCGCCCACCAGGTGTTCGAGTCGAACGGCAAGCTGCCCGGCAAGGTCCAGGCGGTGTTCGAGACCGTCGGTGAGGCGACCTGGAAGCACTCGGTGCGCGCGCTGGTGCCCGGCGGGACGATCGTCTGCTCGGGCGCGACGTCGGGCAACCAGCCGCCCGCCGAGCTCGCCCAGATGTTCTTCCTGCAGAAGAACCTCGTCGGCTCGACGATGGGCACGCTCTCCGAGCTGCGCGACCTGCTCGACTTCGTCGCCGCCACCGGCATCGCACCGGAGATCGGCCAGGAGCTGCCGATGACCGACGCGGAGACCGGCTTCCGCTCGATGCTCGACGGCGTCACGGCCGGCAAGATCGTCTTCACCCGTTAGTCCCATGTGAGCGAACTTCGGGGCTATAGCCCCGAAGTTCGCTCACGTGTCCAGGAACCGCAGCAGGGCGTCGGTGACCGCGCCGGGCTGACGGGCGGGGAGCCAGTGGTCGCCGCCGGGCACCGGGACGTAGGTGAACGGGCCGTCGAGGTAGCGCGCCGAGCCGGTCATCTGCGCCTCGCCCAGCGCGACGTCGGCCGTGCCCAGCATGCCGAGCACCGGGATCGTCAGGCGCGGCAGCCCGAGCGGCGCCTCGTCGGCGAAGGTCCGCGGGTCGACGGTCGCGCGGTACCAGTTCAGCCCCGCGGTCAGCGCGCCCGGCCGGGCGAGGTCGGCGATGTGGGTGCGCGTCAGCTCATCGTCGACGCCCCGGTGCAGCCAGCGCCGCAGCAGCGCCCAGTCGTCGGCGGGCAGGGCCTCCTCGGCCACCCCCGGGAACTGGAACCACAGCATGTACCAGGACAGCGCGCGCTGCTCGAGGCCCGCGGCGCGGAACGCCTCGGGGTGCCCGACGGACAGGGCCGCGTAGCGCGTGACCCGGTCGCTGCGCATGGCCAGCGCCCAGCCGACGACCGAGCCGAAGTCGTGCCCGGCCACGGCGGCCCGCTCGACCCCGCGCTCGTCGAGGAGCGCGAGCACGTCGGCCACCGAGTGGCGGAGGCGGTAGGCGGCGACGTCGTCGGGCCGGTCGCTGTCGCCGAAGCCCCGCAGGTCCGGCGCGATCACCCGGTACCCGGCCGCCACGAGCGCGTCGATCTGGGGGCGCCACAGCGTCGCGCGGTCGGGGAACCCGTGCAGCAGGACCACGGCGGGGCCCTCCCCCGCGTCGATCACCGACAGCGTGATGTCGGGGAGGTCGACGCGCACGGGAGCCGTCACGCCGAGAGCCGTCCCGCCGCCGGTGCCGCCTCCGCGAGCACGGTGAGCGCGGCGCGGGCGAGCGCGTCGTTGGCCCGGAAGCTCAGCGCGTTGGTGTTCGGGCGCGTGAAGGCGCCGGGGAGCCGGACGTTGGTGTGCGGCCCGATCGCGAAACGGCAGGGGTCGGGGCGGCCCTGCGCGTCGACGAGCCGGAAGTCCGACGTGCGCACCCGCACCAGGCCGGTGTTGTGCAGGGTCACCGACGCCCCGGAGTGCGCGACCGCGGCGTCGGCGGCGTGCACGGCCGGCCCGGCGTCGCCGTCGGTGTGCTCCTCGCGCAGGGTCTCCTCGTCGAGCAGGCCCTCGGCGTGCAGCCCGGCGAGCATCGGGTCGTCGCTGCGGCTCACGCTCGGCGACGACAGGCGCGCCTCGACGAAGGTCCGCGCGGTCACCGCGATGCGGTCGAGCGAGGCGCTGGTGGCCCGGAAGCCCCCGTCGACGGGGGTGACCTGCAGCCCGGCGCCGAGGAACACGACGTACCCGGCGCGCGAGAGCGCGAGCAGCTGGCGCAGGCGCGGGCCGGGCGGGCCGCTGGCCAGCGAGCTGAAGAAGTTCTGCCACCACGCGAGGTCCTGGGCACGCGAGCGCGGCGTCAGCGCCGGCGTGCCCGCGAGCTCCGCGACCTGCGCGAACGCCGACAGCAGGCCCACGAACGCCCCGAGCTCGGCGGTGTAGCGGTCGTCGACGTGACGCTCGAGGTCGTCGAGGACGTAGGCGCGCAGGCGCTCCTGCAGGCTCGCGAGGTCGGGCGCGCAGACGTCCTCGAGGGGCCGGTCGATGCGCTCGAAGTCGAGGCGGTCGCTCGGGTCGGGCACGAAGCCCGCGACCAGCTCGTACATCGCCGGCGTGTACCAGTCGAGCGCGGCGTAGCGCAGCGCGAAGTCGTCCCACACGCCCCGCACGCGGTCGGGGTGGCCCGCGAAGAGCTCGTGGTAGTACGCCCAACCGACCTCCTTGGCCATGAGCGGCCACACGTCGCGCCGCAGGTCGACGTCCCCCCGGCGGACGAATGCGGCGATCTCGTCGGGCCCCAGGAACCGGGGCAGCGGCGGGCGCGGTCCGCGCAGCGCGTACTCGGTCTTGGCGTGGTACGGCACGCCGCGCCCGGAGCCGACGTGCACGACGGGCTCCTGCCCGGAGGGCTCGTAGTCGAGCGTGCCGTCGCCGCGGTCGTGGAACACCCCGCCGCGGCCCTCGAAGAGCAGGACCACGAGGTCGATGAACGCCAGTCCCATGCCCCGCGCGATCACCGTCTCCCCCGCCGGGATGCGGTCGAGGTCGGAGTCGGTGGTCTGCTCGGGCGGGAAGTAGAGCAGCCCGTGCTCGCGGGCGTGCGCGGCCAGCGCGGCCTCGGCCTCGGTGGGCGCGGCGTCGAGGTGGCCCGAGGCGAGGACGAGCACGTCGGCGCGCAGCTCGCCGCCGCCGTCGAGCAGCACCGTGTCCGGCGCGCCGCGGCGCAGCCCGACCGCGCGGGTGCGGTGGCGGTGCACGCGCACCTGGGGCGGCAGGGTCGCGAGCACGCGCCGCAGCACGAAGTCCAGGTAGTGGCTCTGCAGGCGCCGCGTCGCGAACGTGGCCGGCCCGAGGGCGCGCAGCTCGTCGCCGACCGGGCCGTCGGGGACCTCCTCGCCCTCGAGGTCGCCGTCGCGGACCGCCACCGCCCAGTCGTAGAGCGACGGGCCGGGCACGATCGGGCCCTCGCAGCGCACGCTGTCGTCGGTGAACATCGTGACGTCGGCGGCCATCGAGTTCATCCACAAGAGCGCCGACTGGTCCTCGCGCCAGATGCGGCCGGCGCCGTCCGGGTAGGGGTCGACGAGGTGCACGTCCAGGTCGTCGACGAACTCGGGCGCGCTCGCCGCGAGGCGTTCGAGGACACCGGTCCCGCGCGGCCCGCCCCCGACGATCACCACCGACCGTGGCATCTGCACCCTCCGCCGTCCGCTCGACCATCCACCGTAGGCGGGGCCCACCGGCCCGGCCACCGATCGGCGGCGTCGGGTGACGTACGGCCCAGTGGCGGCTCGGCCCGATGGGAGGCTCGGTGGCGATGCCTCCTCCCCTGATCGCCGTGACCGGCCGGCGTCGCAGCGCCGCGGGCCTGCACAGCGGCCCGCCGGCGCTCGACGCGCTGGAGATCGACGCCTACTTCACCGGCTACGCCACCCACGTCGCCGCGGCCGGCGGCCTGCCGCTGCACGTGCCGCGCGACACCGACGCGGGAGCGGTGATGGACCGCGCGGACGCCCTCCTGCTGACCGGCGGCAACGACGTCGACCCGGCGCGCTACGGCGCCGTTCCCGACGCGCACACCTCCGCGCTCGAGCCCGCCCGCGACGCCGCCGAGGTCGCGCTGCTCGCCGCCGCGCGCGAGCGCGGGTGCCCGGTGCTGGCGATCTGTCGCGGCATCCAGCTGGTCAACGTCGCGTGGGGCGGGACGCTGCACCTCCACCTGCCCGAGCACGCGGACACCCGCTGGCACGACGTCACCCTCGCCCCGGGCAGCGTCCTCGCCGGGCTGCACGGCACCGCGGCGCGCGTGAACAGCCTGCACCACCAGGGCGTCGACCGCGTCGCGTCCGGGCTGGCGGTCACCGCGACGGCACCCGACGGGCAGGTCGAGGGGCTGGAGGCGGACGGACTCGTGGCGGTGCAGTGGCACCCCGAGCAGCTCGACGACGTGCCGCAGCCCGAGTTCCGGTGGCTGGTGGGTGCCGCACGACCGGGGCCGCCCTGACCCCGCACGCACGACCGCGCCCGCCCGTGCGGGTGCACGGACGGGCGCGGGGGTGTGCTGCGGTCTAGCGCGGACGGCGCTGCGGGCGGCCGGGGCCGCGGCCGCTGCGCGCGGACGCCGCCTCGTCCCCGGACGCGCGGCGCAGGCCCATCGGGCGACCGGCGACGCGGGCGCGCTGCAGGCGCTTGACGACCGGGCCGGGCACGTCGGCGGGCAGCTCGACCAGCGTGTGGTCGGTGCGGATGTCGATGTGCCCGATGTGCGCCGAGTCGAGCCCCGCCTCGTTGGCGATGGCCCCGACGATGGCGCCCGGCCGCACGCGCTGGTTGTGGCCGACGTCGATGCGGTAGGTGTCGGTGCCCGAGCCGACGCTCCACTCGGGCGCCTTGCCGCGTCCCTGCCCACGCTCGGGCTTCGGGCCGCGCTTGTCGGTCCGCTCGCCGCGCGGCGGCGGGGCGGGCAGGTCCTCGACCAGCAGCGGCTTGTCGCCCTGGACCATCTTGGCCAGCGCGGCGGCCAGCTCCAGGGGGTCGGCGCCCGTCTCGGCGACGTAGTCGCCGACGATGCCGCGGAAGACGTCCATCGGGTCGCCGTCGGCGACGGTGCCGTCGAGGGTGCCGGTGATGCGCTCGGCGAACCGGCGCTTGCGCACCGCGTTCACCTCGTCGGTGCCCGGCACCGACATCTCCTCGGCCTTCTGCTTGGTGACGCCCTCGATCATCCGCATGGTGCGGATCTGGCCGCGGGTGACGAACGAGATCGCCTCGCCGCTGCGCCCGGCCCGCCCGGTGCGCCCGATGCGGTGCACGTAGGACTCGGGGTCGGTGGGCAGGTCGTGGTTGACGACCAGCGAGATGCGGTCGACGTCGAGGCCGCGGGCGGCGACGTCGGTGGCGACCAGCACGTCGATCTTGCCGGCGCGCAGGTCGCCGATCGTCTTCTCGCGCTGGGGCTGCGAGAGGTCACCCGAGATCGCCACGGCGGCGAAGCCGCGGCGGTTGAGAGCGTCGGTGACATCGGTGGTGTTCTGGCGGGTGCGCACGAACACCAGGCAGGCGTCGAAATCCTCGACCTGCAGGATGCGGGCGAGCGCGTCGGCCTTCTGCCGCTCGGGCAGCACGACGTAGCGCTGACGGGTGTTGACGCCGGTCTGCGTCTTCGACTTGATCGAGACCTCGGCCGGCGCGTTCAGGTGCCGCCGCGAGACCTCGCGGATGGCGCCCGGCATGGTCGCCGAGAACAGCGCCACCTGCCGGTCGGGGGGCAGCAGGTCGAAGATGTGCTCGACCTCTTCGAGGAAGCCCATCTGCAGCATCTCGTCCGCCTCGTCGAGCACGAAGTGCGCGACGTCGGTGAGGTCGAGCGTGCCCTTCTCGAGGTGGTCGGAGATCCGGCCGGGGGTGCCGACGACGATCTGGCCGCCGCGGCGCAGCCCGTGCAGCTGCGGGCCGTAGGGCGCGCCGCCGTAGAGCTGGACGACGTTCAGGCCGGGGACGCCGGCCCCGAGGCGCTCGATCGCCTCGGCGACCTGGATCGCCAGCTCGCGGGTCGGGGTCAGTACGAGTGCCTGCACCGACCGCTGCGCCGGGTCGATCGCCGAGAGCATCGGCAGCGCGAACGCGGCGGTCTTGCCGGTGCCGGTCTGCGCGAGGCCCAGGACGTCGCGCCCCGACAGCAGCAGCGGGATGGTCTCGGCCTGGATCGGCGTCGGGGTGTCGAACCCGGACTCGACCAAGGTGAGGAGCAGACGCTCGGCGACGCCGAGCGCGGCGAAGCCCGCGGCCGGGGTCTCCTGCTCGGGGTCCTCGGTCGCGTCGGTGTCGGTGTCCTCGGCGTCGGTGGCGACGTCCTCGAGGTCGTGCTGGTCCTCCGCGTCGGAGGAGGGGGAGATCACGTCGACGAGCTCGACGCCGTGATCGGAGAAATCTGAGTCGGACAGGACAGCAGCGTTGGTCACGTAGATCTTTCAGGAGAGGGAACTCGGACACGAGAGCTGTCCGCGGACCCGGTCACACTGAGAGGTCCCACCCAGGCCGACAGCTCGGCGTTGGTAACCAGTCTACGCGAGTGGATATTTCCGACCTGCCGGCCCGTCCACGGTCCGCCGGTGTCGGTCAGGACACGCTGAGCACCGCGTGCGTCCCGGCGGCGCCGTCGGCGGAACCCACCCGCCCGCGGCCCACCGGGACCTACTTCTTGGCCTTGTTCTTCTCGACCGCGTTCTGGTCGGTCGACAGCGCCGCGACGAAGGCCTCCTGCGGGACGTCGACGCGCCCGATGGTCTTCATCCGCTTCTTGCCCTCCTTCTGCTTCTCGAGCAGCTTGCGCTTGCGGGTGATGTCCCCGCCGTAGCACTTGGAGAGCACGTCCTTGCGGATCGCGCGGATGGTCTCGCGGGCGATGATCCGCGAGCCGATGGCGGCCTGGATCGGCACCTCGAACTGCTGGCGCGGGATGAGCTCGCGCAGCTTGCCGGCCATGTCGTTGCCGTAGGCGTAGGCGGCGTCCTTGTGCACGATCGCCGAGAACGCGTCGACGGGCTCGCCCTGCAGCAGGATGTCGACCTTCACCAGGTCGGCGGCCTGCTCGCCCGCGGGCTCGTAGTTGAGCGAAGCGTAGCCGCGGGTGCGCGACTTCAGGACGTCGAAGAAGTCGAAGATGATCTCGGCGAGCGGCATCGTGTAGCGCAGTTCGACGCGGCTGTCGGACAGGTAGTCCATGCCCTCGAGCGACCCGCGCCGCGACTGGCAGAGCTCCATGATCGGGCCCACGAAGTCCGACGGGGCGAGCACCGAGACCTTCGTGATGGGCTCGTAGATCGTCGAGACCTTGCCCTCGGGCCACTCGGCGGGGTTGGTGACCTCCACCTCGCCGCCGTCGTCGAGCTCGACGCGGTAGACGGTGTTGGGGGCCGTGGAGATCAGGTCCAGGCCGTACTCGCGCTCGAGGCGGTCGCGGGTGATCTCGAGGTGCAGCAGGCCGAGGAAGCCGCAGCGGAACCCGAAGCCCAGCGCGGCCGAGGTCTCGGGCTCGTAGGACAGGGCGGCGTCGTTGAGGCGCAGGCGGTCGAGCGCGTCGCGCAGCAGCGGGTAGTCCGAGCCGTCGATCGGATAGAGGCCGGAGTAGACCATCGGCTGCGGGTCGCGGTAGCCGCCGAGCGGCTCGGTGGCGCCCTTGCGCTCCCAGGTCACGGTGTCGCCGACCCGGGACTGGCGGACGTCCTTCACGCCGGTCATCAGGTAGCCGACCTCGCCGACGCCCAGGCCCTGGCAGGGCTTCTGGTCCGGCGAGATGATCCCGACCTCGAGCAGCTCGTGCACCGCGTTCGTCGACATCATGCGGATGCGCTCGCGCGGGGTGATCCGGCCGTCGACGACGCGGATGTAGGTGACGACGCCGCGGTAGGTGTCGTAGACCGAGTCGAAGATCATCGCGCGGGCCGGCGCGTCGGCGTCGCCCACCGGGGCGGGGACGCGGCGCACGACCTCGTCGAGGACGGCCTCGACGCCGTCGCCGGTCTTGGCCGAGATGCGCAGGACCTCGTCGGGCTCGCAGCCGATGAGGTGGGCGATCTCCTCGGCGTAGCGCTCCGGCTCGGCGGCCGGCAGGTCGATCTTGTTGAGTACCGGGATGATCTCGAGGTCGTGCTCCATGGCCAGGTACAGGTTGGCCAGGGTCTGCGCCTCGATGCCCTGCGCGGCGTCGACCAGCAGGATCGCGCCCTCGCAGGCGGCCAGCGAGCGGCTGACCTCGTAGGTGAAGTCGACGTGGCCCGGGGTGTCGATGAGGTGCAGGACGTGGTCGCGCATCTCGCCGTCGGGGCCCGCCGCGTACCAGGGCAGGCGCACGTTCTGGGCCTTGATCGTGATGCCGCGCTCGCGCTCGATGTCCATGCGGTCGAGGTACTGCGCGCGGTACGCCCGGTCCCCCAGCACACCGGTCATCTGCAGCATCCGGTCGGCCAGCGTCGACTTGCCGTGGTCGATGTGGGCGATGATGCAGAAGTTGCGGATCTGCGCGGGCGGCGTGAACGTCTCGTCCGCGAAGCCCTTGGTGCCCGGCCGTCCAGGGGTGCTGGCGGACTGCTGGGTGGTCTGGCTCAACGGGTTCCTCACGTTCTGGGTCGGCCGGCTCCCCACCATCGTCCCATGAGGCCCGCCCGCGTTCCGCGCGCAGCGGTGTTGCTAACCTTGTGGACACGTGTGAGGCGGTCGAGCGCCCCCGCGCGCTCCCGTGACGCCAGACAGCACCGACAGACGAGGTTCGAAGACTCCGTGGCGAACATCAAGCAGCAGGTCAAGCGCATCCGCAAGAGCGAAGAGGCGCGCCAGCGCAACAAGGCGGTGAAGTCGCGCATCAAGACCGCGATCCGCCGCTATCGCGAGGCCGTCGAGTCCGGCGACCAGGAGCAGGCCACCACCCGCCAGCGCGACGCGGCCCGCCTGCTCGACAAGGCCGTCAGCAAGGGCGTCATCCACAAGAACCAGGCGGCGAACAAGAAGTCGCGCATGGCCCACCGCGCCGAGCGCTTCACCGTCGATGCCAAGGCGGGCAAGACCCCGGCCTGACCGGCACCGCACTCCCGACGGCCCGTCCCCGCACCGCGGGGGCGGGCCGTTCGGCGTGTCGGGGGGTGTGTCGCGGTGTCAGCGGCGGCGCGTCGCTGACACCCAGCGTCCGTATTCTTCCGTCGATCATGGACGGACGGCGTCAGCGCCGGGCGTTCCCCCGCGCCGCGACGACGGCCTCGACGGCGTACTCGAGCGCGTAGGACGGGTCGGCGGCGGCGCCCTTGACGTTCGCGTTGAGGTCGGCCACCACGCCCATGGCGCGCGTGAGCCCCTCCCCCGACCAGCCGCGGCCGTTCTGCTGGCCGCGCTTCACCTTCCAGGGCGGCATCCTCAGCGAGGACGCGAGGCTGTAGGGGTCACCGCGCCCGGCGGCCGTCACCCGGGCCGCGGTGCGCACGCCGTCGGCGATCGCGTCGGCGACCACGACGTGGGGCACGCCGGTGTCGAGCGCCCAGCGCAGCGCCTCGAGCGCGCCCGCGCGGTCGCCGGTCATCGCGCGGTCGGCCACCGCGAACCCGGTGACCTCGGCGCGGCCCCGGTGGAACCGCCGCACGGCGTCGGCGTCGACGTTGCCGCCCGCATCGGAGGAGAGCTGGGAAGCGGCGGCGGCGAGCTCGCGCAGGTCGGAGCCGACGGCGTCCATGAGCAGGCCGAGCGCCTCACCGGTGATCTTGCCCCCGGCCTGGCGGACCTCGGCGCGCACGAAGTCGGCGCGCTGGTCGTCGGACAGGGCCGACGCCGACGCCTCGGTGGCCCCCGTCGCGCGCAGGCCCTCGAGCAGCGCGTCGCCCTTCGCGCCGCCGCCCTTCGCCGGCTTCGCGGCCCCGCGGCCGGCCGGGCGGCGCCCCTTCGCGCCCTTGGGCGGGCCGCGGTGCACGACGACGAGCGTGACGCCCTCGCTGGGCGCCTTCGCGTACTCGAGCAGCAGGGTGGTGACCTCGGCGCCCGCGTCGTGGCCGTTCTCCACCACGACCACCCGCGACTCGGCGAACAGCGACGGGCTGACCAGCTCGCCCAGCACCCCGGCGGTCAGCTCGCCGGCCGGGAGCCTGCTGACCTCGACCGCCGGGTCGGCCTCGCGGGCCGCCGCGATCGCCCGCACCACCGCCCGCTCGACCAGCAGCCCCTCGTCGCCGACGACGAGGTGTACCGGCGCGGGGGCCTCGGGCGCGCTGGTCGGGCTCACGGCGTCATCGTTCCACGGCCCGCCGACAGCCCGGGCGCGCCTCGATCGGCGTGCGTGAGGCGCGTCTCGGCGTGCCGGTCCTCGGTGGTCGGTCCGCGCCGGGTCCCGTAGTGTTCTCCGCCGGATGCCCCAGGGGCGCCCCACAACTGAACACGGCTCATCCAGAGGGGTAGAGGGACCGGCCCGACGACACCCCGGCAACCGGCGTCAGCTCATCGCTGGCGATCACGGTGCCAATTCCGACCCGTTCGCGGGGAAGATGAGGAGGATTCCTTCCATGACGCTGACCGCCCAGCCCACGAGTACCACCGGGCTCGACCTCGGTCCCGCTGCTGCACTCGCCTGCCGCGCCTGCGGCCACCGTCTCGATCTCGCCGCCGAGTTCGCCTGTCCGCAGTGCTTCGGCCCGCTGGAGATCGCCTACGACTTCGGCCGCGTGACCCGCGAGGACATCGAGCGCGGCCCGCGCAGCATCTGGCGCTACAAGTCGCTGCTGCCGGTGCCCAGCACGGTCGAGGCCTACCCGAACACCGACCCGGGGCTGACCCGCCTGCTGCGCGCCGACCGGCTCGGCGCCGAGCTCGGCATCCGCAACCTGTGGATCAAGGACGACACCGGCAACCCGACACACTCCTTCAAGGACCGGGTCGTCGCCGTCGCCCTCGCGGCGGCCCGCGAGCTCGGCTTCACCGTGCTGGCCTGCCCGTCCACCGGCAACCTCGCCAACGCCACGGCCGCCGCGGCCGCCCGCGCCGGCTGGGACTCGATCGTGCTGATCCCCGCCTCCCTCGAGCGCGCCAAGATCCTCATGACCGCGGTGTACGACACGAACCTGCTCGCCTGCGAGGGCACCTACGACGACGTCAACCGCCTCGCTACGGAGCTCGCCTTCGAGCAGGAGGACTGGGCGTTCGTCAACGTCAACGTGCGCCCGTACTACGCGGAGGGCTCCAAGACCCTCGGCTACGAGGTCGCCGAGCAGCTCGGCTGGCGCATCCCCGCCCAGACCGTCGTCCCGATCGCCTCGGGCTCGCAGCTGACCAAGGTCGACAAGGCCTACGGCGAGCTGATCTCGCTGGGCCTCGTGGACGACGCCGAGTACAAGGTGTTCGGCGCCCAGGCCGCCGGCTGCTCGCCGGTGTCGACCGCCTTCCGCGAGGGCACCGATGTGGTCCGCCCCCAGAAGCCGGACACGATCGCCCGCTCGCTGGCCATCGGCAACCCCGCCGACGGGCCCTACGTCCTCGATGCGGTGCGCCGCTGCGGCGGGACGATCACCGACGTCACCGACGACGAGGTCCGCGACGGCATCCGGCTGCTCGCCCGCACCGAGGGCGTGTTCGCCGAGACGGCCGGCGGCGTCACCGTGGCCAACGCCAAGAAGATGGTGGAGTCGGGCGACCTGGACCCGGACGCCGACACGGTCCTGCTGATCACCGGCGACGGCCTGAAGACCCTCGACGCGATCGAGCACCAGGTCGGGCCGAAGGCGACGATCCCGGCGACGTCGAAGGCCGTGCGCGAGGCCCTCGGGCTGTAGGTCCGCGGCACGTTGCGCATGATCGACAGGCGTCGCGGCTCCCGATGGTGCCTCTCGCCGGCGCCGACCCGTGTCCCGAGGACACGGGTGGAGGCCTGCCTCGACGACCTCGCTGGAGAGGCGCGACTTCCGTGATCGATGGACCTCGTGGCCTGCGGAAGGTGCCCCTCGCCGAGTCCGGGCGGGGGAGAGATCAGCGGGCGCGTCGTGCACCTCCGGGACGGCACGCGGGAGAATGAGGCGCCCCTGACGACGGCGCCTGACGATCCGGCGTCGCACCTCACATCAAGCCGGTGAGGTGTCGACGCCTTCGCCCAGCGGCTCCGATCCGGTGACGAGCGCGGCGTAGATCGGGACGCCGGAGTTCGACACGTCCCAGTGGAGCGAGACGGGCCGTTCGTGGCGCACGAGGCGGTACCAGACGTCGAACTCTGCAGCGGGCAACAGGACGAAGAGCCAGGTGCCCTGTCGTGAGCCAGGGGTCGCGGGCACGTCGCTGAACGACATCGTGGCCCCGCTGAGTTGACCGGGGTGGGCCGGATCCGCCCAGAGCACGAGCTCTGATTCGACCGACGCGTTGACACCAGGGGTGCGGACGTGCCGGCTCACGGCGTAGCTGCCGATGCGCATGACGTCGAGGGCCATGGACGATCCCCTCCCCCGGAGCTCCTGCTCAGTCTCGTCGCCCACCGACCCGCCCAACAAGGGACGCCGGGCGTGCGGATCACCGCCGCCTCGGGTCGGGGCGCGGGTCGCCGCGGGCGACGACGGCCGGGCCGGCGCGCGGGTCGGCGCCGGCGACGACGGCGAGGTCGCCCGACTCGTCGGTGCGGCGCACGAGCGCGCCGGTGCGGGCGAGCAGCCCCACGACCTGCGGGTTCGGGTGCCCGTAGGTGTTGCCGCGCCCGACGCTGACCAGCGCGAGCGAGGCACGGGCCGCCGTGAGGAAGGTCGGCAGCGAGGACCGCGAGCCGTGGTGCGGGACCTTGAGGATCTCGGCGTGCAGGTCCGCGCCCGACCCGAGCAGCGACGACTGCGACGACAGCTCCGCGTCGCCGGGCAGCAGCACCCGCCCGACCGGGGTGTGCGCGCGGACCACCACCGAGGTGTCGTTCACCGCCGACCCGTCCTCGCCGTCGACGTGGGCGGTCGGGCGCACCGGGCCCAGCACCTCGAGCACCAGCCCGGGCCAGCGCAGCACCGTGCCGCGCGCGAGACCGACCAGCGGGGCGCGCGCCGCCGCCGCGCGCCGCACCACCTGCGCGAGCGTGTCAGCCGGCTCGCGCGCCGGACCCAGCGCGACCCCGCCCACCGACCGCCCCGCGAGCGCCCCGGCCAGCCCGCCGACGTGGTCGGCGTGCAGGTGGCTCAGCACGACCAGCGCCAGCGAGCGGACCCCGAGCCGCACCAGGCACCCGTCGATCGCGCCCGCGTCCGGGCCGACGTCGACGAGGACCGCCCGCCCCGGCTCGCCGGTCGCGAGCACCAACGCATCCCCCTGACCGACGTCGCAGGCGACGAGGGTCCAGCGCGCGGGCGGCCACCCCGGCGGCGCGACGCGGGTCGGCACGAGGACCAGCAGCGCGCCGACCAGCACCGCCGCGACCACCGCGCGCAGCCGGCGCCAGCGCAACGCCGCCCCGACCAGCACCACGAGCCCGGCGAGCGCGAGAGCACCGGGCACCCCGCCGGGCCAGTCCAGCGTCGCCCCCGGGACCGCGGCGCACCGGCGCGCCACCCAGACCAGCCACGACACCCCGGGCCCGGCGGCCCACACGAGGGCGTGGGCGCCCGCGGTCCACCACGGCGCCACCCCGGCGGCCATCACCCCGAGCACCGTCACGGGCGCGATCACCGGCGCCGCGAACAGGTTCGCCACCACCGCGACGAGGCTCACCTCGCCCGACAGCCCGGCGATCACCGGCGCGGTCACCACGTGCGCGGCCGCCGGCACCGCCAGCGCCTCCGCCACCCCGGCCGGCACCCGGCGCGCCCGCATCCGCGCGACGAACCCGGGCGCCAGCAGCACCAGCGCCCCGGTGGCGAGCACCGACAGCGCGAACCCCGGGTCGGTCGCCAGCCCCGGGTCGACGAGCAGCAGCACGATCACCGCCGCGCACAGGGCCGGCACCACCGAGCGTCGTCGCGCGACCGCGAGCGCCAGCACCGTCACCCCGCCCATCACGGCCGCGCGCAGCACGCTCGGCGAGGGCCGCGCGAGCACCACGAACCCGACCAGCGCGAGGCCCGCCAGCACCGCCGCCGTCCGCGGGCCGAGACGCCCCAGCCGCGCGAGCAGCAGCACCGCGCCGCACACGATCGCCACGTTGGTCCCCGACACGGCGGTCAGGTGGGTGAGGCCGGCGGCGCGGAAGTCGTCGGCGAGCCCCGGGGAGACGCCGGAGGTGTCGCCGACCACGAGCCCCGGCAGCAGGCCCGCCGGGTCCTCGGCCAGCACGGCGCGTGCCGCGTCGCGCAGACCGCCCCGCAGGTCGCCGGCAGCGCGCTGCACCGCGGGCACCGGGCCCACCGACCGCGGGGGTCCGCGGACCTGCAGCACCGCGACCGTCAGGTCGGCGCGGTCCGGCGGCCCGAGCCGTCCCCGCGCGCTGACGAGCTGACCGGGCAGCAGTCCCGCCCAGTCCTCGGCGGGTGCGAGCAGCACCACCCGCCCACCGGCCCGCCACCCGGGCCCCGCGCCGACCTGCCCGCCGACGAGCTCGCCCCGCACCACCACCCGCCCCGGGCCGGGCACCGAGGACCGGACGGGGCGCGGGTCGGCGGTGACGACGAGGTCGAGCCGCGCCGACACACCGGCACCGGTGGCCGGACGCAGCGGGTGGCTCGCCACCGCGAAGGCCCCGAGGCCGGCGACCAGCCCCACCGCGGCGGTGCAGCCGCCCGCCGCCACCACGACCGCGCGCAGTCCGGGGCGCCCCGGACCGCGACGACCGGTCGCCCGCCGCGCCGCGATCACCGCCGCGACGGCGGCGAGCACGACGAGCGCGAGCGCGACACCCCACCCGGCCGTCAGCGCCGCGATCGCCACGCCCCACGACGCCAGCGCCGCCGGGACGAGACGCAGGTCGGGCGGCGCCGGCGGCGGGTCGTCCGCCGGGTCGCGGCGCGCGGGGGCGCTGCTCACACCGTGACCAGGTCGCGCAGGGTCGCGAAGCGGGCGTCACCGATGCCGCTGACCTCCTGCAGCTGCTCGACGGCGCCGAAACGCCCGTTCTGGGTGCGCCACTCGAGGATCCGCTGGGCGGTGACCGGTCCGACGCCGGGGAGCTGGTCGAGCTGCTCGAGGGTCGCGGTGTTGAGGTTCACCGGCCCGCCGGGGGCCGCGCCCCCGGCACCGCCCGCCGGTGCGGCCCCCGCCGCACCCGCGGCCGGTGCCGCCGGGGCCGCCGGGACCGCCGCCGCGGGCACGCCCACCACGACCTGCTCGCCGTCGGAGAGCCGCGCCGCGAGGTTGAGCCCGGTCAGGTCCGCCTCGGGCGACGCCCCGCCCGCCGCGTCGATCGCCTCGCCGACACGGCTGCCCGGCGGGAGCCGCACGAGCCCGGGGCGCGCGACCTTCCCGGACACCGACACCACGATCGGCCCCGTGTCGGGCGGCGCCGGACCACCCGGGAGGGCGGGCAGCGGCGAGGGCTGTACCGGAGCGCCCGCCACCAGCGGCAACGCCGGCACCGGCTCGGCGACCGGGCGGTCGGACCACACCCCCACCGCCGCGACCACCGCCGCGACGGCGGCGACCGCCGCGAGAGCGAGCGCGCCCGTCCGCCCCGGGTCCCACCGCGCGCCGATCCACGACGACGGCAGCCACCGCGTCACCCACCGCCGGGCGCGCTCGCCCCGTTCCGGCGGGTCCCACGCGCTCCCCCGGCGCGCGGCGGGGACCGGGTCGTCCTCGTCGTCCCACCACGGGTCGTCCGGCGCAGCCACCGGAGGGTCGTCCCGCGCCGGCGCCGGCGGCGGCAGGCGCAGCCGGGCCGCGGGCGTGCCCGGCGGCGCCCCGGGCCACCCCACCCGCGCACCCCCGGAGGGACCGGGGTCCGCCGGAGCGCCGACCTCGACCGCGTCCCGCCCACCCCACCCGCCCGCGCGGCCACCACCGCCGAGGGCCCGCAGGCGGGCACGGGCGTCGTCGGTGTCGGGCGGTGCGGAGCGGGCCATGCGCGGGACGCTAGGAACCGCCCCGACCAGCAGCCCAGCACCGAGCGGACGCCTGGGGACAACCACCCGGGGTGGGGACGGCGCGGTGCCGCGCCCACGCCGTGCAGCCCCCGGACGGGCGAGCGGGACCCCCCTATCAGCGACCCAGCGCCGCCGCCACCTCGGCGCCGATGGCCTCGCCGACCGCCCGGTGCGCCGACCAGCCCCAGTGGATGCCGTCGGGGTTGCCGTGGCCGCCGAGCACGTGGTCGGCGACGAGAGGGGTCGGGTCGACGAGGCGCACACCGGAAGATGCCGCCCACGCCGTCAGCGCCACCACGTGCCGCTCGCGGCCCGCGTGCACCCCGCCGTAGGCCGGCGCCCGGTGCACCGCGGGCAGCATCGCGACCACCGGCAGGCCCGGGATCAGCGCGGTCACCGCGACGCGCAGGCGCTCGAGGTGGCGCACGGTCTCCGCCGGCGGCAGCGCCACCGGCCCGGCGCGGCCGAGCACCCGCGCGGCCCGCGGCACCGCCCACGCGTGGGCGTCCCGCGCGGCCCGCCGCAGCCGCGGCCGGTGCACCGCCGGGATCAGCTCGCGCAGCGCCGTGGGCAGCGGCGACGGGAGCGTGTCCATCCCGCCGACGCCGAGGACCACGGCGTCGGCGTGCCGCAGCGACGCCCAGATGCGCGGGTCGCCGACCATCGCCCGCCACGCGTGCCGCGCGGTCCACCCCAGGCCGGCGTGCAGCTCGGCGCGCCCGCCGAGGACGCCGGCCGCCACGTGCGGCCACAGGCGGGGCTCGTCGGCAGGCTCGGCCCGGTCGGGGCCGTGGAAGGACAGGGAATCGGCGATCACCACGAGGAGCGGGTCCTCGTGCGTCACGCCGCGAGCCCCCAGGCGCGCAGGCGCCAGCGGTCGAAGCGGCGCTCCAGGATCGCCCACGCGCAGTTGTGCAGCGGCGAGAGCGAGTGCCACGCCGAGACCGGCCAGCCCAGCGTGGCCGCGGTCAGCGCGCTGATCGTGCCGCCGTGCGCGACCACCATCGCGGTCTGGCGCTCGTCGGTGTCGGCCAGCTCGTCGTCCAGCTCGGCGAGCACCGGGACGGCGCGCTCGGCCACCGCCACGCGCGACTCCCCGCCGGGCGGCGCCCACTCCGGGTCGCTGCCCCACGACGCGAGCCCGCCGGGCCAGCCGGCCTCGACCTCGGCGCCGGTCAGGCCCTCCCAGTCGCCCAGCGACGTCTCGCGCAGCCGCGGCTCGGGGCGCGGCACCAGCGCGGCCTCCTTGGCGACGGCCTCGGCCGTGCGCCAGGCGCGGACCTGGTCGGACGCGACGAGCAGCGCGGGCTCGTAGGCGGCCAGCAGCGGCGCGGCGGCCAGCGCCTGGGCGCGGCCGACCTCGTCGAGATCGGGGTCGAGGCGTCCCTGCATCCGGCTCTCGGCGTTCCACAGCGTCCGCCCGTGGCGGGCGAGGACGAGCCGGTGGAGGCTCACTCGCCGGCGGCGGTCTGGTCGGCCGGCGGGCCGTGGACCTCCGCCGGTAGCGGCACCGCCGGGCAGTCCTTCCACAGCCGCTCGAGGCCGTAGAACTCCCGCTCCTCGGTGTGGAAGACGTGGACGACGATGTCGGCGAAGTCCAGCAGGACCCAGCGGGCCTCCTGGGTGCCCTCGCGGCGCACGGCCTTGGCGTCGAGGTCGCGCAGCTTCTCCTCGACGCTGTCGACGACCGCCTGCACCTGGCGCTCGTTGGGCGCCGAGGCGATGACGAACGCGTCGGTGAGCGGGAGCCGCTCGGACACGTCGATGGCGACGACGTCCTGCGCGAGCTTGTCGGCGGCGGCGAGCGCGGCGGTCTCGGCGAGACGGCGGGCGCGATCGGTGACGGCCACGAAACCCTTCGGAGGTCGACGACTGCAGCGCTGGTCATGGTACTCGACGCCACCGCGTGCTCGTTCGCTCGCGACCGCCCACGGCGCCGGGGGTGCGGCGCATACTGGCCCGATGCCGGACTACGGGGACGGGCTGGCCCAGGGCGGCGACCTGGTGGCCGCCGCCGAGAACGCCGTCTCGCAGGCCACGGCCCCGCTCGGGGGCCGGCGGCCCGACCTGCTCGCCGTCTTCGTCTGCCACCCCGACCCCGACGTGATCGCCCGGGCCGGCGAGCGGGCGATGGAGGTGGCGGGCGCGCGGGTGGCCGTGGGGTGCAGCGCCGGCGGGGTGATCGGCGACGGGCGCGGGGTCGAGGCGCAGCCCGCGGTCGCCGTCTGGGCGGGAGCGCTCCCCGACGCCTCGCTCACCCCGTTCCGGCTCGACGCGAGCCGCACCGAAACCGGCATCGTCGTCGGCGGGATGCCCCAGCGCACCGAGTCCGACGAGGTCGCGCTGGTGCTCGCCGACCCGTACACGTTCCCGATCCAGGGCTTCGTCGAGCAGTCCGCCGAGGCGCTGCGGGGCCTGCCGCTGGTGGGCGGGCTCGCGTCCGGGCCCGGCGGCGCCGGGGCGACGCGGCTGTTCCTCGACGGCGTCGTGCACGAGCGCGGCGTCGTCGGCGTGACCATCGGGGGCGACGTCCGGGTGCGCACGCTGGTCAGCCAGGGGTGCCGTCCGGTGGGCCCGGCGATGACCGTCACGGCCGCCGAGGGCCCGCACCTCCGGGGCCTCGCGGGGCAGCCCGCCTACCGCAAGCTCGAGCAGATCGTGGGCGAGCTCGACGAGGCCGAGCAGCAGATGGTGGCGCAGGGCCTGCACCTCGGCGTCGCGATGGACGAGTACGCCGACGACCACCGCCAGGGCGACTTCCTCATCCGCGGCGTCGTCGGGGCCGACCCCGAGCAGGGGACGGTGACGGTCGGCGACGTCGTCGAGGTCGGCCGCACGGTGCGCTTCCAGGTGCGCGACGCCGCGAGCGCCGACGCCGACCTCGACTGGCTCATGACGCGCCACCGCGGCGGCGGCGACACCGCGGGCGCGCTGCTGTTCTCGTGCAACGGGCGCGGGCGGGCCATGTTCCCCGACGCCGACCACGACGTGGCCGCCGTCCGGCGCGGCCTGGGTCCCGAGGGCGTCGCCGGGTTCTTCGCCGCCGGCGAGATCGGCCCCGTCGCCGCCCGCAACCACCTCCACGCGTTCACCGCGTCCGTGCTCGCCTTCGGTGGCGACAGCGGCTGACGGGACCCCCTCGCACGGCTCCCGTCACCGTCGGTCCTACCGTGGTCACCGCACGCCAGCATCCACGGAGGACCACGACAGGCGATGAGCGTCGAGCCACGGCCGGACGTACGACTCCCCGAGGACGTCGTCTCCCTGCTCCGCGGCCCGAACCCGTGCTTCGTCGCCACGGTCACGCCCGACGGCTCCCCGCAGACGACCGAGACCTGGGTGGACACCGACGGCACCCACGTCGTCCTCAACGCCGTCGAGGGCCTGCCGAACGTGGAGAACATCCGCCGCGATCCCCGCGTCTCCGTGGCGATCGGCGACGCCGGGCGGCCGGGGCGCTACGTGGCGGTGCGCGGCCGCGTCGTCGAGGTGACGCCCCACGGTGCCGCCGAGCACATCGAGTCGCTCGCCCGGCGCTACCTCGGCCGGCCCTACCCCTGGCACCGACCGGACCAGACGCGGCTGATCCTGCGCATCGCCCCGACGGCCGTGCACCGCCCGGTCCCTGACCCCTAGCGGGTCCCCGGAACGACCTGGGCCGCCGGCTCGCCGCCGGTGGCGAACGGCGAGGTGGCGGACAGCCCGAGCAGGTCGGGCCGCACCAGCGCCACGCCGAGCGCGGCGAGCACGGCCACGAGCAGCACGATCGTGGAGATCAGCAGCGCGCTCGTGCTGCGGCGCGCCGGCGCCGGCGGCGCGACGACCGGCAGCGGCATCGAGCGCGGACGGGCCAGGTCCGGGTCGGCGGGCCACGGCCCCCAGGCATCCGCCGGCCCCGACGCGAGCAGGCGCGGGGGCTGGATGCGGGGCAGGGGGATGCCGTCGGTGCGCGCGAACGTCCCGGGGGCGTCGACCCAGGCGCGGGCGCGGTCCTCGGGCGACCATGGCGGGGTGGCGTCCGGGGCCGTGATCGCCGCGGGTGCTCCGTCGACCCGCTCTGACGAGGTCGACGGAGCAGCCGGAGGGATCACGTCGGCCGGCTTGAGCGTGACCAGGGCGACGCGCGGTGCGGGCACGCGGATCGGCCCGGTCGGGGCGTCGTCGACCGCGACACCGTCGAGCTCGTCGTCCGTGCTGTGCCGGCTCACGACGCGACCGCGGTGAGCGAGCAGCTGCCCGACGGCGAGATCCAGGTGCTGGGGGAACCGGTGAACGTGACGGGCGAGCCACCGGAGCCGGGCGTGACGACCAGGTCGCCGCCCTGCATCGCCCACGACCCGGTGTCGCCGGCGTCGGAGGTGTAGGTCCCGGCGCTCGCGAACGTCAGCGTCCCGGTGGCGAACCGGCACCCCTGGGCGGTGTAGTCCCCGGACGGCGCGCTCGCGGACGAGGTGGCCGACGTGGTCGTGCTCGACGACGGCGTCGAGGTCGTCGTGCCGGGCACCAGGCCGGGAGCGACGGCGTCCGGCGCGCTCCGGCGCTGGGCGTCGGTCGGCGAGGTCGTCGTGCTGCCGGACGTCTCCGGGTCCGTGGCGTCCCGGGCGACGAGCGGGTCCACCGATCGCTCCGATGTCGGACCGCCGGCCTCGTCGGAGCCCTCCGGGACCACCGCCTGCACCGTGTCGTTCTCGGTGTCGTCCTCGCCGTCCGAGCCCTGCGGGCGGTCGTGTCCGCGGCCGGTGTGGACGTCGATGATCGTGAAATTGTTCGTGACCCGGGTCGTCTGGTGCGTGACCACGGTGATCGACGTCGACGTGAACGACTGCCAGCGCGGGCCGACGTAGGCGACGGTGTTGAAGGACTGGGGTGCCGTGAGCGGGTTGCCGCAGGCACAGCGGGTGACGAGGTTGCCGTACCGGTCGACGAGCACCGCGGTGCCGGCCTGCAGGACCGCGGGCCAGGACGTGACCTCGCCGCCGGCCCAGCCGTGGTTGGTGACGTAGGTGTCCGAGCGCAGGACCACCGAGGTCAGCCCGTCGACGTAGCTCGAGACCGTCGCGGCGGAGCCGTCGCGCAGGCCGAGGACCGAGGCCCAGCCGGCGGCGCGGTCGGGGTGCTCGCCGAGGAAGCGGCTCAGGCGGGCGCGGTCGCACACCGCGTTGCTGCCCGAGCCGCCGTAGAGCCCCGGCGTGGTGCCCGCGTAGCTCCCGCTCGTGTCGGCCACGGGCCGGACGTCGGGGACGTCGGTGCCGACGCTCTCCATGAAGGGGTTGGCGCCGGCGGTGGCCACCGGCTCGAGCGCGACGTCGGTCGGCGCGTCCAGCTCGCGGGCGATCACCACGCCCCCCAGCGCCGCCACCAGCATCGCGAGCACGACGATCGCGACGAGCGGGCCCCGCGACGCGCGCCGCGGTGGAGGTGGCGGAGCCTGCGCGGCGACGGGCGGCGGCATCTGCACCGAGATCACTCCCCCAACGAGTGCCGCGCCCGCGGTCGGGCCCGGCGTCCGCAACGGATCTCGGTGGGTCGATGCGGTGCGTTAGTCGGCGCGCCGCCATGTCACTCGTTCGAGTGGGGAAGCGCCCGATCGGGGCAGCGGCGGCGACTACTCCGACGCGACGTGCTCCGTCGGGCCGAGCACCCAGCCCTGGCCCCGGGGCTGGTACAGCCCGCGCTTGGCGATGTACTGCACGACGCCGTCGGGCACGAGGTACCAGACCGGCTCGCCGGCGGCGACGCGCTCCCGGCACGCCGTCGACGAGATCGCCATCGCGGGCACCTCGAGCAGGCTCACCGCGCCGCGCGGGAGGTGGTCGCCGTCGAGCTCGAAGCCGGGCCGGGTGACGCCGACGAAGTGGGCGAGCCGGAACATCTCGTCGGCCCGGTGCCACGACAGGATCTGCTCGAGGGCGTCGGCGCCGGTGATGAAGAAGAGCTCGTCGTCGGGGAAGATCTTCGCGAGGTCGGCGAGGGTGTCGACCGTGTACGTCGCGCCCTCGCGGTCGACGTCGACGCGGCTCACGGTGAAGCGCGGGTTCGACGCGGTGGCGACGACCGTCATGAGGTAGCGGTCCTCGGCCGGGCTGACCGACTCGCTGTCCTTGCGGTAGGGCTGCCCGGTGGGGACGAAGACGACCTCGTCGAGCGCGAAGCGGATCTGCGCCTCGCTGGCGGCCACGAGGTGGCCGTGGTGAATGGGGTCGAAGGTGCCGCCCATGACCCCGATCCGGCGGCCGCTCATCCGTTCAGCCTAGATCGCACGCGTCTCACACCGGCAGCAGTCCCGACACCACACCGGCGAGCTGGGCGGCGGTGCGGCACTCGTGCATCGGGACGACCTGCCCGTAGCTGCGCGCCGCCGAGTCGCCGGTGCCCCACTGGGCCTGCGGCTCGGGGTTGAGCCAGTGCACGTGGCGGGCCTGCTCGGCGAGGTCGCCGAGGACGGTGAGGTTGGGGTCGCGGTAGTTGGTGCGCCCGTCGCCGAGGACGAGCAGGGACGTCCGGGGGCCGACGACATCGGGCCAGCCCTCCCGGAAGCGCCCCAGCGCCGAGCCGTAGTCGCTGTGCCCGTCGAAGGCGATGAGCCCGGGGCGCGCGGTGATCTCGGCCATGACGCCGCCGAGGTCGGCGTTCGGGCCGAAGAGGTCGGTGACCTCGACGCACCCGTCGACGAAGCAGAAGATCCGGATGCGGGAGAACTGCTCGCGCAGCGCCTGGACCAGCATCATTGTGAAGTGGCTGAACCCGGCCACCGACCCCGACACGTCGCAGAACAGCACCAGCTCGGGACGGCCCGGCCGGGGGCGGCGGAACGCCGGGCGCATCGGCACGCCGCCGGTGGACATCGAGCGGCGCAGCGTGCGGCGCAGGTCGATCGGGCCGCGGCGGGCCCGCCGGCGCCGGGCGGCGAGCCGGGACGCGAGGTGGCGCGCGAGCGGGGCGACGCGGCGGCGCAGGTCGGCGAGCTGCTCGGAGTTGGCGGTGAGGAAGTCGACGCGGTCGCCCTGCTTCGGCACGCCGGTCCGTGCGGCCGCCTCCCGCCCGCGGATCTCCGCGCCGCGGCGGCGTGCCTCGTCGGTGACCATGCGCCGGAACGACGAGATGCGGTCACGGACCTGGCGCCGCGAGACCTCCTCGGCGAACGGGCTGTCCCAGTCGGCGTCGGCGCCGCCGCGCAGGTCGGCGAGCACCCGGGCGAGCAGCGTCTCGGGGCGCACGGCGTTGAGCGCCTGGTAGGCCGACCACGTCGACGGGCGCCCGCCGCCGCCCTGGCCGCGGTCGCCGCCACCGCCGCCCTGCCCCTGCCCGCCCTGACCGCCCTGCCCCTGGCCCCGCCCGACGGCGCCGAGCCCGTCGACGATCGCGCGGGCCAGCTCGGCCATGGCCGCGGTGTCGCCGTCGCGCAGCAGGCCGGCGAGCAGGTCGCGCAGCGCCTCGACGTCGACCGACCCGTCCTCGGCGTAGGGCAGCGCGACCTCGCCGAGCGCGGCTCCCTGCCCCAGCGGGAACCACAGGTCGAACAGCGCGTCGAACACCGCCCGCTGCCCCGAGCGGCGCAGCATCGCCGCCGCGAGGCCCTCGCGCAGCTGCTCGCGCTGCAGGAGGTCGAGCTCGGCGATCACCGCGGCGGCGTCCACCGACTCCCCCGGCCCCACCGCGATGCCGGCCCGCCGCAGCGCGCCGACGAAGTCGACGAGGTGGGCGGGCAGACCGCCGTGCACGACCGGGCTCATGGTCCGGCTCCGCTCCGCTCCGTGTCCCGGCTCATGGTCAGTTCAGCCGCAGCTCGGCCATCGCGCGCTGCGTGTCGGCCTGGTGCTTGAGCACGACGCCGAGGGTGGAGCGCACGGTGTCGTCGTCGAGGGTGTCGAGGCCGAGCGCGAGCAGCGTGCGGCCCCAGTCGATCGTCTCCGACACCGAGGGCGCCTTGCGCAGCTGGATGCCGCGCAGCACCCCGACGATGCGCACGAGCTCCTCGGCGAGGGCCTCGGGCAGCTGCGGCACGCGGGTCAGCACGATGCGGCGCTCGAGCTCGGGGTCGGGGAAGTCGAGGTGCAGGAACAGGCACCGGCGCTTGAGCGCCTCGGACAGCTCGCGGGTGGCGTTCGAGGTGAGCAGGGTGAACGGGCGCTGGTTCGCCGTGATCGTGCCCCACTCGGGGACGGTGACCTGGAAGTCGCCGAGCACCTCGAGCAGCAGGCCCTCGACCTCGACGTCGGCCTTGTCGGTCTCGTCGACCAGCAGGACCGTCGGGTCGGTGCGCCGGATCGCGGTGAGCAGCGGGCGCGGCAGCAGGAACTCCTCGGAGAACACGTCGTCGCGCGTGTCGTCCCACGACTCGCCCTGGCTCGCCGTGATCCGCAGCAGCTGCTTGGCGTGGTTCCACTCGTAGAGCGCGCGGGCCTCGTCGATGCCCTCGTAGCACTGCAGCCGAACCAGGCCCGAGCCCGTCGCCTCGGCCACCGCGCGCGCCAGCTCCGTCTTGCCCACGCCGGCCGGGCCCTCGACCAGCAGCGGCTTGCCGAGGCGGTCGGCGAGGAAGACGGTGGTCGCGACGGCGGTGGAGGGGAGGTACCCGACGTCGGCGAGCCGGGTCATGACGTCGTCGACGGAGTCGAACAACGTCTTCTGGCCGACCGGCTCGGTGCTCACGCGCCGCATCCTGCCTCGCCCGCCGCGTGTTGTCCCGGCGATGTGGTCGACGTGGTGTGTCCGCGGTGCGGCCCCGTGCGGCACGCAGGAGCGGGACGGTCGTGACCGGCTCGGCGCGACGCTCAGTACTGGTTGGTGCGCACGTCCGTCGCCAGGGCCGCGTCGATCTCCCCGGCGGGCACGTGGGTCCCCGAGATGCTCTTGGCCATCGTCCCCGCGGACGGGACGTCGCCGCGGCCGGGCCAGCTCGCCGGGTCCCACAGCGACGACCGCGCGAACGCCTTGGCGCAGTGCAGGAAGAGCTCGTCGATCTCGACGACGACGGCCAGCTCCGGGCGCCTGCCCCGGACGGCGAAGCGGTCCGCGAACTCCGGGTCGGCGAAGATCCTCGCCCGTCCGTTGATCCGCAGGGTGTGGTCGCGGCCGGGCACGAGGAACAGCATCCCGACCTCGGGGTGGGAGAGGATGTTGCGGAACGAGTCGAGGCGGTGGTTGCCGGGGCGGTCGGCGAAGGCCACCGCCTTCCCGCCGTCGAGCACGAGCACCTGGCCCGCCGGGTCGCCGCGCGGCGAGACATCGACGCTGCCGTCGGCGCCCGTGGTCGCGAGGACGAAGAACGGCGACGCCGCGAGGAAGCGGCGCGACGCGTCGTCGACGTGGTCGATGGCCTTCTCGGCGATGAAGGCCGGCGGCTCGGACACGAGCGCGCGCAGCTCGGCCAGCTCGGTGATCTCCGGCATCAGGTGCTCCGGCGGACGAGGCTCACTGAGGTGACCCTAACTCACGTGAAGGCGCCCGCGTAGGCGTTGAGGGCCGGCTGACCGCCGAGGTGGGCGTAGAGCACCGTCGCGTCCGGCCCGATGTCGCCGCGCGCCACGAGGTCGACGAGCCCGGCCATCGACTTGCCCTCGTAGACCGGGTCGAGGATGACGCCCTCGAGCCGCGCGGTGAGCTCGATGGCGTCGATCGTGGAGGCGACCGGGATGCCGTAGCGCTCGCCCGCCCAGCCCTCGAGCACGGTGATCTCGTCGTCGCGCAGGTCACGCCCGAGCCCGATGAGCGACGCGGTGTGCCGGGCGATGCGCGCGACCTGGTCGCGGGTCTTCTCGAGCGTCGCCGAGGCGTCGATGCCGATCACCCGGCGCGGCCGGTCCGACCCCGCGAAGCCCGCGATCATGCCGGCGTGCGTCGAGCCGGTGACGGTGCAGACGACGACGGTGTCGAAGAAGACCCCGAGCTCGGCCTCCTGCGCCTCGACCTCGCGGGCCCACCGCGCGAAGCCCAGCCCGCCCAGCGGGTGCTCCGAGGCACCCGCCGGGATGCCGTAGGGCACCCCGCCGGCGGCGCGCACGTCGTCCATCGCGCGCTCCCAGGAGTCGCGGATGCCGATGTCGAAGCCGGCCGGGTCGAGGCGCACGTCCGCGCCGAGGATGCGCGAGAGCAGGATGTTGCCGACCTTGTCGTTGACGCTGTCGGGCCAGTCGACCCAGCGCTCCTGCACCAGCCGCGCCTTCAGCCCCAGCTTCGCGGCCACCGCCGCCACCTGGCGCGTGTGGTTGGACTGCACCCCGCCGATGGAGACGAGCGTGTCCGCGCCGGCGGCCAGGGCGTCGGGGACGATGTACTCCAGCTTGCGGACCTTGTTGCCGCCGTACGCCAGCCCGGAGTTGCAGTCCTCCCGCTTGGCCCAGATCGCCGGCCCGCCGAGGTGGGCGGACAGCCGGTCGAGCCGGTGCACCGGGCTCGGGCCGAAGAGCAGCGGGTGGCGGGGGAAGTCGTCGAGGGACACGGCGTCTCCTGGGTGGGGCGGTCGGCGTCGCGCAGAATATCGCATTTCGCGTGCCGGGACGGGCAGCCGAGGGCGACCCCACGCTGTCGGACCCCTGTGCTTTCGTGGAGCCATGACGGCGACCACCGACTCGGCCACCGACCTGCGCTCGGCCGCCGAGGCGACGCTGCAGCGCCTCGCGGGCCCCGACGCGGCGCTGCGCGAGGACCAGTGGGCCGCGATCCACGCGCTCGTGGCCGAGGGGCGCCGGGCCCTCGTGGTCCAGCGCACCGGGTGGGGCAAGAGCGCGGTGTACTTCGTCGCCACGGCGCTGATCCGGCAGCGCGGCGGCGGCCCGACGGTGATCGTCAGCCCGCTGCTCGCGCTCATGCGCAACCAGATCGACGCGGCGAACCGCGCGGGCATCCACGCGGTGACGGTCAACTCCGCCAACACCGACGACTGGCGCGACGTCTACGCCGAGGTGCAGGCGGGCGCGGTCGACGTGCTGCTCGTGAGCCCCGAGCGGCTCAACAACCCCGAGTTCCGCGACCAGGTGCTCCCCGAGCTCAGCCGCACCGCCGGCATGCTCGTGGTCGACGAGGCGCACTGCATCTCCGACTGGGGGCACGACTTCCGGCCCGACTACCGCCGGCTGCGCACGCTCATCGCCGAGCTGCCCGACGGCGTGCCGGTGCTCGCCACGACGGCGACGGCGAACGACCGGGTCACCACCGACGTGGCCGACCAGCTGGGGGTCTCGAGCAGTCACGACCACGCGCTGGTGCTGCGCGGCGAGCTCGACCGCGAGTCGCTGCGCCTCGGCGTGCTGCCGCTGGACAAGGGCGCCGACCGCTTCGCCTGGCTCGCCCAGCACCTCGACGACCTGCCGGGCTCGGGCATCGTCTACACGCTCACGGTCTCGGCCGCCGACGAGCTCGCCGCGTTCCTGCGCGAGCGGGGCCACCCCGTCGCCGCCTACACGGGCAAGACCGACCCCGCCGAGCGCGAGCGCGCCGAGGACGACCTGCTGGCCAACCGCGTCAAGGCGCTGGTGGCGACGAGCGCGCTGGGCATGGGGTTCGACAAGCCCGACCTCGGCTTCGTCGTGCACCTCGGCGCCCCGCAGTCGCCGGTCGCGTACTACCAGCAGATCGGCCGCGCCGGCCGCGGCGTCGAGCGCGCCGAGGTCCTGCTGCTGCCCGGGCCCGAGGACCGCGACATCTGGGCGTACTTCGCGTCGCTGGCCTTCCCCGCCGAGCCGCAGGTGCGTGTCGCGCTCTCCGTGCTCGGCGACGCCGGGCGCCCCCTGTCCACCGCCGCGCTGGAGCCGCGGGTGGAGCTGAGCCGCGGCCGGCTCGAGATGATGCTCAAGGTGCTCGACACCGACGGCGCCGTCCGCCGGGTCAAGGGCGGCTGGGAGGCCACCGGGCAGCCGTGGGAGTACGACGGCGCCCGCTACACCGGCCTGGCCAAGGCCCGGCGAGCCGAGCAGCAGGCGATGCTCGACTACATCGCCACCGACGGCTGCCGCATGGAGTTCCTGCGCCGCCAGCTCGACGACCCGGGCGCCGCGCCGTGCGGGCGCTGCGACAACTGCACCGGCCGCCACGCCGACCCCACCATCGGCGAGGACGTCCGCGTCCAGGCGCAGACGACGCTCGACCGGCCCGGCGTCCCGCTCGCGCCGCGCAAGCAGTGGCCCAGCGGCATGGACGCCCTCGACGTGCCGCTCAAGGGCAAGATCGCGCCCGGTGACGCCGCCGAGGAGGGCCGCGCGCTGGGCCGGCTCACCGACGTCGGCTGGGGCCCGCGCCTGCGCCCGCTGCTGCGCGCCGACGACCTCGTGCCCGACGCCGCGGTCGACGCCGTCGTCGAGGTCCTCAAGGGGTGGGACTGGGCGCAGCGCCCGGCGAGCGTCGTGTGGTTGCCCTCGCGCCGGCGCCCCGTGCTCGTCGAGAGCTTCGCCCAGCGCATCGCGAGCATCGGGCGCCTGCCCCTGCTCGGCGCGCTGGCCGACACCGCGCCCCCGGTCTACGAGGATCCCGAGGACGACGCCGAGCCCGAACAGCCCAACTCCGCCCAGCGCCTCGCCGAGGTGTGGTCGCGGCTCTCGGTGCCCGCCGGGATGGATCCGGGCACCGGGCCCGTGCTGCTCGTCGACGACGTCGCCGACTCCGGGTGGACGCTGACGGTCGCGGCGGCCCTGCTGCGGCGGGCGGGGGCGCCGGCGGTGCTGCCGCTGGTGCTGGCCACCACGAACTGAGCAGGTCTCGTCGGGTTCTCGCCCTGCTCTCAGGGGTCGTTCAGCTCTCTCGGCGACAGTCGTGGGGCACTGTCGGGATCGTCCGCTCCCGGCGCCGCTCCGCCCTCCCGCCGACGAGAGGACCCGAGCATGACGACGCCCCTCCCCCGCGAGCCCTCCGACGAGCCACGCCCGCTCTCCGACCGCGAGAAGCGCGCCCTCCACGACCTCGAGCACCGTCTCGCCGACGACGACCCGGCGCTGAGCATGAGCCTGCGCCAGCCCGCGGCCTGGCGGCGCCACCTCTCGGACCGCGCCCTCAACGTGATCATCCAGATCGCCGTCGTGGTCGTCCTGCTGGTGGTCGTGCTCCCCGGTCCGTGGGGCGCGGCGCTCGTCGCGGTCGCCCTCATGGTGATCCCCGGGACGCTGTCGATCCTCGCGTCACGCCGGGAGCGCGGGGAATCCGCGGCGGAATCGTGATCACCGCGCCCACGCCGACCGACCGGCCGGTTCCCGGGGCCCGTCCCCGGGTGGTATGCCCTGCGGTGTGACGATCGCTGCGCTGTACCGCTACCCCGTCAAGTCGATGCTCGGGGAGTCCCTGAGCCGTGCCGTGTTCGACGAGCGCGGGGTCGCGGGCGACCGCGCCTACGCCGTCCTCGACGTCGAGTCCGGCATCATCGCGAGCGCCAAGGTGCCCAAGCGCTGGGCGAAGCTGCTGGAGTTCTCGGCGGCGTTCGCCGGCGAGCCGGTGGCCGGCGAGACCGCCCCGCCCGTGATCATCACCTTCCCGGACGGCTCGACACGCCGCAGCGACGACCCCGACATCGACCGGGCGCTCTCCGACGTCCTGGGCCGCGAGGTCCGGCTCGTCACCACCGCGCCCGACGCGCCCAAGTTCGAGGAGCTGTGGGCCGACCTCGACGGGATGGACCGCGAGAGCCTCGCGCCGGAGCACATCATCGACGCCACCACCTCGCGCCAGGAGGACACCGGGGAGGCGATCAGCAGCTTCGACGTCGCCGCGTTCGCCCCGCCCGGGCGCTTCTACGACCTCGCGGCCCTGCACGTCGTCACCGAGTCGACGCTGGCCCGGCTCGCCGAGCTCGCGCCCGAGAGCGACTTCGACGTGCGCCGCTACCGCCCCAACGTCGTCCTCGCCGACACCGAGCCCGGGTTCGTCGAGAACGACTGGCCGGGCCGGGAGATGAAGCTGGGCGACGATGTGCGGGTGTCGTACACGTTCCAGACCATGCGCTGCGTCATGACGACGATGGCGCAGGGCGACCTCCCCGACGACCGCAACACCCTGCGCACGGTCGCGAAGAACAACCGGATCATGATCGAGAAGCCCGAGGTCGCGGGCAAGTGGGCCTGCGCCGGTGTCTACGCCGACGTGAGCGCCGGCGGCGAGGTCGCCGTCGGCGACGCCCACGCCTGACCCTGATCCACCCGAGGAGACGAGCACCCCCCGTGGACACCCGCTCGAGCACCGTCGACGGCGTGCTCGCCCGCAGCGCCCGCCGCACCCCGCACCGCGTGGCGCTGCACTTCTCGGACCGCACCTGGACCTACCAGGAGCTCGACGACGCCGTCACCCGCGCGGCCGGGTTCCTCGCGGAGCTCGGCGTCGGCGCGGGGGACCGCGTCGCCACCTACGGCAAGAACTCCGACGCCTACCTGCTCGCGTTCCTGGGGTGCTCGCGGCTCGGCGCGGTCCACGTCCCGATCAACTACGCCCTGACCGGTGAGGAGCTCGGCTACCTGGTCGAGCAGTCCGGGAGCCGCCTGCTGCTGATCGACCCGGCGCTGGCCGGGCCGGTCGACGCGCTGCCCGCGCAACCCAGACAGGTGGTCCCGCTGCGCGACGCCCCGGGGTCGCTGCTCGACCGGGCGCGCACCGGCGACCTCCCGGAGCTGACCACGACGGTCGCCGACACCGACCTCGTGCAGCTCCTCTACACCTCGGGCACCACCTCGCGACCCAAGGGCGCGATGATGACCCACCGCGGGCTGGTGCACGAGTACGTCTCGGGCGTGCACGCGCTGGCCATGTCGGAGCACGACCGCCCGCTGCACGCGATGCCGCTGTACCACTCGGCGGGCATGCAGCTGTTCCTCATGCCCTACCTGATGGTCGGCGCCACCAACCACCTCATGGAGGCGCCGGACATCCCCGAGATCCTGCGGCGGATCGAGGCCGACGCCATCGGCGCGATCTTCCTGGCGCCGACGGTGTGGGTGCCGCTGGTCAACCACGCCGACTTCACCACGCGCGACCTGACCAGCCTGCGCAAGGCCTTCTACGGCGCCTCGATCATGCCGGTGCCGATCCTGGACAGGCTGCGCGAGGCGCTGCCCGCCCTCGGGGTCTACAACTGCTTCGGGCAGTCCGAGATCGGCCCGCTGGCCACGGTGCTGCAGCCCGAGGAGCACGACGAGCGCCCCGAGTCGTGCGGGCGCCCGGTGCTGTTCGTCGAGCTGCGGGTGATCGACGACCACGGCGACGACGTCGGGCCGGGCGGCACCGGCGAAGTGGTGTACCGGTCGCCGCAGCTCTGCGAGGGCTACTGGGACAAGCCCGAGGAGACCGCCGAGGCGTTCCGCGACGGCTGGTTCCACTCCGGCGACCTCGTGCGGATCGACGAGCAGGGCTACATCACCGTCGTCGACCGGATCAAGGACGTCATCAATACCGGCGGCGTGCTGGTCGCGTCCCGCGAGGTGGAGGACGCGCTCTACACCCACGGCGCCGTCGCCGAGGTGGCCGTCATCGGGACGCCCGACGAGCGGTGGATCGAGGCCGTGACCGCGTTCGTGGTCCCGAAGTCGGAGGTGGGTGCCGACGAGCTGATCGCCCACGTGCGCGGCCGGCTCGCCGGCTACAAGACGCCCAAGAACATCCACTTCGTCGACGAGCTGCCCCGCAACCAGTCGGGCAAGCTGCTCAAGCGCGTCCTGCGCGACCAGGTGCCGGGGTGACGGCGGTGCCGCCGGGCGCGCCGCCGCGGTCGGGGAACTGGTTCACCCGGGGCGGCTGGTGGTTCTTCGTGCACCTGCTGAGCCTGGGTCTGCTGCTGCCCGTCCCCCTCGCCCACGCCGCCGTCCGGACCCGCCGGGCGGTCTACGCCGTGCTCGCGCTCGCGTCGGTGGCCCTCGTCGTCGGTGCGTTCGCGCTGAACCAGGCCGCGGACCGCACGCCGGACGGGCAGTACCAGGGCCTCGCGGCGTCGCTCTCGTCCCTCGGGCTGCTCACCGGCCTGCTCGGGGGTCTCGTCCTGCTGATCCTCATCCGACCCCGCGTCTTCCCCCGCTCCACCCGGCCCGTCGGCTGGGACCGCCCGCCACCGGACCCGGCGATCGCCGCGGCCCTCGCCGCCCGCGACCGCCGCAGCGAGGCCCGGCGCCTGGCCGCCGAGGACCCGCTGCTCGCGCGCGAGCTGCGCATCGGGCGCCCCGACCTGGCGCGCTCCTACGACGACGGCGGCCTCGTCGACCTCAACACCGCGCCCGGTCCGGTAATCGCCCGGACCCTGGGCATCGCGCCCGCGCACGCCGAGCGGATCGTCGGCTGCCGGGCGGCGGCGGGACGGTTCGCCGCCGTCGACGACGTGTTCGTCTGGGCGGACCTGCCCTACGAGGTGTGGGACCAGGTCCGCGACCGCGGCGTGGTGCTCGGCCGAACGGGTTAACGAGTTCCCTGTCCGCAGGCGGTGCGCTTCACTGAGCGTGAGGCCGTATCGAGGACCGGGGGGACCATGAGCCGGGAGAAGAAGGACCGACGCACGCCGCTGCCGCAGCTGGTGGTCACACCCGCCGGGTACCGGGCGTTCTCCCCGGAGCTGGTCCGCGACCGCAAGGACCTGCAGGAGACCACCGTCCGCAAGGAGCTGCGGTTCCAGAGCAACGGCGGCGAGTCGGTGGTCTGGACCATGACGGTCATCGGCGGCATCGGGCTCCCCCTGCTCCTCGGCGCGTCCGTGCTGAGCTTCGTCCTCTGGTGCGTCGCGGGCATCGTCGGCGGCTTCCTCGTCGGCGCGGTGATCGGCGGCATCGTGACGCCGGACCGCGAGAAGGAGTACCGCGAGGACCACCGCGAGACCGACCCCTGGGCCGAGATCCCGGCCGACGACCCGCGCGCCACGGTCTGCTCGCTCGCCGAGGAGATCGCCTCCACGCGGGCCTGGCAGGACGGCATCCTCGACGCACCGCGCCACCTCGCCGCCATCGTGTGGTCCGCGGTCTCGAAGGACGCCGCCCGGAGCACCGACGAGGACGCCGAGGACGTCGCCGTGGTCACCGAGAACCTGCGCGAGCTGCTGCGCGTCGCCCGCGACCTCGACCACCGTCGCGAGTACGGCACGCCGGCCGTCGACGAGCGGATCAGCGCCCGCGAGCCGACCGCGCGTGCCCGCGCCCTGTCCGCGGAGGCCCTCGAGAACGGACGCGCGACCCGCGACCTGCTCTGAGCACCGGCGACCCGTGTCCCCGGGACACGGGTCGCCGACTTCGCCCTCGTTCGACCGAGTGGCGTATCCCCCGGCGCCCGCGCGCGTTCTCCTCGTGGGCAACCGATCGGGGGGACGGGCGTGCGCCGGAGTCTGGGTACCAGGGTGGGGACGGCGGTGGTGGCACCGCTCGCGGCGCTGCTGGTGGCGACGGGGGTACCGGCCGCGGCGGCCGTGCCGACGACCCTGCCGACCTCCCTGCCCGCCCAGGCGCCGCCCCCGTCCGGCGACACCGAGGACGTCGAGCCCGCCGCGCTCCCGGCCGCCGGGGCGACGCCGGCGCAGGTCGAGGAGGAGCGCCTGACGACGCCGAGCCCCTCCCCCGACTCGGGCGGCGCCCGGCAGGCCACGAGCCCCGACCCGCTCAAGCTCGTCGCGGTGACCTGGACCGGTCCGGCGCCGCAGCTCGTCGAGATGCGCAGCCGGCTGGTCACCGGACTGTTCGGGCCGTGGACGCGGGTCGACCCGGTCGACACCGAGCGCGACGGCAAGCGGTCCGCGTCGACGGGCACCGAGCCGGTGTGGGTGGACGACAGCCGGGAGGTGCAGGTCCGCGCGACCACGGACGGGCAGCCGGTGACCCAGCGGGTGGCGCTCACCTCGATCGACCCCGGGACCAGCAGCAACGACGCCCGGATCGCCGCGGCGGCCGTCACGCCGGGCGGCGCGACGGGCAGCCCGAGCAGCCCGGCCGTGGTGACCCGCGCGCAGTGGGGCGCCGACGAGCGGCTGATGACGTGGAAGCCGGAGTACACGCCAACAGTCCGCGCGGTGACCGTGCACCACACGGCGGGCACCAACGCCTACACCGCCGCCGAGTCCGCCGCGATCGTGCGGGGGATCTACACCTACCACGCGCGCACCCAGGGCTGGGGCGACATCGGCTACAACGTGCTCGTCGACCGCTTCGGCACCGTCTTCGAGGGCCGCTCCGGGGGTCTGGCCCGCTCGGTGATCGCGGCGCACGCCGGCGGGTTCAACCGCGAGACCTTCGGCATCGGGATGATGGGCGACTTCACCTCGGTCGCCCCGCCGGCGGCCACCCTCGAGGCGACCGCGCAGCTCGCGGCGTACAAGCTCGGCGGGCTCTACCGCGACCCGGCTGCGAACGTCACCCTCACCAGCACCGGCGGCGGCACCTCCCGCTATCCGGCGGGGCGGGCGGTCTCGCTGCCGACCGTCTTCGCCCATCGCGACGTCGGCGCCACCGAGTGCCCGGGCAACACCGGCGTCCGGTCCATGCCCACGATCCGGTCGCGGACCACGGCGCTGGTCGGCAACCTCGCGAGCTACCCGATCCGGCAGAAGTGGCTGGCGCTGCGCAGCGTGCTCGCGGAGCCCTCGGTGGTCGAGAGCCCCACCGCACGCTCCGCGCGCGTCACCCGGTTCTCCGGCGTTAACGGGGCGGTCTACTGGTCGAGCGCCACCGGCGCCTGGGCGGTCTACGGCACCATCGGGGTCCGCTACGACGCCCTCGGCGCCGCGGGCTCGGTGTTAGGCCTGCCGCGCACCGACGAGAAGGCCACCCCGGACGGCCGCGGGCGCTACAACCAGTTCCAGGCGGGCTCGATCTACTTCTCGCCGTCGACCGGGGCCTGGCCGGTGCGCGGGCCGATCCTCACCCGCTGGGGCCAGCTGGGCTACGAGCGCTCGAGCCTCGGCTACCCGAAGGGCGACCAGCGTGCGGTCACCGGCGGGCAGCGCCAGGACTTCGAGCGCGGCTACCTGCGCCTGAACACGGCCACCGGCGTCGTGACCGTCAACAGCTAGCGGCACGCAGCGCAACGGAGCTGCCGCGCCGGAGGCCGGATACAGCTCTACTCCGGGTGCCCGATCGCCGTCGACGCCGGCACGACCACGTACTGGCGCAGGCACAGGTCGGTGAACACCACCGGGCCGCGCGGGCCGGGCACGTGGTCGACGTTGATGCCGGTCTCGGGCACGCGGCGCAGCTTGACGCCGTCGAGGAGCCGGGTCGTCGCGTTCCAGAAGGCGCCGGTGCCGGCGTAGGCGTCGAGGAACGCGCGCGCCGCGGCCTCGTCGGCGGTGGCGATCGCCGCCGCCAGGCCCGAGGTCTCGCGGTTGGCGATCGCCGCGGCGTCGGCGGGGCCCTCGGCCGGCGCGATGGTCACGGTGGCCTCGTGGCCGTCGTCGAGCGCCCATTCGTGCCCGAGCGCGTGGTCGTGCGGGGGCAGCGAGGCGCGCAGCCCGTGCCCCTCGAGCAGCTCGACCAGCCCGGGCACGACCTCGTCCCACCGGTGGCGCTCGACGAGCAGGAGGTTGAGCCGGTTGCAGACGCCGAGCCGGTCGATCGAGGACGTGACCATGGTCCGCGTGAGGTCGGGCGGGGCGGCGCGGTCGATGTAGAGCACGCCGCCGCCGTCGGCGTGGGCAAGGGTCCGCACGCCGTGCTGGGCGGCCTCGAGGCCCAGCGAGCGGGTGGTGTCGCCGGAACCGCGCAGGATGACCAGCGGGATCAGCGCGGGGCGGCGCACGAGCTCGACGGCACACTCGCGGCGCGGGTCGCTGACCAGCACGACCGCGTCGGGGTCGAGGCCGGCGCCGGCGAGGGCGGGCGCGACGACGGTCTCCATCAGCGCGACGGCCGACGCGAGCGCGGCGCCCCCGGTGCGCAGGACCCCCGCGTTGCGCGACTTCACCAGCTGCGACGCGACGTCGACGACCACGTTCGGGCGGGCCTCGAAGTTGGCGCCGATCACCCCGACCGGTCGCCGGCGCTCGATCAGCCGCAGGCCGTCGGGACGCTCCTCGAGCACCGTGTCGATCGCGGGCGTGGGCACGTCGGCGAGCTCGCGCAGCGTCCCGGCCATCGCGTCGAGGCGCGGCCGGTCGAGGCGCAGCCGGTCGACGAGCGCGGCGGTGGTGCCGGCCCGCTCGGCCGTCTCGACGTCGGCGAGGTTGGCGGTGAGCACCGTGTCCGCGGCCTCGGTGAGCAGCCGGGCCATGCCCCGCAGCGCCTCGGCGACCTCGTGGTCGTTGGCGGCCGCCATCCGCGGGGCCGCCGCCGCGGCTCGGCGCCCGCAGTCGGTGACGATCGCCGCGGGGTCCGTGGCGACGGAGGGTGCGGTGGTCACGGAGAGGTCACCTCGGCGGAGTCGGGGGTGGGGACCGTCGGGACGACGGGGACGAGGTCGTCGGCGTGCACCACCTCGCGGCGCAGCTCGGCGGGGAGGTCGTCGCTGGAGCGCCCGGAGATCTCGGGGAGCTCCTCGGCGTCGAAGGCCACGACGCCGCGGGCCACGACCTCGCCGTGCGGGTCGACGAGGTCGACGACGTCGCCGGCCTCGAAGTCGCCGTCGGACCCGGTGATCCCGGCCGCGAGCAGGGAGCGGCGGCGCCCGACCACGGCGCGCACCGCACCGTCGTCGAGGTGCAGCCGGCCGCGGGTGCCCGCCATGTGGCGCAGCCAGAAGCGGCGTGCGGACAGGCGCGGGCCGTGGGGCGCGAAGACCGTGCCCACCCCGGCGCCGTCGAGTGCGGCCGCGGCGTCGGCGGCCGCGGCCACCAGCACCGGGACGCCCGCGCCGCTGGCGAGGTCGGCCGCCGCGAGCTTGGAGGCCATGCCGCCGGTGCCCAGCGAGGACGGCTTCCCGACGCGGACGCCGGCGAGGTCGGCGCCCCCGGTGATCTCGCGGACGAGGGTCGCGCCCGGCGAGCGCGGGTCGGCGTCGTAGAGGCCGTCGACGTCGGAGAGCAGCACCAGGGCGTCGGCGGAGATCACGTGCGCGACGAGCGCGGCGAGCCGGTCGTTGTCGCCGAACCGGATCTCGTCGGTGGCCACGGTGTCGTTCTCGTTGACCACCGGCACCACCCCGAGCCCCAGCAGGCGCTCGAAGGTGCGCTGCGCGTTGCGGTAGGGCTGGCGGCGCACCACGTCGTGCGAGGTCAGCAGCACCTGGCCGACCGTGCGGCCGTGGCGGGCGAACGCCTCGGCGTAGGCGTGGGTGAGGTGCAGCTGCCCGACGCCCGCCGCGGCCTGCTGGGTCGCGAGGTCGCGGGGCCGGCGCGGGAGCCCCAGCGGACGCAGCCCCGCCGCGATCGCGCCCGACGACACGAGCACCACCTGGGTGGCGGCCGCCCGCGCGGCGACGGCGTCGACCAGCGCGTCGAGGCGGGCGACGTCGAGGCCGCCGTCGACGCTGGTCAGCGACGTCGAGCCGACCTTGACGACGAGCCGGCGCGCGCCGGCCACGGCCTCGCGCGCGCTCACCGGGGGTCGTCCTCGTAGTCCTCGTGCCACGGCGTGATGCCGAGCTCGAAGTCGCTCTGGTGGCGGCGGCGCTCGTCGCGGGCGGCCCGGCGGTCGGTGGCCGACGGGCGGTCGACCCGCTCGGCGCCCTCGAGACGGGGGTCGGTGCCGCGGTTGCCGCGCATCGCCGCGACGCCGGCCGGGGTCGAGGGCTCCCAGTCGAAGGTGTGGATGCCGATCGTCACCATGTCCCCCGGGCGCGCGCCGGCCTCGGCGAGGGCCTCCTCGACGCCGAGGCGAGCGAGGCGGTCGGCGAGGTAGCCGACGGCCTCGTCGTTGGCGAAGTCGGTCTGGCGCACCCACCGCTCGGGCTTCTCGCCCTTGACCAGGAACCCTTCTTCGGGGTCCGGCTCGACGGTGAAGCCGGTGTCGTCGACGGCGGTGGGCCGCAGCACGACGCGCGGCGCGGCCGAGGGCACCGCGGCGGCGCGGGCGTCGTCGACGGCGGCGGCCATCGTGTAGGCGAGCTTGTCCAGCCCGGCGTGGCTCGCCGTGGAGATCTCGACCACGGGCCAGCCGAACGCGGCCACGTCGTCGCGGACCATCTCCGCGAGGTCGGCGGCGTCCGGTACGTCGATCTTGTTGAGGGCGACGATCCGGGGTCGCGCGGCGAGGTCGGTGCCGAGCGCGGGGGTGTAGGCGGCGAGCTCGTGCTCGAGGGCGCGGATGTCGGAGACCGGGTCGCGGTCGGGCTCGAACGTCGCGCAGTCGACGACGTGCACGAGCACCGAGCAGCGCTCGATGTGGCGCAGGAAGTCGAGCCCGAGGCCCTTGCCGCTGCTCGCTCCCGGGATGAGCCCCGGGACGTCGGCGACCGTGAAGGTGCTCCCGCCCGCCGAGACGACGCCGAGGTTGGGCGCGAGCGTGGTGAAGGGGTAGTCGGCGATCTTCGGCTTGGCGGCGCTCAGCGCGCTGACCAGGGAGGACTTGCCGGCGCTGGGGTACCCGACGAGCCCGACGTCGGCCATCGAGCGCAGCTCGAGCACCAGGTCGCGCGACTCCCCCTCCTCGCCGAGCAGCGCGAACCCGGGCGCCTTGCGCGACGGGCCGGCGAGCGCGGCGTTGCCGAGACCGCCCCGCCCGCCGCGCACGGCGACGAAGCGCGTGCCGAGGCCGGTGAGGTCGCCGAGCACCTCGCCGTCGGTGTCGAGGACGACGGTGCCCTCGGGGACGGCGAGCTCGATGTCGTCGGCGTTGGCGCCGTTGCGGAAGCTGCCCATGCCCGGCTTGCCGTTGCCGGCCGTCGCGTGCGGGCGGTGGTGGAAGTCGAGCAGGGTGTGCACGCCGGGGTCGACGACGAGCACGACGTCGCCGCCGCGCCCGCCGTTGCCGCCGTCGGGGCCGCCGAGCGGGACGAACTTCTCGCGGCGGATCGAGGCGCAGCCGTGGCCGCCGCTGCCCGCCGTGACGTGGAGAGTCACGTGGTCGACGAAGCGGGCCATCGCTCGGCGTGTCCTTCCGGGGTGTGTCGTGTCAGCGGCGTGGCGTCGCTGTCATCCAGTGTCCGTAACGCCACGCGCTCGCTGGCGTGGCGGGGGTGGAACGAACGAAAGGGGTGGGTCCGCGTCCCGGACCCACCCCTGACGGTACTGCGCGTTATCAGGCGGAGACGGTCTCCTCCGCCGGGAGGACGCCGACGGTCTTGCGACCGCGCTTCGACCCGAAGGTCACGGCGCCCGGGACCAGGGCGAACAGCGTGTCGTCGCCGCCGCGGCCGACACCGACGCCCGGGTGGAACTTGGTGCCGCGCTGGCGGACGAGGATCTCGCCGGCCTTCACGACCTGACCACCGAAGCGCTTGACCCCGAGCCGCTGGGCGTTGGAGTCGCGACCGTTGCGGGAGCTGGACGCACCCTTCTTGTGAGCCATGGTGCTCCCCCTTACTTCGAGATGTTCGTGACCTCGAGGCGGCTGTAGCGCTGGCGGTGGCCGACGCGCCGCTTGTACCCGGTCTTGTTCTTGTACTTCAGGATCTTGATCTTCGGGCCCTTGGTGTCACCGACGATGCTGCCGGTGATGGAGACCTTCTCGAGGTCGGACGCCGAGCTGAGCACGGTGCTGCCGTCGACGACCAGGACGGGCTGCAGGTCGACACTGTCACCGTCGAGGAGCTCCACGTCGATGACGTCGCCGACCGCGACCTTGTACTGCTTGCCGCCGGTCTTCACGATCGCGTACATCTTCCGCGTGGACTCCTGTCTGCGAGGGCTTCCGGCTCCGGCGCGCGGCTCGTGCGGTGCGAGCCCGGCGCGCTGGCGCCGCGGGTGACGACCCGGCGGGCACCGATCTCCTAGGGTACCTGCCCCCGTGGTGCGGGTCCGACCCCGGGGGCCGACCCGCACCACGGTGGGTCGGTAACGGTCAGTCGGTCGGCGGTCCCGCCGGGCGCGAGGCCGCGCGACGGCGGCCCCGACGGGCGGTACCGCTGCCGGTGGGGGCGGCGGCCGGCTCCGGGGTGGCCGCGGCCTCCTCGGTGGCGTCCGGGGCGCTCCCCGCGGGCGTCACCAGGGCCTCGTCGCGGCCGTGGCCCCTGCCGTTGCCATTGCCGTTGGCGGCCCCGATGGCGCCGGTGATGCGCGGCGCCGGCGGGGTCTCCGCGGCGGAGTCCGTGTCCGGCCCCGTGCCGTTGCCGCCGGGGACGTGCTCGGCGAGGTCGGCCTCGAGCGCGACCTCGGCCTGGACGGCCTGGTGGATCGTCTCCTCGACCGACTCGACGCTCTCGACCGACCCGTCCGCCGTCTCGTCCGCAATCTCGGCGCTGTCCTGCTCCGCGCCGCTCGCCGCGGCGAGGCCCGCCTCGAGCTCCACCTCGGCCTCGTCCGCCTCGACGACGGTCTCGGCCACGACGGCCTCGGTGTCCGTCTCGGTCTCGGTCCCGGTCTCGGTCTCGGTCTCGGTCTCGGCCGGGGTTCCGGTGTCCGCGCCCGCCGTGGCGTCGAGGGCCTCGGACTCCGCGTCCTCGCTGTCCTCGTCGCCCGAGGGCACGAGGCCGCTGGCCGCCGCGACCGTCGCGGGCGAGCCGCCGTCGGAGCGCTCCGCCCGTCGGCCGCGCCGTCCGCGCCGTCCCGAGCCCTCCTTCGGCTCCTTCGCGTCCTTGGACTCCTTCGTGTCCTTGGACCCGCCGCCGTTGCCGGTGGACGACCCGTCGGAGCCCATGACGGGCTCGGTCGAGACGATGACGCCGCGGCCGCGGCAGTGCTCGCACGTGGTGGAGAACTCGTCGAGCAGGCCCTGCCCGACGCGCTTGCGCGTCATCTGCACCAGGCCCAGCGAGGTGACCTCGGAGACCTGGTGACGGGTGCGGTCGCGCCCGAGGCACTCGGTGAGGCGCCGCAGCACGAGGTCGCGGTTCGACTCCAGGACCATGTCGATGAAGTCGATGACGATCATGCCGCCGATGTCGCGCAGCCGGAGCTGGCGGACGATCTCCTCGGCGGCCTCGAGGTTGTTGCGGGTGACCGTCTCCTCGAGGTTGCCGCCGGAGCCGGTGAACTTGCCGGTGTTGACGTCGACGACGGTCATCGCCTCGGTCCGGTCGATCACCAGCGTGCCGCCCGAGGGCAGCCAGACCTTGCGGTCGAGCGCCTTGATCAGCTGCTCGTCGATGCGGTGCGCGGCGAACACGTCCTCGGGTCCGGTGTGGCGGGTCAGGCGCCCGGCGAGCTCGGGGGCGACGTGCGCGACGTAGTCCTCGAGGGTCTCCCAGGCCCGCTCGCCGGAGACGACGAGCGAGGAGAAGTCCTCGTTGAACATGTCGCGGACGACGCGGATGAGGAGGTCGGGCTCCTCGTAGACCAGCGTCGGGCCCTTGGCGCCCTTCGCGCCGGCGGCCGACGACTCGATGGTCTCCCACTGCGCGGTGAGCCGGCGGACGTCGCGCTCGAGGTCTTCCTCGCTGACGCCCTCGGCGGCCGTGCGGATGATGACGCCCGACTCGTCGGGGACGATCCGCTTGAGGATCTCCTTGAGCCGCTTGCGCTCGGTGTCGGGCAGCTTGCGACTGATGCCGGTGGCGCCGCCCGCCGGCACGAACACGAGGAAGCGCCCGGGCAGGCTGATCTGCGTGGTCAGGCGCGCGCCCTTGTGGCCGACCGGGTCCTTGGTGACCTGCACGAGCACCTGGTCGCCGGTCGAGAGCGCCTGCTCGATCTTGCGCTGCTTGCCCTCGAGGCCCGACGCGTCCCAGTTGACCTCGCCGGCGTAGAGGACGGCGTTGCGCCCGCGGCCGATGTCGACGAACGCGGCCTCCATCGACGGGAGCACGTTCTGCACCCGGCCGAGGTAGACGTTGCCGACCATCGAGTTCTGGCCCTCGCCGGCGACGAAGTGCTCGACGAGCACGCCGTCCTCGAGCACCCCGATCTGGCTGCGGCCGGCCTGCTGGCGCACCACCATCGTGCGCTCGACGGCCTCGCGCCGGGCCAGGAACTCCGACTCCGACAGGATCGCGGGCCGGCGGCGACCGGACTCGCGCCCGTCGCGGCGGCGCTGGCGCTTGGCCTCGAGGCGCGTGGAGCCCTTGACCCCGCGCACCTCGTCGTTCGAGGACCTGCCGCCCTCGGGGCGCTCGACGCGGTCGCGGACGTGGGTGACGGTGTCCGGCGGGTCGTCGCCGTCCCCGGAGGAGTCGGAGCCGCCCTCGCCCTCGGAGGAGCGCCGACGACGCCGGCGCCGGCGCCGCGAACCGCTCGAGGAGCCGTCGTCGCCCTCGGCGCCGTCGTCGGACTCGCCGTCGGTGTCGCCGTCGGACTCGCCGCCGGAGTCCGTGTCGCCGGACTGCCCCGTGTCGGACTCGCCGGAGTCGTCGGTGTCGTCCGACGACTCGCCGTCGCCCGACTCGGCGTCGTCGCTGCCGCCCCGGCCGCGCCCGCGTCCCCGCCGTCCCCGGCGGCGACGCCGGCGGCCGTTGTCGTCGTCGTCGGACCCGTCGTCGGCCGCGTCGCCGCCGGTCGTGTCGGACCCGGACGAGGTGTCGGCCGAGGTGTCGGCGCCGGTCGCGTCGTCGGACGGGCCCGTCGCGGCCGCGGACTCCTCGGCCGCGGGGGCGGGCTCGCCGGTGGTCTCGGTCTCGGTGGCCTCGCCCGGGGTCACGACGCCGGTGGAGCGGCTGCCGCGACGGCGGCGGGTGCGCGTCGGGACGGCCTCGGTGTCGGACCCCGCCGAGTCGGGCGCGAGGAACATCGGCGCCGCGAAGGCCGGTGCGGCGGCCCGCGACGGCGGGGTGACGTCGGTCGTGGCGTCACCGGTGTCGAGAACGGTGGCAGTCGCGGTGTCAGCTGCGGTGTCGGCTGCGGGGTCGGGCAGCACCAGGGCGTCCGCCGCCTCCGCGGGCGCCTCGCCGAGCACGTCCGCCGTGCTCGGGGCGGCCGCCGGCGCGCCGGGGGTCGGGAACAGGTCCTCGACCACCTGGCTCACGACGCCGCGGTCGACGCTGGACTGCGCGCTGCGCGCCCCGACGCCGAGCCGGGCCAGCACGGCCAGCAGCTCGCGGCTGGACGTGCCCACGACGCGGGCGAGCGCGTGCACCCTCACCTTGTCCGGGAGCGCTGCCAGGGCCGCGTCGTCGGGTCGTCCGGGTGCGACGGAACCCCCCGCGGCGGCTGAGCCGCCGGAGGGGGTGTCGTTGTCGGTCATCCATCTCCTCCGCCCCCGGGCGCGACACGGGTGTCGCGGCCACACGGGGACCTCGCGTGGTCTCGCCTGGGCGGCCGTCGGGGACGGTCGCCGACTGCGGCACGACCGACGGATCGGGTGGCCGTCTCGTCGTGCGGTGCGGCGACGCGACCAGCACCGAGGCCGACCGGGCCCGTCCGGGGGACTACGCGGGGGTGGCCGCGCGGTCCGCCGCGAGCGGATCGATCAGCTCTCCGCGCTCGTCGAGCCGTCCCTGGGCCCACCGGGTGGCCCTGACGGGCTCCGGGAACTCGAGGCCGGCGACGGCACGGAGGGCACTGCACACGTCGTCGGGTCGTGCGGCCGGCGTGGTGTGCCGTACGACCGCCGTCAGTCTCCCACACGTCGCCGCTCGTGCACGGTCCTCCCGGTCCGGGCTCGCCGGTTCGTCCGTCCGGGTGATCGAAAGACGCAGTTCGGCCACCGCCGCTCGCACGTCCAGCGGCTTCGGTCCGTTCTTGGTGACACGCTCCACCGACACCTCCGGGGCGGCGAGGAACGCCTCGACGGCCCGCGCGAGCTCGTCGTCGGGCACGCCGGGGGTCTCGATCTCCCAGCGGCTCGCGTCGATCCGGTCGGCGAGCGCGCCGGGGCCGGCGAGCACCACCTCGACCACGGCGATCCCCTCGGGCAGGACCGCGTCCACCTCGCGGGCGACGACCTCGGGGTCGAGCTGCTCGGTGACCCCGATCTCGACGTACTCGGCCTCGCTCGCCGCGCCCGTCGGGGCGGCGCCGATCCACGAGAGCCGCGGGTGCGGGCTGAACCCGTGCGAGAGCGACACCGGCACCCCGGCGCGGCGCAACGTCCACTCCATGGTGCGCGCGACGTCACGGTGCGAGCTGAAGCGGGCGCGCCCCCGCTTGGCGAAGCGCATCCGCAGCTTCGCCACCGTCGGCGCGGACGGGTGCGCCGCCTCGCCGGGCTTCGTCCTGGCCATTCAGCCTGCGCCTCCCCCGGTCGTCAGGACCATCATCTCGTCGCCGGCCGGGCTGAAGCCCGCGGCGCGGTAGAACGCCGCCCCCGACGCCGACGGGCGCAGCACCAGCCGGACCAGCCCGCGCTCGCGGGCGTGGCTCACCGCCGCGCCGAGGAGCTTGCGGGGCACGCCGCGCGGGGCGGCGCCGAGCGCGACGAGGCTGCCGACGTAGCCCCAGCGCTCCCCCGCCCGCCCGGGCGCCGGCATCGCGGCGACCTCGGCGACGTCGAGGGACCCGACGGCCTCCCAGCCCGCCGTGTGGCGGGCCTCCGCGACCCACACGACGTGGTGCGAGAGCTCGGCGCGCCACCACGTCGCGAACCCGTGCTCGAAGCCGGGGTCGGCCCCGGGCGCGATCCGGCCCCGCTGCTCGACCCAGGCCCGGCGCAGCGCGGCGACGGCGTCGCCGTCCGTGGTGCCGGCCCGGCGGACACGCACCTCGGTGTCGGGGACCTCGGCCGCGCTCACGGACGGTCGGCGGCGAACGCGGGGTTGCGGACCGGGGTCGACGTGCGGTGGTCGACGGGCGTGATCGGCAGCGACGGCCGCCCGGGAGGGGCCATCTGGATCTCGGTGCCCATCGTCGGGCAGACGCCGCAGTCGAAGCACGGCGTCCAGCGGCAGTCGTCCTGCTCCTCGGCGGCGAGCGCGTCCTGCCAGTCGTCCCACAGCCACCCGCGGTCGAGCCCGGAGTCGAGGTGGTCCCAGGGCAGGATCTCGTGCTCGTCGCGCTCGCGGGTCGTGAACCAGTCGACGTCGACGCCCTCAAGCTCCGCCGCGGCCGCCGCCATCCACCGGTCGAACGAGAAGTGCTCGCTCCAGCCGTCGAACTGCTGCCCGTCGCGCCACGCCCGCTCGATGACCCGGCCGATGCGGCGGTCACCCCGGCTGAGCAGGCCCTCGACCAGGCTGGGCTGCCCGTCGTGGTAGCGCAGGCCGACGTTGCGGCCCAGTGAGCGGTCGCTGTTGATGGCCTCGCGGAGCTTGCGCAGCCGGTCGTCCACCACGTCGGGCGGGGTCTGCGCGGCCCACTGGAACGGGGTGTGCGGCTTGGGCACGAAGGCGCCGATCGACACCGTCGTGCGGACGTCCCCGCGGCCCGCGGCCCTGCGACCGGCGCGGATGACCTCGTGGGCCATCGACGCGATCTGCAGCACGTCCTCGTCGGTCTCGGTGGGCAGACCGCACATGAAGTACAGCTTGACCTGCCGCCACCCGTGCTCGTAGGCGGTGGAGACGGTCTTGATGAGCTCCTCCTCGGAGACCATCTTGTTGATCACCTTGCGGAGGCGCTCCGACCCGCCCTCAGGGGCGAACGTCAGCCCGGAGCGGCGGCCGGACCGCGTCAGCTCCTCGGCCAGCGTCACGTTGAAGGCGTCGACGCGGGTGGACGGCAGGCTCAGGCCGGTGCCGGTGCCCTCGTAGCGGTCGGCGAGCGAGGTCGCGATCTCCCCGATGCCGGAGTGGTCGGCGCTGGAGAGCGAGAGCAGGCCGACCTCGTGGTAGCCCGAGTTCTTCAGGCCCTCCTCGACCATCTCCCCCACGCCCTGCGGCGAGCGCTCCCGCACCGGCCGGGTGATCATCCCGGCCTGGCAGAAGCGGCAGCCCCGGGTGCAGCCGCGGAAGATCTCGACGCTCATCCGCTCGTGGACGGTCTCGGCCATCGGGACCAGCGGCTTCTTCGGGTAGGGCCAGTCGTCGAGGTCGCTGGTGGTGCGCTTGTGGACCCGCGCGGGGGCGGCGTCGCTGGTCGGGGTCACCGCCGCGATGGCGCCGTCGTCGCCGTAGGAGACCTCGTAGAGCCCGGGGACGTAGACGCCGGGCACCGCGGCGAGCCGCTCGAGGGTCTGTCGTCGCGTCAGCCCCGAGGCCTTGGCCTCCTTGACGACGTCGGTGATGTCGCCGACGACCTCCTCGCCGTCGCCCAGGGCCACGAGGTCGACGAAGTCGGCGATCGGCTCGGGGTTGAACGCGGCGTGCCCGCCGGCGAGCACCAGGGGGTGCTCGGTGGTCCGCTCGGCGCTGCGCAGCGGGACGCCCGCGAGGTCGAGGACCGAGAGCAGGTTCGTGTACCCGAGCTCGGTGGCGAAGCTGACGCCGAGCACGTCGAACGCGCCCACCGGACGGTGCCCGTCGACGGTGAACTGCGGGACCCCGTGCTCGCGCATGAGCTCGGCGAGGTCCGGCCACACGGCGTAGGTGCGCTCGGCGAGCGCGTCGGGGCGCTCGTTGAGGACCTCGTAGAGGATCATCAGGCCCTGGTTGGGCAGGCCGACCTCGTACGCGTCGGGGTAGCAGAGCGCCCAGTGGACCGGCACCGACTCCCACGGCTTGGTCCCCGCGTTGCGCTCGCCGCCGACGTACTGGACGGGCTTGCGGACCCGGGGCAGCAGCGGCTCCAGGCGTTCGAACACGGACTCGACCACGGGACCCAGGGTAACGATCGAGGGCCTCCGGCCTCGTGAGTGGTTCGGGTCGCCGGGGCGACCCGAACCACTCACGTGGCGTCAGCCATCAGCCGAACCAGAGCTTGATCTCGCGCTCGGCGGACTCCGGCGAGTCGGAGCCGTGGACGATGTTCGAACCGGTCTCGAGGGCCAGGTCGCCGCGGATCGATCCGGGCACCGCCTTCTCGACCGGGTCGGTGCCGCCCGCGATCTGGCGGAAGGCGGCGATGGCGCGCGGGCCCTCGACGACCATCGCGGCCACCGGGGCCGAGGTGATGAACGAGATGAGCTCCTCGTAGAAGCCCTTGCCCTCGTGCTCGGCGTAGTGCTGCGACGCGAGGTCGCGGTCGACGGTCTTCAGCTCCAGCGACACGAGACGCAGACCCTTGCGCTCGATGCGCGAGACGACCTCGCCGATCAGACCCCGCTCGACGCCGTCGGGCTTGACCAGCACCAGGGTGCGCTCACTCACGTCGTTCGTTTCCCCTCTTCGTGGACCGCCTGTCGGCGCCGAGGGTAACGAGCGTCGTCAGCCGCCCTGCTCGGCCCATTGCTACTCGGGTCCGGCTCCGCTGCGCTCCGCGAACAGTCGCTGGCGCCGCAGCACCTCGTGGCGCATCCACAGCATCAGCGCCCAGACGAGGCAGAAGACGAGCCCCAGCACGCCGAGCGACGGCGACACGACCCAGCCCAGCAGCATGAGCACCTGCAGGCCCAGGGCCAGCGGCAGGCCCCACGGCCGCGAGAAGGTCGCGATCGCGACGATCATGCCGACGGTCAGCACGACCACCCAGGCGATCTTCGCCGGCGTCAGGCCACCCTCGACCTTGTCCATCACCAGCAGCCCGAGCGGCACGATGACGACCTCGAGCGAGAGGCACGCGCTGGCCGGGCCGCGGAACGCCTTCTTCGCCGCGGCACCACCGTCGGGAGCGGTCACTGCGGCTCCCTCCCCAGCAGCGTGCGGGCCTCGCCCGCGGCCACCACCGAGCCGACGACGAGCACGCCGGCACCCGCGACCGGGGTCTCCGGGTCGTCGGTCTCCTCGGCCAGCCCGATCGCCGTCTCCAGCGCCGCGTCCATCCGCGTCTCGACGACGACCCGGTCGGCGCCGAAGAACCCGACCGCGAGGCTGCCGAGCTCGTCGGCGTCCATCGCGCGGGGCGAGGAGACGGCGGTGACGACGACCTCGTCGAGCACCGGCTCGAGGGCGGTGAGAATGCCCTCGGCGTCCTTGTCGCGCATGACGGCGAGGACCCCGACGAGGCGGCGGAACGAGAACTCCTCGCGGACCGCGGCCGCGGCCGCCCGCGCCCCGTGGGGGTTGTGGGCGGCGTCGACGACGACGGTCGGCGCCGAGCGCAGCCGCTCCAGGCGCCCGGGCACCCGCACCGAGGCGAACGCGTCGCGCACGGCGGCGATGTCGAGCTTGCGCGACGCCCCCGCCCCGAAGAACGCCTCGACGGTCGCGAGCGCCAGCGCGGCGTTCTTGGCCTGGTGCTCGCCGAAGAGCGGCAGGTAGATGTCGTCGTACTCGCCGCCGAGCCCCTGCAGGCGCAGCTGCTGACCGCCGACGGCGACCTCGCGGGCGAGCACCCCGAACTCCATCCCGGAGCGGGCGACCTCGGCGTCCATCGCCACCGCGCGCTCGAGCAGCACCTTGGCCGCCTCGGGCGCCTGCTCGGCCATCAGCGCCACCGCGCCCTGCTTGATGACGCCGGCCTTCTCCGCGGCGATCCCGCCGAGCTCCGGGCCCAGGTAGTTCACGTGGTCGATGTCGATCGGCGTGATCGCGGCGACGACGGCGTCGGCGACGTTGGTGGCGTCCCAGCTCCCGCCCAGCCCGACCTCGAGGACGGCGACGTCGACGGGCGCGTCGGCGAACGCGGCGAACGCCATGCCGGTGAGCACCTCGAACTTCGAGAGCTTCGGGCCGTCACCCTGGGCCCGGTCGACGATCCCGAGGAACGGGGCGATCTCCTGGTAGACCTCGACGTAGCGGCGCGCGCTGATCGGGACGCCGTCGATCGCGATCCGCTCGGTGGCCCGCTGCAGGTGGGGGCTCGTGTAGCGCCCGGTGCGCGGCCCGATGCGGGTGAGCAGCGCGTCGATCATGCGGGTGACCGAGCTCTTGCCGTTGGTGCCCGCGACGTGGATCGCCGGGTACGAGCGTTGCGGGTCGCCGAGCACCTCGACGAGCGCGCGGATGCGCTCGAGCGAGGGCTCGATGCGGGTCTCGGGCCAGCGCTGGTCGAGCTCGGCCTCGACGGCGCGCAGCGCGGCGAGCGCCTCGGCGTCGTCCGGCTCCCGGTCGGGCCGGTCGTCGATGGGCCCGGTGGTGACGCCCTGGCTCAGCGCGTCGGCGAGCGCTCCCCCGCCCGGGCCGGAGCCGGAGTCGTCGGCGCCCCCGGCCATGGCCAGGAGCTGGGCGAGCTCGTCGGCGTCCGCGTCGCCGGACGCGTCCTGGTCGGCGGACAGGGAGCCCCATCGGTCGTCGCTGGTCATCACCCTCGATGCTACGGCCGGTCGTCTCCCCGGGCCCGCGCCGCCAGCCGGTCGGCGAGGCCCTGGGCGAGCTCGGGCTCCCCCGGCCCCGACCCGGCCGCCCGCCCCTAGAAGAGCGCGCCGACGTTCTGCAGGAGCGACCACACCCCGTAGAGGAACGGGATCACCACCCACAGCCACACGACGACGGTCAGGACGGTGCGGCCGACCGGCGCGCCGGTCCCGCTGCCGTCGCCGGCCTGGTTGCTGGTCGGACTGCTCATCGCGATGCTCCCTGCCTGCGCTGCTCGGCGGCGACCGACCCCTCGGGCGCGGCACGCTCCTCGTCACTGACGTAGTGCTTCGGGTCGATCGGACGGATCAGCTCGTTGGCCACGAAGCCGATGACCAGCAGCCCGATCATGATCGAGAACGAGACCGTGTACTTGGACGGCCCGGCCACGTCGCCCTGGGCCTCGACCACCGCGTTGACGATCAGCGGACCGAGCACGCCGGCCGCCGACCACGCGGTGAGCAGCCGGCCGTGGATGGCGCCGACCTGGTAGGTGCCGAAGAGGTCCTTGAGGTAGGCGGGGACGGTGGCGAACCCGGCGCCGTAGAACGACAGGATCAGCATCGAGGCGATCAGGAAGATCACCTTGTTGCCCTCGCCGAGCAGCAGGATCACGAGGTAGAGCAGCGCCCCGACCCCGAGGTACATGCGGTAGATGTTCTTGCGGCCCACGACGTCGGACGTCGACGACCAGACGAACCGGCCGAGCATGTTCGCGAGCGACAGGATCGACACGAACGCCCCGGCCGCGGCGGCGATCACCGGCGCCGGGCCCGTGGTGGCGAAGAAGTCCTGGTAGATGGGCTGCGCCTTCTCGAGGATGCCGATCCCCGCGGTGACGTTGAAGCAGAGCACGACCCAGAGCAGCCAGAACTGCGGGAGCTTGATGGCGGTCGCGGCCGAGACGGCGGGACCGGAGCCCGTCGAGCCGGGCGAGGCCTGCGGCGGGTTCGGGGGCTGCCAGTCGTCGGCGGGGACGCGGACCAGCAGCCACCCGACCGACATGAAGATCGCGTACCCGATGCCCATGACGAGGAAGGTCTGCGACAGCCCCGCGGGGCTGGTGCCGAAGCCGGCCAGGAGCTGCTTCTCGATGGGCTGGGCGATGAGCGCGCCGCCGCCGAAGCCCATGATGGCGATGCCGGTCGCCATGCCGGGCCGGTCGGCGAACCACTTGATCAGCGTCGAGACCGGCGAGATGTAGCCGATGCCCAGGCCGATGCCGCCGACGAAGCCGTAGCCGACGACGACCAGCCAGTACTGGCCGATGGCGATGCCGCCCGCGGAGATGACGAACCCGGCCGAGAAGCAGACGGTGGACACGAACATCGCCCAGCGCGGCCCGCGCCGCTCGACCATCGTCCCGCCGAAGGCCGCGGAGAGCCCGAGCATCACGATCGCGAGCTGGAACGGCAGCGCCGTCGCGGTGCCCGAGAGCCCCAGGCCCTGCCCCAGACCGGTCTTGAGCACGCTCCACGCGTACGCCTGGCCGATGGCGAGGTGCACCGCCAGCGCGGCCGGGGGAACGAGCCAGCGACTCCACCCTGGTGGTGCCACGATGGAGGAGCGATCGAAGAAACCCGCCATGGATGGCTCCTTAACGCCGACACGTCCGGTGGCGGGCAACTACCCGGTCGGACGATGGGTCACACACCGACCACACAGAGCAACAACGACAGGACGACCACGGAGGCGGTCATGGGACGCGTGACGGTGAAGCGTCCGGTGCTGCGCATCGTCGACGGCGAGATGCGCCGCCGTCCGGACACGCTGGCCGCCGAGGAGCCGCTGGAGATCCGGGTCGCCGGCCGCCCGCTGGCGGTGACGATGCGCACCCCGGGCCACGACGTCGAGCTCGCGCACGGCTTCCTGCTCACCGAGGGCGTCATCGGCGACCGCGAGGACGTGTCGACGGCGCGCTACTGCGACTCGGTCGACGACCACGGCCGCAACACCTACAACGTGCTCGACGTCGCCCTCGCCCCCGGCGTGGCGCCGCCCGACGACTCCGTCGAGCGCCGCTTCTACACGACCTCGTCGTGCGGGGTGTGCGGCAAGGCCTCGCTCGACGCGGTCCGCACGAAGACGCGCTTCGCCCCCGGCGACGACCCGGTGACGCTGACCCCCGAGCTCCTCGCCGGGCTGCCCGACGCCCTGCGCGCGGCGCAGGCCGTCTTCGACAGCACCGGCGGGCTGCACGGCGCGGGCCTCTTCCGCGCCGACGGCACGCTGCTCGTCGCCCGCGAGGACGTCGGGCGGCACAACGCCGTGGACAAGGTCCTCGGCCACGCCCTGCTCGAGGGCGCGATCCCGGCCGCGGGCACGATCCTCATGGTGTCGGGGCGCGCGTCGTTCGAGCTGACCCAGAAGGCCGTGATGGCCGGGGTGCCGGTGCTCGCCGCGGTGTCCGCGCCGTCGTCGCTGGCGGTCGAGATGGCCCGCGAGAGCGGGATGACGCTGGTCGGCTTCCTGCGCGGGCACTCGATGAACGTCTACGCCGGGTCGCAGCGCATCGTCGCCGAGGATGCTCCCCTGGTCGGGGCGGACGGCCCGTAGCACCGGCCGCGGCCCGTACGGTGACCCCGGCGTCCCCGTCCGTGCCCTCGAGATCCGAGGAGGAGGTCCCGGCCGTGCCCGCCCGACCGACCCGCCGCCAGTTCCTGGTCGGCTCCGCCGGCGCCCTCGGGGTCGCCGGGGCCGTCGGGCTCGGCGGGGTGCTCGTCGGCCAGGACGACCCCGCGCCGCCGCCGCAGCGCATCCCCGACCCGCCGCGCCGCGCCGCGCCGACCGACGCCGTCGGCACCCTCGAGTGGGTCGACTCCGTCGCGCGGGGACGCCGCGTGCGCCTCGTCACCGTGCTGCCGCCGGGCGCCGACCGCGCCCGGCTGCCCGTCTGCGTCGCCCTGCACGGGCTCAAGGGCAACGCCCAGTGGTGGAACGAGGCGGGCAACCGCAGCCTGCTCGGCGACGCCTGGGCCCGCGGGGTGCCACCGTTCGCCGTGGTCGGCGTCGACGGCGGCGACAACTACTGGCACCCCTACGCGTCGGGCGATGACCCGCTGGCGATGCTGCTCGACGAGATGCCCGTCTGGCTGCGCGAGCGCGGCCTCGCCACGGCGCCGGCGGCGGGCGACCTCCCCGGCGAGCCGGCCATGGTCACCGGCGTCTCGATGGGCGGGGCGGGCGCGCTGCTCTACACCCGCGAGCGGATGCGGCGGCGCCGCCCGCTGCGCGCGGTGGCGGCGATCAGCCCGGGGCTGTTCACCGACTGGCGGGTCGCGTCCCGGCGCCCGTTCACGGGTCGCGCCGACTGGGAGGCCAACGACCCGATGCGCTTCTTCCCCGAGATCATTCCGGTGCCCGCGGGCATCTGGTGCGGCGACCGCGACCCGTTCGTCGACGCCACGCGCCGCTACATCGCGCTCGCGCGCCCCGAGGTCGGCGCGATCAGCCCGGGACGCCACGACGGCGTCTACTACGCCAAGGTGATGCCGGACGTCGCCGGCTTCCTCGGCCGTCACTCACGCGACGAGCCGTTGCGCTCCGGGGGCCGCCGGGCGGGCTGAGCCCGGCCCGGCGCACCCGGAGCCCGACCTCAGGCCGACTTGTCGCGGCGCTCCCGGCGCGAGGGCTGGCGCGGGACGATCGTCGGGTTGACGTTGTCCTTCACCGTCTGCTCGGTGACCACGACCTTGGCGACGTCGTCACGACCCGGGATGTCGTACATCACCGGGTTGAGGACCTCTTCCATGATCGCGCGCAGACCGCGGGCACCGGTGCCGCGCAGGATCGCGAGGTCGGCGATGGCCTCGAGCGCCTCGGGGGCGAACTCGAGCTCGACGCCGTCCATCTCGAACAGCTTCTGGTACTGCTTCACCAGCGCGTTCCGCGGCTCGGTGAGGATCTGCACGAGGCTCGGCTGGTCGAGGTTCGACACCGAGGCGACGATCGGCACGCGGCCGATGAACTCGGGGATCAGCCCGAACTTGATGAGGTCCTCGGGCAGCGTGTCGCCGAACGACTCGGCCGACTCCATCTCGGCCTTCGACCGGATGTCGGCGCCGAAGCCCAGACCGCCCTTGCCGACGCGCTCGGCGATGATCTTCTCGAGCCCGGCGAACGCCCCCGCCACGATGAACAGCACGTTCGTCGTGTCGATCTGGATGAACTCCTGGTGCGGGTGCTTGCGCCCGCCCTGGGGCGGCACCGACGCCGTGGTGCCCTCGAGGATCTTCAGGAGGGCCTGCTGCACGCCCTCGCCGGAGACGTCGCGCGTGATGGAGGGGTTCTCCGACTTCCGCGCGATCTTGTCGACCTCGTCGATGTAGATGATGCCGGTCTCGGCGCGCTTGACGTCGTAGTCGGCGGCCTGGATCAGCTTCAGCAGGATGTTCTCGACGTCCTCGCCGACGTACCCGGCCTCGGTGAGCGCCGTGGCGTCCGCGATCGCGAAGGGGACGTTGAGCAGCTTCGCGAGCGTCTGCGCGAGGTAGGTCTTGCCGCAGCCCGTGGGGCCCAGCATGAGGATGTTGGACTTCGCCAGCTCGACGACGTCCTCGTTGCGGCTGCCCTCGCGGTTCTTCTCGCCGGCCTGGACACGCTTGTAGTGGTTGTAGACCGCCACCGACAGCGTCTTCTTGGTGTCGTCCTGGCCGATCACGTACTGATCGAGGAACTCGTGGATCTCGGTGGGCTTGGGGAGCTCGTCGAGCTTGACCTCACCGGCCTCGGCGAGCTCCTCCTCGATGATCTCGTTGCACAGGTCGATGCACTCATCGCAGATGTACACACCGGGACCGGCGATGAGCTTCTTGACCTGCTTCTGGCTCTTCCCGCAGAAGGAGCACTTCAGCAGGTCACCGCCGTCGCCGATGCGTGCCATCGCAGCAGACCTCGTGTCCCCTCCGGCGCACCGCGGTCGGTGCGCTCGTTCGTGGTTGACCGTACCTGCCCACCCGGTCGGACGGGGAGGTTCGCGCCCAGCGGATCGTGCAGGTCGCGAGCCCGCGACGCCGTCTCCTGCCCGGGCACGTCGGTGCTCCCGCGACGGGCGGTCGGCCCGCTGCGCCGGGTGCGCCGACATCCGTCCGGAGCCTCCCCCGGACCACCGCGCGTCGGCGGCGGCCCGGGAGCGGGACCGGTCGGATCAGCGGTTGGCGGAGAGCTTGCGGCTCGCCACCACGTCGTCGATGAGGCCGTACTCCTTGGCCTCCGGCGCGGTCAGGATCTTGTCGCGCTCGACGTCCGCACGGATCTGCTCGGCGGACCGGGTGGTGTGCGTCGCGAGCGTCTCCTCCATGAGGCGGCGCATGCGCGAGATCTCGGCGGCCTGGATCTCCAGGTCCGACGCCTGGCCGTAGAAGCCCTCGGTGGCGGGCTGGTGGATCATCACGCGGGCGTTCGGCACCGCGAGGCGCTTGCCCGGCGCGCCGGCGGCGAGGATGACCGCGGCGGCCGACGCGGCCTGGCCGAGGCACACCGTCGCGATGTCGGGGCGCACGTACTGCATCGTGTCGTAGATCGCCATCAGCGCGGTGAACGAGCCACCGGGCGAGTTGATGTACATCGTGATGTCGCGGTCCGGGTCGTTCGACTCCAGGAACAGCAGCTGCGCCATCACGTCGTTCGCCGACGCGTCGTCGATCTGCACCCCGAGGAAGATGATCCTTTCCTCGAAGAGCTTGTTGTAGGGGTTGGACTCCTTGACGCCGTAGCTCGTGCGCTCGACGAAGGAGGGAAGGATGTAGCGCGCGTTCGGCGAGGCCGGAGCCGTGCCGCCGGGCACGTGGAGCTCACTCATCTGCTCTGTCTCCTGTCTCAGGAACCGGACCCGTTGCCGTTGCTGCTGGGCTGATCGGAGGAGCGCGTCACGACGTGGTCGATGAAGCCGTACTCGAGGGCCTCGTACGGGTCGAACCAGCGGTCGCGGTCGGAGTCCTCGGTGATCCGCTCGAACGTCTGGCCCGTGTGCTCGGCGATGAGCTCGGCGAGCTGGCGCTTGAGCTTCTTCATGGACGCGGCGCGGATCGTGATGTCCGATTCCGTGCCGCCGAGGCCGCCGGAGGGCTGGTGCATCATGATCTGCGCGTGCGGCAGCGCCAGGCGCTTGCCCCGGGCCCCCGCGGAGAGCAGGAACTGCCCCATCGAGGCGGCGAGGCCCATCGCGACCGTGGAGACGTCGGGCTCGATCCACTCCATGGTGTCGTAGATCGCCATGCCCGCCGACACCGAGCCGCCGGGCGAGTTGATGTAGAGCGTGATGTCGCTCTTCGGGTCCTCGGCGGAGAGCAGGAGCAGCTGCGCCGAGATCTGGTTCGCGATGGTGTCGTTGACCTCCTGACCCAGGACGACGATGCGCTCCCGCAGGAGGCGCTCGTAGACCGAGTCGTTCAGCGTCATCGATCCCCCGGCGGAGCGCATGACCGCCCCGGCCGGGATGGAGAGGTGCTGGCTCACCTGTGTCCCTGCTTTCTCTGCTGAGGTGATCGGTCTGGCGTCGGTCGGGCCCACCGACCTCGACAGTAACCACCGGGACGGGCCGGACAGTCCGTCGACGGGCCGTGTTCGCTCCTGGCCGATGGATCGGCCAGGAGCGCGGGCCGGGTGCGCCGGATGGGTCAGGCGCGGGACGTGGAGTCGGGCGCGCCGACGACCTCGGTGTCGGCGGTCGCGTCCGCCTCGACCTGCGAGCTCGGCGAGGCGGGGTCGCTGGCGTCGGTGTCGGCGTCGGCGACCTGGGCGGCGTCGTCCGTGGGACCGGCGGCGGCGTCGGCGCCCTCGGCGGTGGCGTCCTCGGTCGCGTCGGTGGCCTCGTCGACCGTCTCGCCCTCGACCTCACCGGCGGTGCCGAAGAGCTCGGAGAGATCGACGTCGCTGCCGCCGGGGCCTGTGATCGTCGCGGACTGCACGACGGTGGCGAGCGCCTTGCCGCGCCGGACGTCGGCGAAGATCGCGCCGAGCTGGTTGGCCTGCTGCGCCTGCTGGATGTACTCCTCGGGGCTCACCCCGAAGCGCTGGGCCTGCATCATGATGCGTTCCATGAGTTCCTGCTGCTCGACCTGCACGTTCGCCTCGTCGGCGATCTTGTCCAGGAGCAGCTGGGTCTTCACGGCCTGCTCGGCGCTGGTGCGCAGCTCGGTGTCGAACTCCTCGCGGGTCTGGCCCTGGGACTCGACGTACTCGGTGAGCCGCGCCTCGTCGTGGTCGAACTCGTGGACGGCCTCGTGGGCGCGGACCTCGACCTCGGACTGCACGACCGACTCGGGCAGCGGCACGTCGGCCGCCTCGAGCAGGGCCTCGAGCACGCGGTCGCGCGCCTGGCTGCCCTGCTCCATCTTCTTGACGCGCGCGTAGCGGGTGCGCAGGTCGTCCTTGAGCTCGTCGAGGGTGTCGAACTCGCTCGCGAGCTGGGCGAACTCGTCGTCGGCCTCGGGGAGCTGGCGCTCCTTGACCGTCTGCACCGAGACGGTGACCTCGGCGTCCTTGCCGGCGTGGTCGCCGGCCACGAGCTTCGTCGTGAACTGCTTGGTCTCGCCGGCAGACATGCCCTCGAGCGCCTCGTCGAGGCCCTCGATGAGCTGGCCGGAGCCGACCTCGTGCGACATCCCGCTGGTCTGCGCCTCCTCGACGGCCTCGCCGTCGACGGTGGCGGACAGGTCGATGACGACGAAGTCGCCGTTCCGGACCGCGCGGTCGACGCCGGTGAGCGTGCCGAAGCGCGCCTGCAGCCCCGTGAGCTGCTCGTCGACGTCGTCGTCGGTGACCTCGGCGTCGTCGACCTCCACGGCGATCGAGGTGTAGTCCGGCACCGTGATCTCGGGCCGGATGTCGACCTCGGCCGTGAAGGCGAGCTTGTCGCCGTCCTCGATCTCGGTGACCTCGATGTCGGGCTGGCCCAGCGGCTGGACCTCGGCCTCGGTGACGGCCTCGCCGTACTTGGCGGGCACGGCCTCGTTGACGACCTCCTCGAGGACGACGCCGCGGCCCAGGCGCTGGTCGAGGATGCGGGCGGGCGCCTTCCCGGGGCGGAACCCCGGGATGCGCACCTGCTGCGCGATCTTCTTGTAGGCCTTGTCGAAGTTGGGCTTGAGCTCGTCGAAGGGCACCTCGACGGCGAGTTTGACGCGCGTCGGCGACAGGTGCTCGACGGTGGACTTCACTGGTCGTCTCTCCTCGGGGCAGGGCCATCGTGCGCTCGTGCGGTGACCTGCCCGCAACCCCAGGGCGTACGGGCGGATCGGTCCGAGGCGTGACGCGGGAGGCCGTCCCCACCGCTCACGGTCGAGGAGCACCGGAGAGCCGGTGCCTGTACCTGCTGACGCGCCCGCCCGGGCGTGGCGGCGAGTCTAGACGTGACCCCCGACCGCTCGCCGTGGCGCCCGCCCGGACCGGGCACGACGGCGCGTCGGGACCACCCGTCCGCGGGCGGTCGGCGGGCTGTCGCGGGGAGGCGGGCCCACCGCCGACCTCGCCGTGACGACCGCCGATCTCATCGTCACGACCCGCTCGGCGGGCGGTGGTGGCCGCGGCCCGCCGCCCGTCTCGCGCACCGGACGCCGCATCGCTCGTCCGGGCGGCGACACGCCGGGAGACGCCACCGTTCGGAGGACACCGGACCTCTCCACCGCGCCGCGGGACAGGTCCGGAGCGGGCTGGCACGGTGGGGATCACCCCGCACCCGCTCCCCCGCCGCGGGGCCCGCCACGAGGAGGGACAGCCATGAAGAAGATCCGCGCCAACATCGAGCGTGCCCTCGAGACCTTCGAGGCCATCGCCGGCTACGGCACCAAGCGCCGCAAGCGCGCCCGGCGCTGACGGTGTGACGGCGTCACCCCCGAGGTCGGCGGACTGCTCGCGCTGCCTGGCGCTGTGCTGCGTCGGGCCGTCGTTCGCCGCCTCGGCCGACTTCGCCGTCGACAAGCCGGCCCGCACCCCGTGCCGCCACCTGCGCCCCGACGACGGGTGCGGCATCCACGACCGGCTCCGTTCCCGCGGCTTCCCCGGCTGCGCGGTGTTCGACTGCTTCGGCGCCGGCCAGCAGGTCGTGCAGGTGACCTTCTCCGGCGCCCGGCGACGCGTGCCGGCGATGTTCGACGCCCTCGAGGTCCTGCGCCCGCTGCACGAGGTCCTCGCGCTGCTCGACGAGGCCGTGCGGACGCCCCTGGCGGCCGAGGCCGGGGAGCTGCGCGACCGCGTCGAGGCGATGGCGACGCTGCCCGCCGAGGCGCTCGGCGGGGTGGACGTGGGCGCCGTGCGCCGGGAGGCGGGCGCGCTGTTCGACGAGGTCGTCGCGGCGGCGCACGCCGGGCGGCCGGGCCCCGACCTGCGGGGCGCCGACCTGCTCGGTGCCGACCTGCGGCGCCGCGACCTCCGGTCGGCGCGGCTACGCGGCGCGCTGCTCGTGGGCGCCGACCTGCGGCGGGTCGACCTCGACCGGGCCGAGCTCCTCGGCGCCGACCTGCGCGGCGCCGACGTCCGCGGCGCCCGCCTCGCCGGGGCGCTGCTGCTCACCGCCCCGCAGCTCGAGGCCGCCCGCGGGGACGCGCACACGACCGTGCCCGCGCACCTCGACCGCCCGACCCACTGGACTGCTCTACCGTCCGCCCGGTGACCCTGCGCTCGATCGCGCTCTTCGTCCTCGCCGCGGTCCTGGAGATCGGCGGCGCCTGGCTGGTGTGGCAGGCGGTGCGCGAGGGCCGGGCGTGGTGGTTCGCCGCGATCGGCGTGCTCGCCCTCGGGCTCTACGGGTTCGTCGCCGCCTTCCAGCCCGACGCCGCCTTCGGCCGCGTGCTCGCCGCGTACGGCGGCGTGTTCGTGGCGGGCTCGCTGGCGTGGGGCGTGGTGCTCGACGGCTACCGGCCCGACCGCTTCGACCTGCTCGGCGCCGCGATCTGCCTCGCCGGCGTCGGCGTGATCATGTACGCGCCGCGCTGAGGCGCCGCTCCAGCTCGGCGAGGTCGGCGACGAACCACAGATCGCGGCCCTCGTTGGCCTCGCGCACCCAGTCCCCGACGGGGCCGGAGGTGTCGCGGAGCGCGCCGACGACCACCAGGCGCAGCCGGTAGTTCACGAACTTCTGCACGACCGCGCCGGCGACCCCGCTGCGGAGCTGCGCGAACGCCGGGTCGAGGCGCTCGACGGGCACGGCGACGACGTCGGCCTCGGTGCCGTAGGTCTCGCCGATGACGTCGAGGGCGCCCGCCTCGTCGCGGATCACCGGTCCCTCGCGGTCGAGGACCAGCACGCGGACGCCGCCGAGCTCGGAGATCGTGGTCACGGACCGATCCTCCCGGTCGGCGCGACCCGATTGTCACGTCCCGTGGGAGTGGCGGCCCTGCCGGTGAAGAGCCACCTGTCACGGCAGGGCCGCCCGGGCGGCTGCTCGCGTGAACCGCGCTGCGCATCGTGCCCGGTCACTCACGGGAATCGGACACGGGGATCACATGGTGGGCGCCTGCGGGTCGCTGTCGTCGCCGACGAAGTGGATGTCGAACGGCTTGTTGGTCATGAACAGGAACGTGACGTCCTGGTCCTGCGTCGCCCCGTGCTGCATCACGCCGCCCTCGGGGAACCAGACGAAGCTGCCCGCCGGGTAGTCGCCCTGGTGGGTGTTGAGCACGCCCTCGAGGACGTAGACGCCGTGCGCGCAGGGGTGGCTGTGCCACGGGTTGGTGAAGCCCGCCCGGTAGACCATCTTGAGCACGGTCATGCCGGTCTCGGGGTCCTGGACGAGCGGGACGTGCTCGAGGTTCGCCCCGATGTACTCGACCGGGAAGCCCTGCCAGGCCTCGGCGTTCGTGTCGACGACGGTCAGCTCGACGGGCGTGCTCTTCGTGCTCACGGTGCACCTCCGGGGTTGAGTGCCAGGGGGTCACCTTCCTGCGGTGCCGTCCCGAGCCACAAGGCCCGGACCAGCGGCACGCCCTGCTCCGCGAGGGCCTGGTGCCGGCGAGCGCGGGGAGGTGGTGAGCGTCGCCCCACCGCCGCGATCAGGCTCGGCGCAGCCGGGGGCGGGTCGGTGCCGGCGTCCTCACCGGCCCGAGCGGCACGTCCGGCAGGCCCGCAGCCCTGATGATCATGCGGAACGCGCCGGTCGCGGGTGATCGCTCCAGGTGCTCCGTGGACCCCGTGAGATCGGGCGGAGGGAGCACCCGGGGCGATCTTGCGCTCGCGCATGCCGCGTCAGTCGAGCGGTCCCAGGAGGGCCGCGGTTCCCTCGCCCACGTCCGCCCCCGATCTCCGCGGGCCTCGCCGTGATCGACGGTCCGGCCTCACGCGGATCGGACGGCACCCTGCCACGGATCGGTGGCGGGGCGTTCGTGCGGTGCTCCCGGCGGTCGTGTCCACGCCGGTCGGCACGGTCGGGGTGGCCGGATTCGAACCGACGGCCCCTCGCTCCCAAAGCGAGTGCGCTACCAAGCTGCGCCACACCCCGTGACCACGAGTCTAGGGGCGGGGCGCGGGGACCGCGGAGGCGCCGCTGCCTCCCGGTCCGGTCGTGCGTCGGACCTAGTCCAGCCCGCGGACGATGTGGTCGTCCTCGGTGCCCTCGACCCGGTCGACGACCTCCGTGGCGGTGCTCATGCCGATCTCCCTCCTACGTTGCGGCTCCGTCTCCCCATGGTGGCGAGGAGTCGGTCCCTACCGTCGCGTATCCGTAGGACGTCACTCCGTGTTGCTCGTTCCAGTCGATCGGTCAAGTCCCGTACCGGATCGTTCACGAAGCCGTCGGGCGGCGTTCAGGAGGCGGCCGTCGACCCACCGGAGCAGGCGGGGAGGGCGCATCCGCTACGGTGAGACCGGGCCCCGAGGGCCCGTCGCGGGCGTAGCTCAATGGTAGAGCCCCAGTCTTCCAAACTGGCTACGCGGGTTCGATTCCCGTCGCCCGCTCCACACCGTTCGTGCAGGTCAGCGGGACAGTTCGGCCGATTGCATGATCGTCGGGCGCTGCGACGACCCGCCGTCGTGCGATTAGCGTGCGATTAGGCCGGGACCGCATCGCCGTCACCACCCTCGTCCTCGTCGTCCGCCTGGCCCTCGTCGCCACCGTCGGCCTCGGCGGTCCGCTCCCCCTCGATGTGCTGGCCGAGACGGTCGGCGATCGCGCGGTCCCGCTCGTCGCTGGCGTGTTGGTAGATCATCGCCGCCCGCATCGAGCCGTGCCCCATGCGCCGCATCAGCTCCCGCGTGCTCGCTCCCGACATGGCCGCGAGCTGGTTGCCGGTGTGCCGCAGGTCGTGGAAGTGGAAGCCCGCCGGGAGTCCGACCCGCACGACCGTCTTCGTCCACGCCGTCTCGCGGTGGAAGTTGCCGCGTCGCAGCTCACCGCCGCGCGAGCCCGTGAACAGCAGGCCCGTCGTGCCCGACTCCGCGTAGCTCGTGAGGTGAGCGACCAGGTCGTCGGAGAGCACCGCGGGGAACGCGACCGCGCGCGTGCCCGCCTCGGACTTGGTCGGGCCGACCACCATCTCGCCGGCCTGGGTCTGGCCGACGCTGCGGTGCACTCGCACGATCCGTGCCCTGAGGTCGACGTCGCAGCGGCGCAGGGCGATCAGCTCACCCCAGCGCAGACCGGTGAACGCCGCCGAGAGCACGAGCACCCGGTACCGCGCGGGGACCGCGCCGGCCAGGGCGAACACCTGGGCCACCGAGGCGAACGGCCGCTCGGGGGTCCGGTACTGCCCGGCGCCCTTGATCCGGCACGGGTTGCGCTTGATCCGCCCGTCGTCCACGGCCGTCGCCATCACGGTGTGCAGGAGCCGGTATGCCTTCGCGGTCCGATCCTCTGAGCGCCCCGAAGCGAGCAGGTCCGTGCGCCAGGCCCGGACCCGTTCGGTGCTCAACTCCGCGATCCGCGCCTCCGCGAGGAACGGGGCCACGTGCAGGCGCCAGAGGCTCGCGTACTCCTCCCGGGTGCGTCGGCTACAGCGGTGGTCCACGAGCCACTGGCGTCCGAACTCCCCCACTGTGACCTCGCCGAGCAGCGGGTCGGTCCAGTCGCCGCGCACGATGTCGGCTTCCAGGACCGAGAGCCACTGTTCGGCGTCGCGCTTGCGCTCGAAGGTCTCGGGCGCCGTCCGCCGCTGCCCGTCCGTGCCGAGGTAGCTGGCCTGGTAGCGGCCCGAGGAGAGCTTGCGGATCGAGCCGAAGCGGCGGTGACCCTTCTTGTTCGCCATCAGGCCACCACCCCTCGCCGCACGCTGGCCCGGGTGATCGGCTCGACGCGGCCCGCCTGGACGAACGCGTCGAGGTCGGTCACGGCGAAGCGGACGTGACGGCCCACGTGGTGGAAGGCGATCCGGCGCTCGGCGACGAGCCGACGCATGAACCGCTCCGAGGTCGCCAGGTACTCGGCGGCAGCGGGGACGCTGAGGTACTTGGCGGTGTTGTTCTCCGTCTCCATGTCGGTTGCCTTGCTCTCGTTGGTCAGCAGGTGATCGAGGTCAATTCGTCGCGGGCGGCGTGCCTCCTGGCCCGCGCGTTAGCTGCGGCGGTGTTGGCCATGAGGGCGTCGGCGGTGGTGTGCCAGCCGATCCCGGCGAAGGCCAGGGAGGCGACGACGACCTCGGTGGTGTCCTCGTCGGCCTGGTCGTCGCGCTCGTCGACGTCGGGGCCGGTGTTCGCAGCGTGGGCGCGGGCCCAGTCGCGGCGTGCGGCGCGCAGAGCGGTCATGGTGGTGGAGTAGCGCCGGGAGCGGGTCGAGAAGTGGCCGCCGAAGCCGAGCATGTGCGCCCAGCGCCGCAGCCGACCCCAGCCCTCGCGCCACTCCTCGGCGTCCGGCGGCGGGGCGCCCTCGCGGTCCGGGCGGGTCCCGAGGCGCCAGCACGCGGCGATCTGGCGGCCGACATGCGTGGTGGTGTCGGCGTAGGCGGCGGCCGTCTCGGGGGTGAGACGGGTGGAGACGTGGCCGGCCATCTCGGTCGCCTTCGTGGCGTACTTGGCGAGGTAGCCGGCCACGGCGCCGTGGGTGATCTCCCCGGCGTCGTCGACATCGCGCACCGTCAGCCGCACAGGGCGGGGGTCACACTGCTCGCCCCAGCCGATCGACCAGCCCTCGGGCCGGTCCGGGTGAGCGTCGCTGCGGAAGACCGTGCCGTGGACCGCTTCGCGCAGCAGGAGCGCGACGTGCCCGGCGCGGATGCCGGGGTTGGGGGTGAGGATGGCGGTGGGGTCGTCGGGGTCGCGGCCGTCGAGGCGGACCAGGGCGTGGAAGTGCACGGCGCCGCGGGTCTGGTACTCGGCGACCTTGGTGTAGCTCAGGCGCAGCTTCGCGCCGGGTTCCTCGAGGCGACGCAGCGCGCGCCCGGCGGCGACCATGGTGCGACGCCACAGCTCCCCCGCGGAGTGGTTCCACACGGCTTGGCGGTCGTGGTCGTAGCAGTCCAGGCACAGCGGCCGTCCGACCTCGGGGGCGTGCTCGTCGTGCCGGTCCCAGCACACGAGGTCGATCCCGTGCTCGCAGGTGTCGACCTGGCGGCGGGGGTGACACGGCAACGGCGGGCCCTTCGCGTCCGTCCGGTGGGTGTGGACGGGCCCGAACGACGGGGCGGTGCAGGTCAGGAACACACACGGGTGCTCGGCGACGGTGGGCGGGACGCCCTTGCCGCCCAGGAGGCCGGCGGTGACCAGTTGGTAGGTGTCGGCCCGGTAGGTCTCCGCGCAGCTCGCGCAGACGTTGGCGCGGCGGTTCCCGCACGGCACGTAGAGCACCGCGTCCGGCATCGCCGACGTGTGCGACTCCACGGTGATCCGGCCCGTGCTCTGCTCGACGGTGGTCAACGATCCGGCGAGACGGATCGGGTGCGAGCAGCCCGCGGCGGCCCCGCCGAGGTGAGCGAGCCAGCCCGACCAGTCGTCGCGACCGTGTCGGGAGAACTCGGCGACGTCCGTGGTCGCAGCCGCCCGGGCGAGGCGACGACGGCCGAGCTCGTCGACCGTTAGACCAGTGGGGCCGCCACTGGTCGCGTTGGTTCGACCATTCGGCGTCACGATGCCCGCCCTAGTGTTTCCGCGGGGTGCTCGGTGGGCCACTGGTGGCGGGAGTCGAGACGCTCGCACCGGGACCTGTCGCGGGAACAGCCGACAGGCTCGGTCACGTCCGTCGCAGCTGTACGGACGTGGCGTCCTACGCCCTGACCGTCCGACGACATGTCCCCGCCGCCTGAGCCTGCTCCCCCTCGGTGCTCGGCAGCGGAGACGGAGCCCCGGTCCCCGAACCGGGGCGCCGCCGCTCGGACGATCAGGGTGTAGGCCCCCGCGCCGCATGCGTCCGCCCTCACAGCCGGCCTCCCTGAGCCGCAGTGAGGGTGTCGTCGGCGAGCCGCCGGCCCTCGCGCAACCACGCGGCCGTGTCGGCCAGGGCATAGACCTGCTCGTCGGACAGGAACGCGGACTTGATCCGCTGCGGCTCCCCACCCTCGGCGAGCAGCAGGCCGATGCCCTTGTCCTCGGGGGCGATCACGGCGGCGGAGTGACCGCGGGCGGCCCAGCCGTGCCCGAGCACGATGTCCGAGCTGGCGTCGGTGGTGCAGCGGAACGCCCACCGGTAGCCGAACAGATCCCGCAGCGACGTGGGGATGATGTCCGAGGACGGTCGTTGGGTGGCGGCGATGACGATGACCCCAGCGGCACGACCACGGGCGACGAGATCGCGCAGCAGCACCGAGAACGTCTCGCGCTCTTGCTTGGTGCCGACGGTGGCCGAGTAGTAGGCGACCTCGTCGAAGATCGCGGCGATCGGGTCGATGCCGTGCGCGGCATCCGCAGGCGTGATCTTCCGCCGGCGCTCGGCGTCGAGCCAGTCATACCGACGGTCCATCTCGGCCTGAAGGTCGCGCAGGGTCTCGGTGGCGTCGGTGAGGTCGGGACCGACGAAGCGGTCGGCGGCGTCGCGCCAGAGGCCGAGTTCGACGCGCTTGCCGTCGAACAGCCAGAGCCCGCAGTCCGGGGACAGGGCCGCGTGCGCGGTCGGGAGGTTGAGCCCGACCGACTTGCCCGCTCCGGGCTCCCCAGCGAGTAGGGCGTTGCGGTAGGCCAGGGTGACCCGGACCGGGCGGCCGTGCTCGTCGATCCCGAGGTGGATCGGGTCCCAGATCGACAGCGGTGACCGCGCCGGCGTTTCCGGGCACGGGGTGGCGGGGGTGCGGATCGCGGCGGTCCAGGAGCGCAGCAGGTCGCGCAGGCGCACCGGCTCGGGATGCTGCTCGGGGCTAGACATAGTCCGACCAGTCCCCACCGCGCTCTGGCACCTTGACCGGCTCTGGGGTGGGCGCGGGCTGTGAGGCCGTGTTGGCGGTGGGTGCGGGGTGCTCGATGACCATCGGCGGGACGTCGTCGCGCTCGTCGAGCGTGGGGCGCTGTGCTGGCTTGCCGTCCTGCCTGCCGCCACGGTCACCGGCGCCCGACCAGTGGGCGTTGCCCGGCTTCGGCGGGACGACCTTCGTGCTCGAGGGCGGGCGCTGGCCGGTGGTGGCGGTCCAGTCGGCCAGCTCGGAGTCGATCAGCTCACGGGCCAGCGGGTCGCGGCGGATGACCTCGACCTTCACTAGGGCGGTCATGGAGCGCACGGTGGTGACCCGGGCGTCGCGGGCGAAGCAGCCCGAGGCGATCCAGTCGGTCTGCTCCTCCACATCGGTCGGCGAGATGCCAGCGCGGAGGAAGAGCCAGACGGTGTCGCCGACCTCGGTGGGGTGCGACCACAGGAACAGCGGCGCGTGGCGGGAGAAGTTCAGGCAGCGCCGCTCGACGAGCACCTGACGCAGCCGGTGCCGCGTCATGACCGCCGCCGCGCGGTAGGCCACGAAGCGGCGCAGGACCGGGGTCACCAGGACCACCGCGACGGTGACGGCGACCAGGGCGATGACGAACGGGGTCCGCAGCCACGAGGTCAGCAGCACCCACACGGCGACGACGGCGAGGATGGTGGTGATCTCGGCGCGGAGCCGGATCAGGAGGCCGAGCAGCCGAGCGAGCGGGTGCACGGTGGGGGCGGTGATGATCTCGAACCCGTCGGTGCGCGAAGCGCGGATCATCGGACGGGCAGCGGAGCGGGACGTCTGGCGAGGCATGACGGTTCCTCACAAGCGACAGCGGCCAGCACGGCCGCACAGGACGGAAATCAGGAGGTGGGAGGGGTCGGGGCCGCGGGGAAGCCGGCCCCGACCCGAGGCAGATGACCAACCGGGATGGCGAACCGGCGTGGTCAGTCGGGGAAGGCGAGGGCGGCGCAGATGCCCAGGCAGGCGAAGACCTGCGAGCCGGTCTCGGAGACCCCCACCGGGACCGAGGGCACCCCGGAAGGGCCGGTGCGGGTGCCGGGCACCGGCGCGGGGCGGTGCTGCGCCGGGACCTCCGGCACCACGAACGACACCTCGCACATCACGCACTCGTGGCCGTCGGCCTGGGCGGCGTTGAGCCCGGTCCACAGCTCCTCGGCGCCGGAGCGGGCGGCGGTCACGACGCACCGCCCTTCGGGGCCGGGGCGCCCTGCGCGGCGTTCATCGGGTCGAGGGCGTCGGCCCGGAACGCCACCCCGGCCCGCTGGCCCTGCTGCCACGGGATCGCGATCAGGTTCCGCGGCACGACCTCGTCGCCGAGCTGCACCCGCGGCAGCCCCGGGGTCGTGCAGTTGATGACCTCGGCACCGTTCTCGTCGATCTGCACGAGCTGGGTGACCATCAGGTCGTCGCCCGTGACCCGATCGCGCTTGGGCCGGCCCTCCATGTCGGTCTTCTGCTTCGGGATCGACCCCACCGTGTAGCGGGTCCCGTCCGTCTTCACCTTGATAGCCATGACTGCGGTCCTCCTGGGACTCTCAGCGCCGAGGCCCGATCTCTTCGGGGGCGCATCACCAGGAAAGCCGCAGGTCAACGGGTCGACCCGCACAAAAGTGCGACCCGCACAGATGTGCGGGTCGTGTGAAGCCTTGCGTCAGGCCGTCGCGGCTGCGGGGGACGCGAGCGCGGCGGTGACCCATAAAGGGTCGAACCGTTCGACGACGTCCCCACCTGTACCGGAACGAACGGCGACGGGCTCGCCGAGACGGCCGGTGTGTGGGTCGAGGAACACCACACCCGCGCGGCCGAGGGTGTCAAGAGTCGTCGCCCAGGCCGGGTGCTGCCACAGCCGGTCGTTCACGAACAGCGCCGCGATGATCGGTGCCCCGGTACCGAGGGCGTCGCAGAGCGTGCCGGTGACGTGGTTGTCCATGACGCCGCACGCGATCTTGTTGGCGGTGTTGAACGTGAGCGGGAGCGCCACCACGCGGTCCGGCCGGCCACTAGCTCGACTCTCGTCGGGCAAGCGGCGGCGGGTCGCGGTCGGTGCCGTCGCGGCCTCGGACAGGGTGTCCGGGTTCAGCCAGTCGGTGGCGGCGGCCGTGATGCCGACCGTGAGCGGCCAGCCCGCGCTGACGAGCTCGCGGGCGACGTCAGCTGCTCGGGCCGCGAGCGGCGCGCCGCAGACAACGAGTCCGAGGGGCGAAGTCACCGAGTCAGTGCAGCACACCCGCGCGCGTCGCGAGCGCTTGCAGCGATGAGCCGTGTCCTCGCTTCGACCGCGCCAGCATCTCGCGCATGATCTCGCGCGCCATCACGTTGTGAGCCACCGCTTCGGGCGCGGCCTTCTCGGCGTCGAGCAGGTTCAGGGTCGCTTCCGCGTCGCGCTTGCGCTGCGCCTGCGCCCACGCCAGGTCCAGGTTGACCTGCGCTCGACGGCTCGACAGCCCTGCCGGAAGCCGACCGAGGTCAACGCTCGACGCCGCTTCGAGTGCTGCGGCCGGATCACCCAGCTCAGCCGCGACTGACACGCGGTGGATAGCGACGTTCGTGGGCCCGAACGCAGTCCAGGCATAGTTGGCGTCATGACCGAGCAGGTCCGCGAGAGCCTGCGCCTGGTCGAGGCGACGCTCCGCCTCCCAACGCTCCGCGCGCCGCGCGGCGATGACGCTCGAGATGAGCCACAGCGCGCCGGCCACCGAGACAAGCGCCGGGTCATCGGATCGCACACGCGGGACGAGCTGGCCGGCCATGCGAGTCGCGAGTTGCTCCGCCTGATCAACCTGATCAGAACGCAGCAGGGCAGTCACGACCTGGTAGATCGCCATCCCCTGTGCCACGCCCGAGTCCGTGCGGCCTGCCGCCATCGCCGCACGATCCGCCGTCACCGCTCCGAGGTCTCCCACTCCAAGCTTCGTCAGCAGCTTCGAGGCCACCACGTACGCCTCGACGTACGACAGTGCTGCCTCGCGATCGTCACCACTGGCGCGTAGCAGCGCCGAGTCCGCTTGCCCGATAAGAAGTGGCAGCTCTCGAATGACGGTCGCGTACTTAGCCGCCTGATACTCCTGGTGCAGCGACGAGGCAATCGACCGCAGCGAGGAAGCTGACGGAGCGGGGACGTCGTCTTCGATAAGATTAGCGTATCTGTTGAGAACCCCTCGGACACTTGCCAGCCCTTCGGCACGCGAACCGCCGTTTGGCGCAAGCTGCCAAGGTGTGCCCGTAAGCGCTTGGACCTCAACGTCAAGCACACGGGACATGTCGAGCAAGACTGACATTTTGTCGACTGATCGAACTCCGCGCTCGACCTGCGAGAGCCAGGACTCCGACCGGCCGATCAGTCCAGCAAGTGCGGCCTGACTCAATCCGCGGCGACGACGATATGCCGCAACTCTTTTTCCTACTCCTTCGGCCACGTCATCATTATCTCACGCAAGATACACCGAATCAAGACTCGTCCACGAGATGCTTGGAGGCCAGCCAGAGAGCCATTCGCATACGACTGTTGCCCTGCGGGAGGTCCCGAATTACAGTGCCATCCAATTGTAGTTCAACAAACACCAAGACGGTGACTACAAGTAGGGTGGTCTCGACAATCGCGTCAAGCTGGTGCAGATCCATACGCCGCAGCTGTCGCGCTAGCGAGCCCGCCTCGTCGCGATGAACGAGCGCGTTTCGCGCCCGCTTCGCCTGAGCGGCCCACCGACCTGAGTTTATCGGGAGCTCGCTGCCACTGTAGCTCTCGATTCTCGACACCATATCGAGAAGCCTGTCGTTCAGCGTCGGCTCATTATGCAGTCGCTCCCGCAGCCACTTCGCGTCCTCTTCGACAAGACCGTCCGTCGCCGTGCTTCGAAGGGCGTCAAACCTCTCCTTAGTCATCGCCGTCGAGCGATACAGAGACCTATGCAGCCCCTCCGCCGCGCTTACGGCTGTCACCAGGCGCCCCTCAAGGTACCCATCCGAAACATAGGAGAGCCCCGTCACCATACGCACCGAAGAGCGAATCTTCTCGATAAGCGAGAACCAGCGAGCGACGAGCCCGGCGAAGTCCGCGTCTTCTCCGAGCAGCGCCAGCGCTTCAGAAGTGTCGACGGCATCCTTTTCCGGCTCGGGCGCTACCACGTAGCGCTTGTACAGCCTGGCCTTCGATTGCCCTTCGCGGCCACTCGCCCGCCCTCCTGCGACAGAAATCACTTCCCGTAGAATCGCCGACGGGCGATCCACGCAAAAAGTGATCAAATCCTGTAGATCCGAGACGTATCGATCATACGTTTCAAGCGATACCGGATTGTCAAACTCGAACTTTACGTAGCAATACTCTCTTATTGATACCGTCCGCTTGGCCGTGCTGTTTTCGAAATCGAGCGGATTAAACACGTGCTTAAGGTAGAGCCGCGCACCTGGGATCACCACTTCGTCGTCGTCGGTAGCCACTACGTCGATCCGTGAACGACCCGTCCAGTGACCAGAATCCTCCATCATCATCTGAGCTCGGATAGCCGTACGTCCCGCCCATACCGTCAAGTTCTCGACGTGCACCTCAGCGCCAGCAACGAATTCGCTGAACGGGTCCACAACATGCTGCCCAACGAGCGTGACGGCAGCAGCAAGCGTGTGCTCGTGCGGCCGACCGAGCAAGCCGCCCTTCTGCCCGGCAGTCGAAGAACCGAACAGGGTGATACTTTTACCTGACGCTTCACCGTGGATCGTACCTGGAGCTCTCAACTCTCCATGGGAGGTGAGCGATCCGTCTGGCGTCAGCTGCATAATCCGCAGCTCGAATCCGCCGATCAACCTCAGCACCGGATCGACGTTTCCGTCCATCTGCAAGATGCCAGGTAGCCTATTATCTGGGTCGCTAGTACGCCACCACACGCCAGGCTCGTCCAGGAACGGCAATTCTCCCCCTCGGGCCGTCGGCCGAAGCGGCCAGCTTAGCGTGAGGACTTTCTATACGTCTTCAAGCCGGCCCTGACGGGCCGGACGGGCGGGCTCGCTGCGGCACCGCCTCCTGTCTTCGACCCGGCGTGCCGCGCGGCCACGCCCGCCAGCACCTCGGGCCACAGCAGACGTCAGAAGCACACCGCACAGACATGGGCGCAGCGGATACTCACTCGGGTGCGACTGGAACTGCTGTACTTCGATGGCTGCCCGAACGCAGCGGACTACCTGCCCCGCCTGCGGAACCTCGCGGCGCAGACAGGTGATGAGGTCGTCGCGCGCCAGGTCACTAGCGCGGAGCAGGCGCTCACCGAGGGATTTCTTGGTTCACCAACGGTCCGAGTGGACGGCTCTGACGTGGAGCCCGGAGCCGACGCTCGACGCGACTACGGCTTGTCCTGCCGCGTGTACATCACCGACGACGGGGCACGGGGCACTCCCCTCGATGAGTGGGTGCTCGCAGCCCTGGGCGATCGCTGAACATGCAGGCTGTGTCGATCAGTCACCGCATCCCAGACGGATCGTGTTCCCGTCGGGGTCGGTCAGCGTGAACTCGCGCATCCCCCACGGCTCGTCACGGACCTCGGACACCTGCATGCCGGCAGACGCCAGGGTTGCCCGTAGCGCGTCGATTCCCGGTACGTGCAGGTAGCAGCCAGCCATGTTGTCCAACCGGTTCAACTCGGGTCGATGATCGAGGTGGATCACCTCGGCATCGAGATGGCGCACGAAGGCGTAGCCGCCGCCGCCGTACTCCTCGACCTCCAGGTGCGGCAGGCGTGACCAGAACTCCACGGCCTCGGCCATGTCCCGGACAGGCAAGATCGGCACGGCCACGAGGTGCTCAGACATGCCCGCATCCTCCCCCGAGGTGCCTGCAAGACCGGCGGGGCGCTCGCCGCCCCCGCACCCCCGGCGACCTCCGGGGAGGGGGTAGGGCAGGTCTCCCCGCCGGCCACCCACGGGCGTAGCACCCCAGAACCAGGGGGCCAGGTCGTTCAGCGCGTCGGGTGCTCCACCTGGCCCCCTGGCCCTGGCGCGCTCCGGGAGGACCTGGCCGACGGGGAGACCAGACACCGGCTTGCTGCGCTGCAAGGAGCACCACGAGGCAACCTCCCAACGTGCGATTAGCGTGCGATTAGCAGCGGTCAACCAGGGGCGCGAGCGGGCACGCCCGCCGGGCTCCGGCCGAGGTCGTGCCCTCCGACCCGGGCCCGGCGCGGCCTTCCAAACTGGCTACGCGGGTTCGATTCCCGTCGCCCGCTCCACACCGTTCGCGCAGGTCATGATGGGCGCATGCCCACGCTCGGCTCCTTCGTCCTCGGGACGCCCGACCCGCCGGCGCTCGCCGCCTTCTACCGCGACCTGCTGGGGTGGGTGACCGTCGAGGGCGCCGACGACCCGACCTTCGTGCGCCTGCGCGCCCCCGAGCAGGAGCGTCCCGGCCTCAGCTTCCAGCTCGAGCCCGAGCACGTCGCCCCGACGTGGCCCGCGCGCGAGGGCGAGCAGCGGATGCACGCGCACCTCGACCTGCTCGTCGCGCCGGACTCCCTCGACGCCGAGGTGGCGCGCGCCGCCGCCCTCGGGGCCACGCGCGCCGACCACCAGCCCGCCGAGGGCGTGGTGGTCATGCGGGACCCGCACGGCCACCCGTTCTGTCTGTTCGTGCCGGGGGCGTGACGGCGGGGGGTCCCACGGGGCCCCGCCGCCGCCCGACCAGCCCGAGCCCGATGTACATGCCCAGCAGGGCGACGACGAGCCCGGCGACGGCGTGCAGCGTCAGCGGCTCGCCGAGGATCGGGACGGCGGCGAGCGCGGTGACCGCCGGGACGAGGTTCAGCAGCGAGCTGACGTGCACCGTGCTGCGCCACCGCAGCAGCACGAACATCAGCACGAAGGCGCCGGCGGAGTTCACGACGCCGAGCCAGAGCGAGGTCCACCACCCGGTCGCGTCACTCGGCAGCCAGGCGGCGCCGAGGAACGGCATCGCGGCGGCGGTGACGACGAGCGAGGTGCCCATCTGCACGGCGACGCTCGTCGCGACGGGCGTGTCGTCGTTGAACCGCTTCTGGTAGAGCGTGCCGGCGGCCATCGACAGCGCGCCCAGCACCGGGAGCACGATCGTGGTGCCGAGGTCCCCGCCGAGCCGGTCGGACAGCACGATGTAGACCCCGCAGGCCCCGATGATCAGGCCGATGACGGGCGCCGCGCCGAGGCGGGTGGAGAGCACGAGCGGCGTCAGCAGCCCGACGAGCAGCGGCGCCATCCCGAGCACGAGGCTCGTGACGCCGGCCGGGACGCCGGCGGCCAGCCCGGTGTAGCAGAAGGCGAACTGCCCGACCTGCAGCAGCAGGGCCGTCACCACGAGGTGGCCCCACGCCCGCCCGCGGGGCAGCGCCGGACGCGTCGCGACGACGGCGACCAGCACCACGACCAGCGCGACGAGGAACCGCCACAGCAGCACCGTCGGCACCGCCATGTGCGCGGTGGCGATCTTGCCGACGACGAACCCGGACGCGTAGACCGGCACGAACAGGGTGCTCAGCAGCGGGACGAGCCAGGTCCGCGACGGCCCCGCGACACCGGTGGACGGCGCCACGGGACCGGCGCGCCTGTCACGGAGCATGGCCCCCAGTCCATAGCACCGCTAACGACAACGCAAACGGTCGCCGGTCACACACCGGCCTCACAGGGCCGCGTAGAGCGCCGACTCGAAGTCGCCGTAGAGCTTCCACGCCTCCTGCTCGGAGATGAACGGCAGCGAGTTCGTGTAGATCGACGCGCAGATGCCCGTCGTCCGGTCGATCCAGAAGTGGGTGTTGAGCAGGCCCGCCCACGCGCCGCTCCAGGCCCGGCGCCGCCCGGGGACGTCCTCGGTGTTGAGCAGCAGGCCGTAGCCCCAGGTCCAGCCCGGACCGAGGTGCAGGGTGTCGGTGGTCGCCGGGTCGGCGCTCGCGATCTCCTCGGGCATCGGGATGCCGCCGAGCTGGTCGGAGAACGCCGCGTCGACGGTCTCCTGGCGCAGGATGCGCGTCCCGTCGAGCTCGCCGCCGCGCAGCAGGGCCCGCTCGAAGCGGATGTAGTCCCGCGGCGTCGAGTGCAGGCCGTGCCCGCCGGGCCACCACTCGGGATAGTCGGGGAGGAAGTTGCCCACCGACATCCAGGCGCCGTCCTCGCCGCGCACGTGCACCGGGGTCTTGTTGCCCTGGCGGGCGTCGTCGAGGGCGAACATCGTGTCGTCCATGCCGAGCGGGCCGGTGACGTTCTCCTTGATCACCACGTCGAGCGTGGTGCCGGCGACGGCCTCGACGACCTGTCCGAGCCAGTCGGTGTTGATGCCGTACTCGTAGCGCGTGCCCGGGTCGGCGACCATCGGCGCGAACAGGGCGCGCTTCTCGCCGGGCACGACGTTCGGGTGCCCGGTGAGCTGCTCGTAGCGGCCGATGTCGGCGTTCCAGAACCAGTAGCTCAGGCCCGAGGTGTGGGTGACGAGGTGCCGGACGGTCGCCTTGGTCGCGGGCGCCCGCAGCTTCGGGGTGTCGCCGTCGAAGCCGTCGAGGACCTGGATCTCCGCGAACGACGGGACGTACTGCTCGACCGGGGCGTCGAGGTCCAGCTCGCCGCGCTCCACCTGCTGCAGCGCGGTGGTCGTGGCGACCATCTTGGTCATCGACATGATCCGGAAGTGGGTGCTCCCGGAGACCTGGTCGGCGTCCCCGACGGCGCGCGGCCCGGAGCCGCCCTCGTAGAACACGCCGTCCGCGTCGGCGGCGATCGCCACGACGTGCGGCACGGCGCCGGCCTCGACCGCCCCCGCCAGCACCTTGTCGATCCCGGAACCGTCGATCGTCCTGCTCATGGGGTGAACCTCCTGGAGTGATCGTCAGCACACAGTCTGCTGTGCCGCACGGTCCTCCGGCCCCGTCCGTCCGGGCAGGGCCGTCGGTCCCCCTCGCTACCGTCCCGCCATGGCGCTGGACTGGAACACCCTGCTGCTCGACCAGGTCGACTTCCAGTGGCGCGGGTGGCGCCCGCGCCTGGACGGTCTGACCGACGAGCAGTACCTCTGGGAGCCCGCCCCGGGTGCGTGGAGCGTGCGGCCCCGCGCGCAGGCGGCGACGCCGATGGCGGCGGGCGCGGGCGACATGGTGATCGACTTCGCGCTCCCGGAGCCGGACCCGCCGCCGGTCACCACCATCGCCTGGCGCCTCGGCCACGTCATCGTCGGCGTGCTCGCGATGCGCGTGGCGGGACACTTCGGCGGCCCGCCGGTGGACTACGCCACCCACCACTACGCCGCCACCGCGCACGAGGCCCGCCAGCAGCTCGACGACGCCTACGCGGCGTGGACCGCGGGCGTGCGCGACGCCGACCTCGAGGCGCCGTGCGGGCCGAGCGAGGGCCCGTACGCCGACGCGCCGATGGCCGTGCTCGTGCTGCACATCAACCGCGAGCTGCTGCACCACGGCGCGGAGATCGCGCTGCTGCTGGATCTGCACCGGGCACGGTCGGGCGCGACCGGGTAGCCCCGCGGGTCCCGCACGCCGATCAGGAAGGACGACACCGTGTCCGAGACCCGCAACGGGCCCGAGCTGCACCCGATGACCGAGGAGCTGGCCACCGGCCCCAACTTCGCCTCCGTGTCGACGGTGCTGCCCAGCGGCCGCATCCAGACGCAGATCCTGTGGGTGGGGGTGAAGGACGGCGCCGTGGTGATCAACACCGAGACCCACCGGAAGCGCTTCGAGAACATCGAGCGCGATCCCCGCATCACGGTGCTGATCCGCGACGAGAAGGACCCCTACCGCTACGCCGAGGTCCGGGGGCGCGTGGAGCGCACCATCACCGGCCCGGAGGCCCGCGAGCACGTCGACGAGCTCGCGCGGCGCTACACCGGCGGCGACTACCCGCCCGGCGCCATCAAGTCCGAGCGCGTGATCCTCCGGGTCACCCCGGAGCGCCAGACGATCGTCGACCAGAACGTCGACACCAGCGACTGAACCGCCGCCGCGGTGGCCGGGACGCGCTCGGGCATCATGGGCGCCGATGGCCACCGGGACGGCGGACGCGACCGACACGAGCGAGCCGCCCCGCCGCGTCACGCGGCCCGGCCCCCGCCACCGCGCCCTCCTCGGGGTCGTCGCGGGCGTGGCGGCCGCGGGGCTCGTCGCGCTCGCCACCCGTCTGTTCACCCTCGGCGTCGAGGACAACGGCGACGGCTACCGCCTCTTCTGCGGCGCCGGGCTCACCCCGCTGACGATGGACGGCTACGCGAGCTGGCGCGGCGGGTGGACCACCGACTTCGCCGTCGGGCCGATCACCTGCGACGACCCGGTGCCGTCCTCGGCGCTCCTGCTCGCCCGCGCGACCACGCTCGTCACCCCGGGGACGTGGTCGCCGACGGTGCTGGGGTGGGCCTACGCCCTGCTCGTCGGCATCGTGGTCGGCCTCGGCGCCTGGGCGGCGTCGGCCGCGGGGCGCCGCCGGGCGCTGGTCGTGGCGGTGCCGGTCCTCCCCCTGGCCGCCGCCACCTTCTCCCGCTTCTTCGTCTCCACCTACAGCGAGCCCGCCGGCCTGCTCGGGTGCCTGACGACGGCGGTCGGGGTGGCCGCGCTGCTCGCGACGCGCCGCGAGCACCGGTCGGCGCGCGCCGTCGCGCTGGCCCTGACCGCGCTCGGCGGCCTCGTCGCCACCACGGCGAAGGTCGCCTACATCCCGGTCCTGGGCGCCGCGGTGCTCGCGTGCGCGGTCGTGGCGGTCGGCGTCCGCCGGCCCCGGGTCGCCGGGCCCGTCGTCGCGCTGGTCACCGTGCTGCTGGCGGCCGTGCCGGTGCTCGCCGCGCTGGAGCGCCAGGAACAGGCGTACGCGCCGGTCAACGCGCACAACCTGGTGTTCACGACCGTGCTGCTCGAGGTCGGGCCCTCGGCGACCTCCCCGCTGGGCCTGCCGCCCCAGGCGGTCGCCCTCACGGGCAACGGCTACTTCAACGGTCCCCCGCGTCCCGACGGCGTCCCGTGGTGGGAGGGCGCGATCCTCGGCCGGCCCGCGGAGACCCGGTCCGCGGCGCTCCTGCTGCTCGCCGAGCACCCCACGGCGGCCGCGCGCGCCGTCGGGGTCGGCCTGCAGGCCACGACCCTCGCCGACCTCCCCTACCTCGACGCCCTGCCGGCCCCGTACGGGGCGCCGTCGTCGCCGGACGGGCACCCGGGCTGGTCGGGGGCGCGCCAGCCCGACCTCGCGCAGGTCCTCACCGACACCCGCCGCCCGCCGTGGCTGCCCGGCGCGCTGGTGCTCGTCGCCCTGGTGGCGGCGGCGACCGCGCGCTGGCAGGGCCGTGCCGGGCGCTGGTCGCTCGCGGCGGGGCTCGCCGCCGCCACCGGGCTCGGGCTCGTCGTCGTCGCGGTCGCCGGGGACGGCTACTTCGAGGTCTTCAAGCACGTGTGGCTCGCCGCGTACCTGCTCGCACTCGCCGGGCTGTCGCTCGTGGGGGCGGCCGCGACCGGCCTGCTCGCCGCGTGGAGGACCCGCCGCACGGAGTAGGAAGGTGCCGTGCGCGCGTACGGATTCCTCCGGGCCGGCGGCCCCGACCAGCAGGCCTACCTCGACGTCCCGGTGCCCGAACCAGGCCCCGACCAGCTCCTCGTGCGGGTCCGCGTCGCGGGCGTGAACCCCGGCGACTGGCGGCTGCGCCGCGGCGAGTACGGCCACGAGGGCCCGGCGGTGCTGGGTCGCGAGGTGGCCGGCACGGTCGTCGCGCTCGGCGAGGGCGTGGCGGGGTTCGCGGTCGGCGACGAGGTCTTCGGCGGCTGCCCGGGCATGGTCGGTGGCTGGGCCGAGCAGGCCCTGGTGACGGCGTCGTTCGCGGCGCACCGTCCGGACGAGGTCTCCGCGCAGGACGCCGCCGCCCTGCCCGTCGCCGCCGGCACCGCGTACGACGCCCTCACCGCGCTCGACCTGCCCGCGGGCGCGACGCTGCTCGTCAACGGCGCGGGCGGCGGGGTGGGCATCCCCACCGTGCAGCTCGCCCGGGCCCGCGGTCTGCACGTGATCGGCACCGCGAGCGAGGGCAAGCAGGACCTGCTGGGCGAGCTGGGCGCCACCGCGGTGGTCGGGGGCGGCGACGTCGCCCACCACGTCCGCGCCGTGGCCTCGCAGGGGGTCGACGGCGTCTTCGACCTCGTCGGCGGTGACGCCCTGCGCGCGGTCGCGCCGCTCACCGACCCGTCCCGGCTGTTCTCGGTCGCCGACAAGCCGCTGGTCGCCGAGCTCGGCGGGCGGGACGTCCCCCGGGACCGCAGCACGGCGGGGCTCGAGGCCCTCGCCGCCCGGGTCGCCGCGCAGGACCTCGACCCGTGGGTACGCACGGTGCTGCCCTTCGCGCGGGCCGCGGAGGCGCTCGACGCCGTGGAGGACGGGCACGTGCTCGGCAAGGTCGTCATCGCGGTGGACGCCTGAGCTGCCGATGTCACCGAGGGCGAACACCACGGTGGCATTTCACCCGAACGTTCTAGTCGTCACTCCGTCGAGCGTCCCTGAGAGCCATCTGCTCAATCTGAGTGGTCCGATCGGCCGTCCGTCTCCGGCCGTCCGTTTGACTGAGCGAATGTTCAGCGAACGACCCCTCGATGAGCCGTCCCTCACCTCGTCGGGAGACTCCTCCTCGCCGCGATCACGCGGCGGACCGACCGAAGAGGAGATCAACGATGAAGCGACTGCAGCGGATCGCGGCGGCGACGGCGCTGGCCGGCGCCGGCACGCTCGCCCTGTCCGGCGTGGCGAGCGCGACCGAGTCCCACGGCTCGGACGGCGGGAGCGAGTCGTCGCACGGTGACGCCCGGAGCGACCGCACGGGCCTCGTGTCCGGCGTCGCCCAGGGCGTCGGCGGCCTCCTGGGAGGCGTCGGCAGCGCCGCCGGCAGCGTGCTGGGGAGCGACGCGGTCGGCGACGTGGTCGACGGCCTGCTCTGACCCGGCCGCCGCGTCCCGACCCATCGGGGGAGCCGGGCCGCGCGCCGACGAGCAGGTGACGGGTGCGGGTCCCGGTGGCGCCGGAATCGCCACCGGGCCCCGCACCCCGTCGAGTCTGCAGGACCGCGTTTGCGGGACCCCCCGCCCGCGGCGACGCTGGGGCGGTGTCGACCCCCGACGCCCCCCGCTCCGGCTCCCGCGCCGCGGCGAAGGAGCGCACGCACGTCGGGCTGCTCGACGCCGCGGCCACCGTCTTCGCCGACCGGGGCTACGGCGCGGCGTCGGTGGGCGAGATCGCCCGCACCGCCGGCGTGTCCGTCGGCGCCCTCTACGCGCACTTCCCCAGCAAGCAGGACCTCTTCCTCGCCCTCATGGACCGCCGGCGCGTCGCCGAGATGGCCGCGGCCCGCGAGCACCTCGCCGACGGCCTGCCCTCCGCGCTCGACGCCCTCGAGCGGCAGGTCACCGACACCGCCGACGACGAGCGCGCCGCCCTCCTCGGCGCCGAGGCCTGGCTCTACGCCGTCCGTGACCCCGGCTTCGGCGCCGACCTCGCCGCCCACCACGAACGCCTGCGCGCCGACCTGCTCCCGCTCATCCGCGCCGAGCGCGAGCGCCGCGGGGTGACCTGGGCGCTGCGGGACGAGGAGGTCGCGGCCGTCGTGCTCGGGCTCTTCACCGGCCTCGTCCAGCACCGCCGCCTCGCGCGCGACACCGTCCCGGCCGATCTCTACGGACGCGCGCTGCTGGCCCTGCTCGACGGGCTGGCGACGGGCGACTAGGTCGACGGGCGGTCCTGCTCGTCGTCGACGCGGGACTCGTCGGTGCGCTCGACCGGCGCCGGCGCCAGCCGCCGCAGCACGTGGTAGCCGACGATCACGACGATCGAGCCCAGCGCGATCCCCGACAGCGACCCGCCCCCGGCCGACAGGGCCACGTCGCCGATGCCGATGACGATGCCCGCGGCGAGCGGGACGAGGACCTCGGGGCGGGAGAAGTCGACCTTGTTCTCGACCCAGATCCGGGCCCCGAGCAGGCCGATCATGCCGTAGAGCACCACCGTGATGCCGCCGAGCACCCCGCCGGGCGTGGCCGCGACGACCGCGCCGAACTTGGGGCAGAAGCCGATGAGGATCGCGACGACCGCCGCCACCCAGTACGCCGCGGTGGAGTAGACGCGCGTGGCGGCCATGACGCCGATGTTCTCGGCGTAGGTCGTGGTCGGCGAGCCGCCGACGCCGCCGGCCACGGCCGTGGCGATGCCGTCGGCGGCGAGCGCGCGCCCGAGGTAGGGGTCGAGATCCTCGCGGGTCATGCTCGCGACTCCCTTGACGTGCCCGGTGTTCTCGGCGATCAGCGCGATCGCGACCGGCACCACCAGGAGGATCGCCGACGCGCTGAACGCGGGCAGGTGCAGGCCGGGCATCTCCGGCGTGCCCAGCGGCAGCCCGATCCACGGCGCGTCGCCGACGCCCGAGAGGTCGACGCGCGGGTGGGTGGACACGACACCCGAGGCGTCCGGCCCGGTGATCGGCCCGAGCGTCGCGTCGAGCAGCAGCGAGAGCCCGAAGCCGACGACGAGCCCGACCAGCACCCCGAGCCGGGAGAGCATGCCGCGCCCGGCGACGGCGGTGCCCATGACCACGAGCATGGTGATGAGGGCGGCCGCCTCGTCCTGCGGCCAGTACACCCCGGCGACGACGGGGGCGAGGTTGAAGCCGATGAGCAGGACCACCGCGCCGGTCACGGCCGGTGGCAGCACCGCGGAGACGAACCGCGCCCCGCCGAGGTGCACGGCGAGCCCGACGAGGGCGACGACCACCCCGCAGACCGCGATCGCCCCGGTGACCTCGGCGCTCGTGCCCCCGTCCGCGCGGACCGCGGCGACGACGCCGACGAACGACGCGCTGGTGCCGAGGTAGCTCGGCACGCGCCCGCGCGTCATCAGCAGGAACAGCATCGTCGCGAGCCCCGAGAGCAGGATCGCGAGGTTGGGGTCGAGGCCCATGAGGACCGGGAAGACGAATGTCGCCCCGAACATCGCCAGCACGTGCTGGGCCCCGAGGCCCACCGTGCGGCCCCACGACAACCGCTCGTCGGGCTTGACGACCTCGCCGGGCGCGGGCGCCCGTCCGTCGCCGTGGACCGTCCATCCCCTCAGCACGGCTGCAGAGACTAAGGGCGGCCGATCACCGCTCCCGCGGTCGCATCCCGTCGAGCAGCAGCCCGAGGTAGCGCGGCCAGCGCCGCGCGCCGTCGGCCCGGCCCTCGGCGGTGGCGACGGCCATCTGCACGGCGACGAGCAGGTCCTCGGGCTCGAGGTCGCCGCGGACGACGCCGGCGGCCTGGCCGCGCCGCAGCAGGTCGCCCAGGGGCGCGAGGGTGCGCACGGCGAGCTCGGGGGTGAACGCCCCGACGGCCTTGGCGGCGGTCAGCAGGCCGCGGTGGCGGGTGACGCCGTCGACGAGGCCCTCGAGCACGCCGGTGAGCGCCGCCCACGGGTCGTCGACGGCGGCCGCGCGGGCCAGCAGCGGTTCGACGGACTCGGCGACGTAGTCCTCGAGCACCGCGGCGACCAGCTCGTCGCGTCCCGCGAAGCGGCGGTAGAGCGTCGAGGGGGCGACGCCCGCGCGCCGGGCGACCTCCTCGAGCGCGACGTCGGGTCCGTCGGCCTCGAGGGCGGCGCGCGCGGCGGCGAGGATCGCGGCGTGGTTGCGGGCGGCGTCCGCGCGCAGGGGCCGGATCACCGGGTCTGACGGGGCCGACATCCAGGTCACCCTAATCGGTCGTGCTCGACCGGTCTCAGTCGTCGACCAGCGACAGGGCGCCCGACGGGCACTGGGCGACGGCGTTGCGGACCTCGGACTCCTGGTCGGGCCCCGGGTGCTCCTGGAGCACCTCGACGACCGCGTCGTCGTCCTGGTCGAACACGTCCTCGGCCGCGAGCACGCAGTTGCCGGCACCGATGCAGATGTCGCGATCGGCCTGGATCCTCATGGTGGGTCCTCCCCGGGTGGTGGTGTGGCGGTCACCAGGTGACGGGCAGCGCGCGCAGCCCGTGCACCACGGTGGCCGAGCGGAACTCGACCTCGTCGAACGGAATGCCCAGCGCGAGGCCCGGGAACCGTCGCAGCAGTGCGGGGAACGCCACCGCCATCTCCGCGCGGGCGAGCGGCGCGCCGAGGCAATGGTGCACCCCGTGCCCGAACGCCACGTGCGGGGCGATCGCGCGGGTGACGTCGAGGTCGTCGGGGTGGTCGGTGGCCGCGGGGTCGCGGTTGGCGGCGGGCAGCGAGAGCACGAGCAGCTCGCCCTCCCGGACCGGGCGCCCGCCGACCGTCGTGTCGTGGCGGGCCAGGCGCGGGATGCCCGAGTGCACCACCGACAGGTAGCGCAGCAGCTCCTCGATCGCGGGCGCGACGGCGCCGGGCTCGTCGCGGACGTGGGCGAGCTGGTCGGGGGCGCGCAGCAGCGCGAGCGTGCCGAGGCCCAGCATGTTGGCGGTGGTCTCGTGGCCCGCGATGAGCAGCAGGGAGGCGATCCCGATGAGCTCGGAGCGGGTCAGGTCGTCGCCGTGCTCGCGGATCAGCATCCCGAGCATGTCGTCGCCGGGCGCGGACCACGCGCGGTCGACGAGCTCGCCCATGTAGGCGCGCGACTCGGCGGCGACGCGCCCGCGCTCCTCGAGGGGCAGGCTGAGGTCGATCTGGCGGGTGGCGCGGCCCTGGAACTCCTCGCGGTCGGCGTACGGGACGCCGAGCAGCTCGCAGATCACCAGGCTCGGGACCGGCAAGGCGAAGGCGCTCACCAGGTCCGTGTACGGCCTTCGGCGCGTCAGCTCCGCTTCGCTTCGTGCCGCCTGGCGGCCCGCGGCCGCCATGGCGTCGAGGTGGTCGTCGACGATCTCGGTGATGCGCGGCTCGAGGCGCCGGATGCGCTTCACGGTGAACTCGCCGGTGAGCAGGCGGCGCAGCCGGGTGTGCTCGGGCGGGTCGATGGCGAGCAGGTTGCCGGCGCGGGGGTCGACGCCGTCGTCGGGCATCGGCAGGCGGGGCAGGCCCTCGTTGGAGAACCGCTCGGCGTCGCCCAGCACCTCCCGCACGTCGGCGTAGCGCGTGACCAGCCGCGCGGGCGTGCCGATCGCGGTGCGGATCGTCGGGAGGTCGTCCTCGTCGCGGGCCGCCTGCGTCTCCGGGACCGGCGCGAAACGGTCGCGCTGCATGTGCCGCGGGATGGTGGGGGTGGACATCGTCGCTCCCGTCGTCGGACGTCCGGACGACCCGACCGTACTCGAAGTGAGAGTAAACTTCCGTTTAGGAACGCGTCGGGGGCGCCGGCGGCGGATACTCGTGGACATGAGCGAACCGAACGACGGGCGCGTCGTCCTCGTGACCGGGGCCGGGCGCGGGCTGGGCGTCGAGATCGCGCGGCAGCTGGTGGCCGCGGGCGCCACGGTGGTGGTCGCGGCCCGCGACGCCGGGGCGGGCGCGGCGACGGCCAAGGAGCTGGGCGACGGCGCCTGGCCGCTGACCCTCGACGTCACCGCGCCCGAGTCCGTGCAGGCCGCCGTGGAGGCGATCGACCGGCGCCACGGCCGGCTCGACGCGCTGGTCAACAACGCGGCGGTGAACTTCGACAGCGGCGCCGACCCCGTCACCGAGGACCTCGAGATCGCCGACGGGGCGTGGCGCACCAACGTCCTCGCGCCGTGGCGCCTCAGCCAGGCGTTCGCGCCGCTGCTGCGCGCGGGCCGCGACCCGGTGATCGTCAACGTCACCAGCGGGCTCGGGTCGCTGAGCCGCATGGGCGCCTCCTCGCCGGCCTACAGCGTGTCCAAGGCGGGCGCGAACGCGCTGACCCGCGTGTTCGCCGACGCGCTGACCCGCGACGGGATCGCGGTGCACGCGGTGTCGCCGGGCTGGACCGCCACCGACATGGGCGGGCCGAACGGACGCCCGATCGCCGACGGCGCGGCCGGGATCGTCGACGTCGTCCGCTCCCCCGGCGCCCACCCCTCCGGCTCGTTCCTGCAGGACGGCCAGCACGTCCCCTGGTGACCCACGTGAGCGAACTTCGGGGCTATGGCCCCGAAGTTCGCTCACGAACCGAGGGAGCGCGCCGCGTCGACGAAGTGGGCCACGGCGGGCGAGCGATCGGAGCGGCGCCAGGCCACCTGCAGCGCGACCATCGGCACGTCGCCCGACAACGGGCGGAACACCACGCCCGGCGGGCGCAGGTTCGCGTAGTACGCGGGCTGCAGGGACACCCCGAGGCCCGCGGCGACGAGACCGAGCTGGGTCTCGATGTCGGCGCCCTCGGCGACGATGTCAGGGCTGAACCCGTGGTCGCGGCAGTAGCTCGTGATGATGTCGAAGAACGCCGTGCCCAGCGGCCGCGGCCAGAGCACGAACGGCTCGTCGGCCAGCGCCTCGGGCTCGATCTCGTCGCAGCCCGCCAGCGGGTGGTCGTCGGGCAGCGCGGCGAGCAGCGGCTCGGACACGAGGTGCTCGACGGCCACCGTCTCGGTCGACGGCGCCGCGCGCACCAGCCCCACGTCGACCCGCCCGTCGGCGATCGCCACCAGCTGCGCCGCGGTGTCCTGCTGGGAGACCTCGAGCTGCAGGTCCGGGAACGACGCCCGCATCGACCGCAGGATGCGCGGGGTGATCGAGGCCAGGGCCGTGCCCACCGACCCGACGACGAGCAGCCCCACCGCCCCGTTCGACGCCTGCGTCACCAGCGACTGCGCGCGCTCGGCCTCGAACAGCACGCGCGGCGCCGCGTCGAGCAGCACCCGCCCGGCCGGCGTCAGCTCGGTGGCCCGGCTCGAGCGGTCGAACAGCGCCGCGCCGAGGGTCTTCTCCAGCGCGCGGATCTGCTGCGAGAGCGCCGGCTGGCTGACGTGCAGCCGCTTGGCCGCCCGGCTGAAGTGCAGCTCGGACGCCACGGTGAGGAACACCCGCAGCTGCCGCAGCTCGACGTCCATGAGGTGATCCTGCCCCCGGGGCGCCGCGAACGGGGCCCACTCATAAGTCCGACCTGATGAGAGCAGAGGCAGCCGCGATCGCCGATCCCGACCACGCGAGCGGGGGAACGGCGAGGGTGGGGCACAACCGAGTCATCGGAGTGATCACCGTGCCCCGCTCGCCCGACCTCCGCCACGTCGTCGTCGGGTGCGGGGGGCTCGGCGCCGCCGCGGCCTACTGGCTCGCCCGCGCCGTCGGCGGCCGCGCGCTCGTGCTCGAGCGCGACACCCTCGGCGGCGACGGCCAGGACCCCGCGCGGGTCCTCCGGTACGCCCAGCACCGCGACGCCGACGCCGCGCTGGCCCGCGAGGCCTACGCGACCTGGCGCGACGTCGAGCGCGTCTCCGGGCAGACGCTGGTCACCGAGACCGGCGGGCTGATCATCGAGGACGCGGGCCCGCGGCGGAGCCTCGGGGAGCGCGCCGCGGTCGCCGACCGCCACGACGTCGACTTCGAGCTCCTCGACGCCCGCGCCGTGGCGCGCCGCTGGCCGCAGTTCCGGCTCGCGGGCACCGAGGAGGCGCTCTACCAGCGCCGGACGGGCGTCGTCGACGCCGCGCGCGCCGACGCCACCCACGTCGCGCTCGCCCGCGGGCACGGCGCCGAGATCCGCGAGCACAGCCCCGTGCGCGCGCTGCGGCCCACCGCGGGCCACGTGGAGGTCGTCCTCGACGACGAGGTGATCCGCGCCGAGCGCGTGGTCGTCGCCGCCGGGGCGGGCACCAACGAGGTCCTCGACGGGCTGGTCGACCCGCTGCCGCTGACGGTCCGCCGGGAGCAGGTCACCTCCTTCGCGACGCCGAACCTCCTGGACTTCTCCCCCGCCCGCTTCCCGGTGTTCACCTGGCACGGCACCGACACCGTGCACGGCTTCCCCGTGGACGGCGAGGTCGTCACGAAGCTCGGGCACGAGGCCGCCACCGACGCCCGGCGCCGCCACGAGTTCCTCTCCGCGCACGTCCCCGGCTTCCTCGGCCCCGAGCGGCACACCAGGACGCGCCTGGCCACGGTCCCGGCCGACCAGCACCACGTGGTCGACACGCTGCCCGGTGAGCCCCGGGTCAGCGTCGGGGTCGGGGCCCGGGACGCGTTCACGTTCGCCTCGCTGATCGGGCGCATCCTCGCCGAGCTCGCGACCACCGGCGCCAGCCGGCGCCCCATCGGCTCCTTCGCCCTCGACCGCCCCGCCCTCGCCGCCGCGGCCTGACCTGTCGGTCAGCCTGGCGGCCACGCTCGCGTCAGACGTCAGTACCTCCCCCACGATCACCCCACCCGTGTGGGTGATCGTCGGCGCTCGACGGCGTGACGTCACCGCCTCGTGTGGCTGTCGAGACCGACACTGACCGCCGTCGGGATGCGTGATCACGGCGGAGATCAGGGGGCGGCATGGGCGCTCGAACGGTGGTGGCGGCGACGCTCGTGGCGGCGGCGCTGGTCCTGGGGGCGGTGCCCGCGACGGCGGCGGTCGGGACCGGGAGCCCGGGCAGCGGCGGTGACGGCAACCGCCGGGTCGCGCTCGGCGACTCCTGGGCTGCCGGCACCGCGGCCGGCGCCGTCGAGGCCGCGTCGGGGACGTGCCGACGCAGCCCCCTGGCCTACCCCGCGCTGCTCGCCCGCGCCGCCGGCGACACCGCCTGGACCTCGCGGGCCTGCGCGTCGGCGTCGGGCAGCGGCGGGAACGGGCAGTTCAGCTCGCTCTCGGACGCCACCGAGGTCGTCACCGCCACCGTCGGCGCCGACGCCACGGGCCTCGGCGCGCTGGCCGCTGCGTGCTCGAGCGCGGGCACCCCGGCGCGCTGCGACGAGGCCGCCGGTCGTTTCGACCGCGCCCTGCAGACGCTGCCCGGGTCGCTGGACGCGGCCCTCGCCGACATCCGCCGCCGTGCCCCGCGGGCCGCGGTGACCGTCACCGGCTACCCCCTGCTCGCCGAGGGCGCGGCGTGCCCGGCCGGGGCCGCCGACGCCGCACGGGCGACGCGCCTCGACGACGCCGTGAACCGCCTCGACACCGTGCTCGCCGAGCGCGTCGCCGCGGGCGGCATGCGCTTCGTCGACGTCCGCCCGGCCTTCGCGGGCCACGGTGTCTGCTCGCCGGCGCCCTGGGTCACCGCGTTCACCGAGGGCGAGGCGCTGCTCGCCGGCGGGCCGACCGCCGACGGGCACGCGCTCGGCGTCCTGCCCGCCCTCGCCGCGGCCGGACCGCTGCCCGCGCCCGCCCCGACCCCGACGGCGGCCCCCACCACGCCGGCACCGCCCGCGGACGGGCGCGCGGCGCCCGGGCTGTTCCCGGGCTGAGGCCCGTCAGCCGAAGACCTCGAAGCGCACCCGCGCCCGGCCGTCGTCGTCGCCCGTGGTCATCAGCACGACCTCGCGGGCCTGCTCGGCGACCGGGCGCGGGTCGAGTGCCGTGAGGTAGGCCGCGTGCTCGGAGAGCGACGCGATCGCGGCCTCCTGGTACCCCGTCACGTCCATCGCGTGGGTCGGCTGCGTCGAGGCCGCCACCGCGACACGCTTGACGCCGTCCCACGGCTCGAAGCCCTCGTCGACGAGCTCGGGGAAGATCCACCGGTTGCCGGCGTCGCCGACGGCGTCGATGGTCGCCCGGCCGACCGCGCGGTGGTCGGCGCTGTTCCACGCCCCGGCGCCGAACGTCTCGTGGTGGCTGTTGACGACCACCAGCTCCGGGCGGGCGCGGCGGATCTCGCGCGCGAGGTCGCGGCGCAGGTCGATCCCCTCGACCACCACGCCGTCGCGGTGGTCGAGGAACCGCACGTCGTGCACCCCGACCGCGGCCGCGCTGCGCCGCTCCTCGTCCTCGCGCACGGCGGCCGCCTTCTCCGGAGGCATGTCGGCGATCCCGGCCTCGCCGCGGGTCACCAGGACGTAGGACACCGCGCGCCCGCTCGCCGTCCACGCCGCGACGGCGGCGGCCGTGCCGTACTCGAGGTCGTCGGGGTGCGCGGCCACGGCCAGGACCCGCGCGAAGTCGTCGGGCAGGGCCGGCAGGTCGGTGCTCATGGCCCCCAGGGTGAGACCTCGAGCAAGGTCGAGGTCAAGCGTCCTGGTCGAGTCGCGCCGCGAGCCGCCGCGGCGCGATGTGGCGGTAGGCGTCGGTGACGACCTCGCGGACCTCGTCCCAGTCGGGCCCGCCGGGCTCGACGTCGAGCCGCAGACCCAGCCACCCGCGGTGCCCCACGTACGGCGGGACGAAGAACCGCTCGGGGTCGGCGGTGACCATCTCCTCCTGGGCCCCCTCGGGCGCGGCGGCCCAGAGGGCCAGGTGCTCGTCGCCGTGGTGGTACGCCACGTAGCTCACGAACATCTTGCGCACGAACCACGACGGCGACCCGTGGCTGATCTTCTCGGTGGTCTCGGGCAGCGCGAGACACACCTGGCGCAGGCGCTCGACCAGCTCGTCCGGGTCCACGCCCGGCATCCTGCCTACAGGGCCAGGGCGCTCACCAGGGTCGCGACGACGAACACCGCCAGGACGACCAGCGTGACGATCTTGATCCAAGGCCGGTGGGTGGTCACCCCGGGCTCGGAGGCGCCCTCGGTCGGGTCGGTGCGCTCGGCGGGCTCGGTCATCACGTTCCTCACGGACGGGACGGATCGGACACCGTCGAGGCTACCGAGCGGCGTGGCCGACGCTCGCGTGCCGGCCGGAGTTGGGTGCCGGCGTGCCCCGCCGCGCCGCGACCGGGTCCTCGACGTCCGCGCGGTGGCGGGGGCGGCGGGGTGCCGGGGTGTCCGCGTCCTCGGCGGCGTGCCGGCGACCGCCGGACCGCGGCGGGTCCCCGGACGTGCGGGCGCCGGCGGTGGCCAGCGGCCCCGAGATCGGCGAGGGCGCCCGGGGCGCCGGCGCGGCGTCGACCGGCAGCTCCGCGAGCACCGGGACGGGCGTGGACGGGTCGAGCGGGTCGGGCCGGGTGCTCCGCGGCGCGGGGCCGGGGCCGGTGCCGAAGGAGAGCGACGACCCACCTCCGGTGGGCCTCGCGGGCGCCGCCGCGGCACCGTTCCGGAAGGCGACGGTCGTCGGCTCGGGCAGCTCGGGGCGCCGGGCGGGGATCGCCACGCGCGCCGTCGCGGCGGGTGCGGGAGCCGGCCGCGCGGGGGCCGCCCGCGCGGCGGCCGGACGCGCGGTCGCCGGGGGACGCACGGCCTCGGTCCGGGCGGGCTCGGGAGGTGCGGGCGCCGGACGCGCGGGCGCCGGGGGACGCGCGGGCGCCGGGGGACGCACGACCTCGGTGCGGGCGGGCTCCGGACGTACCGCGGCCGGGCGGTCGGCGGCCGCGGCCGGGCGCACCGCCTCGGTGCGAGCGGCACGTTCCGCAGGCTCCGGCGCCTCTCGATCATGCGCACCGTGCCGGTCGCGCGCGGCCGGGCGCACCGCCTCGGTGCGGGCGGCACGGTCCGCAGGCTCCACCGCCGCGGACGCCGCCTCCTCCCGCCGCGGCCGGGGACGGGCCGGGCGGACGGGCACGGGGACGATCTCCTCGACCGGAGCGGCGGGGGCCGCGGCGGGTGCGGGCCGCCGGCGTTCGCGCAGGCGCGTGGCCGCGGCGGAGAGCAGGTAGCCGAAGCCGACGAGGCCCCAGAAGGCCACGACGACGATCTGGATGACGGTCGGGGGGTCGCTGAGCATCGCGACCTGCACGCCCGCGACCGCGAGGCCGGCGAGCCCGAGGACGAGCGCGAACCGTGAGCGGGTGGTCAGCTGCCACCGAGAACGCTGCTCCGTCTCCCGCGCCACGCACACCTCCTCGCCGGGCCCCAGGACCCGGACACCACGGACTCGCCCGGGGACGGTACGTGATCGGTTCGCCCGTTCGGGACGGACCACGCGTCATCCCCTCGGGTGACGCATCGGTGGCGGGGGGCGAAACGTAACGGTCAGGTCGCGGCCTGGCATCGGGCGCACCAGAACAGGTTGCGGCTCGCGTGCGTCCGTTTGCTGATCTCCGTGCGGCACACGCGGCACGGCTGGCCCGTCCGGCGGTAGACGTACACCTCGCGGCCACAGCTACGTCGGTGCGGCTGGTCGTGCTCGTGATCACACGACCGGTGCTCGGACCGGACGGTGTCGATCGCCCCGCGGCGCACGCCGTCGGCGAGCAGGTCGACGAGATCGGCCCACACCGCCTCCCACCGCTCGCGCCCGAGGTCGCGGCCCGGCAGCAGCGGGTCGAGGCCGTGCCGGAAGAGCACCTCGGCGCGGTAGACGTTGCCGACCCCGGCGATCACCGACTGGTCCATCAGCAGGGTCGCCAGCGGTGCGCGGGAGCGCGAGATGCGCGCCCAGGCGGTCTCGGGGTCGGTGTCGCGGCGCAGCGGGTCGGCGCCGAGCCGGGACCGCAGGCCGTCGACCTCGCCCTCGGTGAGCACCTCGCAGGCGATCGGGCCGCGCAGGTCGGCCCAGTGGTCCGGCCCGACCATGCGCATCCGGACCTGGCCGCGCGGCGGCGTCACGTCCCCGGTGTGCATCGAGAACTTGCCGTACAGCCCGAGGTGGACGTGCACGACGAGATCGTCGGCGTAGACGTGGAACAGGTGCTTGCCGTGGGCGTCGGCGCGCTGCAACACCCGGCCGTCGACCAGCTCGGCGTCCTGCGCGAACCGGCCCTGCGGGGACGACACGGCCACCTCGTGGCCCACGAAGCGTCGGGTGTGGGTGCGCGCGAGGCGGCGGATCGTGTGGCCTTCGGGCACGCGCCCGCCTACCCCGCCCCGGAGCCGGTCACTCCTCCGGCCGTCACTCCTCGGGCAGGGCCGGGGGCACGCCCGTCTGCTCGTAGGCGGTGAGCATGTCGATGCGGCGCTGGTGGCGCCCGCCCTCGAACGCGGTCGCGAGGAAGGCGTTGACGATCTCGGTGGCCTGCTCGGCGGTGTGCATCCGCGCGCCGACGGCGACGACCTGCGCGTTGTTGTGCTTGCGCGCAAGCTGGGCGGTCTCGACGCTCCACGCGAGCGCCGCGCGGCAGCCCGGGACCTTGTTGGCGGCGATCTGCTCACCGTTGCCGGACCCGCCGATGACGATGCCGAGGCTGCCCTCCGCCGACACCGTCCGCAGGCCCGTCTGGACGCAGAACGGCGGATAGTCGTCGTTGGGGTCGAGCTCGGCGGGGCCGACGTCCACGACGTCGTGGCCGGCCTTGGCCAGCTCGCGCAGCAGATGGGCCTTGAGCTCGAACCCGGCGTGGTCCGATCCGACGAAGACGCGCACCCGCGCAGTCTCGCAGGTGCGGGGAGCGACGCGACGAGGCCCACGATCGGGCCCTGGGAAACATTCCCGTGACACGTCCGGCCTAGTTTGTCGCCATGTCACTGACGCCCGCCCGCGACGTCGTCATCGGGGTGGAGGAGGAGTTCCACCTCGTCGACCTCGAGTCGCGGTCGGCCGTGCCCCGCGTGCCCGAGCTGCTCGACGAGCTGCAGTCGCTCGACGGCGAGGCGTTCGCCGCCGAGCTCAAGCCCTCGATCATCGAGACGAACTCGCGGTCGACGACGGACCTCGCCGACCTGCGCACCGACCTGGTGCGCCTGCGCGGGATGCTCGCCCACATCGCCGACGCGCGCGGTCTCGGCGTGGTCGGCGCCGGCAGCGTGCCGCTGATCGACGGGTCGGCCCAGGGGATCACGCCGTCGCCGCGCTACGAGCGGATGCGCGACGAGTACCAGATGCTCGCGTTCGAGCAGCAGATCTGCGGCACCCAGGTGCACGTCGACGTCCCCGACCGCGACGCGGCGATCGCCGTCATGCAGCACAGTGCGCCATGGCTGCCGGTGCTGCTCGCGCTCTCGGCCAGCTCGCCGTTCTGGAAGAGCGAGGACACCGGCTACGCGAGCAGCCGCACGCTCGCCTGGCACCGCTGGCCCACCGCCGGTCCCCCGGCGCCCCTGCGCGACGCCGCCGACTACGACGCGCTCATCGGCGACCTGCTCGCCTCCGGGACGATGTCCGACCCCGGCATGGTCTATTTCGACATGCGGCCCTCGGCGCACCAGGACACGGTCGAGGTCCGCATCTGCGACGCCGGCCCGAGCGTCGACGGCGTCGTGCTCATCGCGGGCCTGTCGCGGGCGCTGGTGCGCCACGGGGTGCGCGCGCACCTCGAGGGCCGGCCGACCCCGTCGTACCGCGCGGAGCTGCTGCGGGCAGCGAGCTGGCGGGCCGCGCGCTCGGGCCTCGAGGGCGACCTCGTCGACGTGGCCGGCCGCGACCTCGTGCCGCCGTCGCGCGCGGTGCGCCTGATGCTCGAGCATCTCGCCGACGACCTCGACGAGGCCGGCGACCGCGCCGTCGTCGAGGAGCTGGCGCTCGAGGCGCTGGCCCGCGGCAGCTCGGCGGCCCGCCAGCGCCAGCGCGCCAACCGCAGCGGCGGTCTCGAGGCCGTCGTCGACATGCTCGTCGCCGAGACCCGCGGCGCTCCCGACTCCCCCGTCGACGCGCCCGTGGGCAAGACGGTGGCCCCGGTGCTGCTCGCCGACTACGTCCCGCCCGGGTTCGACGAGGCGGTCGCCGAGGACGGCACGGTGCGCCCGGCGTACTCGTGGCTGGTCTCGACCCTCGAGCGGATCGGGCCGTCCGGCCTGCTCGTCCACGAGAAGAGCCGCGACGCCGAGCAGCGCGCCCGCAGCATGTTCTTCCCGCAGGGCGAGGACGCCGAGCGGCTCTTCCCCCTCGACCTGGTCCCCCGCCTGATCAGGCCCGGCGAGTGGGCGACCCTGTCCGAGGGGCTGATCCAGCGCGCCCGTACCTGCGAGGCCCTGCTGCAGGACCTCCACGGCGAGCGCGCCTGCCTGCACGACGGCGTGCTGCCCGAGGCCGCGCTGCGCTGGATCCCGCGACCCCACGAGGCCGCGATGAACCTGCCCCCGGCCTCCGTGCGCGCGCTGGTGAGCGGGCTCGACCTCGTCTGCGACGCCGACGGCGAGTGGAAGGTGCTCGAGGACAACCTGCGCATCCCCTCGGGCATCGGGTTCGCGATCGCCGACCGCCGCGTGATCCGCAGCGTCCTGCCCGAGCTCCAGGCCCCCGACGGGGTGCTCGACGCCGACGACGGCCCGGCGATGCTGCGCGACGCGCTGCTCGCGTGCGCCCCGCCGGCGGCCGGCAGCGACCCGGTGCTCGCCGTCGTCACCGAGGGACCGAGCGACGCGGCGCACTACGAGCACCGCCTGCTCGCCGAGGAGATGGGCGTGCCGCTGCTCACGCCCGGCGAGCTCCGCGCCGCCGCCGGGATGATCACGATCGCGGCGAGCGGGCGGCCCGTCGACGTCCTCTACCGGCGCATCGACGAGGAGGTCCTGTTCGCCGCCACCGACGCGTCCGGCGTGCGGCTCGGCGACCCCGTCCAGGAGGCCGTGCGGACGGGCCGGCTGACCCTGGCCAACGCGCCGGGCAACGGCCTCGTCGACGACAAGGGCGTCTACCCCTTCGTCTCGGCGCTCACCGAGTACTACCTGGGCGAGAAGGCGACCCTCGCGGCGGTCCCGACCTGGTCGTGCGCCGATCCCGAGCAGCGCGAGCACGTCCTGGCGCACCTCGACGAGCTGGTGCTCAAGCCCGTCGACGGATTCGGCGGGCAGGGCATCGTCGTCGGCCCGTACGCGAGCGCCGAGGAGCTCGAGGCGGCCGCCGCCGCGGTGCGCGCGGAGCCCGCCGGCTTCGTCGCGCAGGAGACCATCCGGATCTCCACGCACCCCACCTTCACCGGCACGGCGCTCGAACCGCGGGCTGTCGACCTGCGCGCGTTCGTCGTCCTCGCGCCGACCCCGACGGTGCTGCCGACGCCGCTCACACGAGTCGCGCCCGCGGACTCCCTCGTGGTCAACTCCTCGCGCGGTGGGGGCTCGAAGGACACCTGGATCCTGCGCTGAACGCGCGCACGACGAGCGAGGAGGACACCTGTGTGCGGCATCGCCGGTGAGTTCCGGTTCGACGGCCGTGCGGCCGAGGTCGCGACGGTGCTGGACATGGCCCAGGTGCTCGAGCCCCGCGGGCCCGACGGCTGGGGGATCGTCGGCCACGGGCCGCTGGCGCTCGCCCACCAGCGACTCAAGATCATCGACCTGTCCGAGGCCGGCGCCCAGCCGATGGTCGACGCGGAGCTCGGCCTGACCGCCGTGTTCAACGGGATCATCTACAACTACAAGGAGCTCCGCGAGGAGCTGCACGCGCAGGGCTACCGGTTCTTCTCCACCTCGGACACCGAGGTGCTGCTCAAGGCCTTCCACCGCTGGGGGAAGGCCTGCGTCGAGCGCTTCAAGGGCATGTTCGCGTTCGCCGTGGCCGACCGGCGCACCGGCGAGCTCGTGCTCGGTCGCGACCGCCTGGGGATCAAGCCGCTCTACGTCGCCCAGGTCACCGGCGCCCTGCGCTTCGCGTCGTCGCTGCCCGCCCTGCTCGCGGGCGGCGGGCTGAACACCGACGTCGACCGCGTCGCCCTCCACCACTACATGAGCTTCCACTCGGTGGTGCCCGCACCGCGCACGATCCTGCAGGGCGTGCGCAAGCTCCCGCCGGCGACCGTCCGCACCGTCTCCCCCGACGGCGGCACCGACGACTGGGTCTACTGGGAGCCGAGCTTCACCCGCGACGGGGAGCGGTCGGCGCAGGAGTGGGCCGAGACCGCGTTGACCTCGCTGCGCACCGCCGTCGAGCGCCGCATGGTCGCCGACGTGCCGGTCGGCGTGCTGCTCTCCGGCGGCATCGACTCGTCGATCGTCGTGGCCCTGCTCGCCGAGATGGGCCAGAAGGACCTCAAGACCTTCTCGATCGGCTTCGAGGCCGAGGCGGGCCAGAGCGGCGACGAGTTCGACTACTCCGACCTGGTCGCGAAGACCTACGGCACCGACCACACCCGGTTCAAGGTGCCGAAGCACGAGACCGACGACGCGCTGGCGGGCGCGGTCGCGGCGATGGCCGAGCCGATGGTCAGCCACGACGTCGTCGCCTTCTACCTGCTCTCGCGCGAGGTCTCGAAGTCGATCAAGGTGGTGCAGTCGGGCCAGGGCGCCGACGAGATCCTCGGCGGCTACGACTGGTACCCGCCGCTGGCCGGGGTGCCGCGCGACGGCGCGCTCGACTCCTACCAGAAGGCGTTCTTCGACCGCCCGCACAGCGAGGTCGCCCAGCTCCTGACGCCCGAGGCGCTCGTCGACGACGACGTCAGCCGCGCGTTCGTCGCCGAGCACTTCGGCCGGCCCGGCGCCGACTCGGCCGTCGACGCGGCGCTGCGCCTCGACACCACGATCATGCTCGTCGACGATCCCGTGAAGCGCGTCGACAACATGACGATGGCGTGGGGCCTCGAGGCGCGCGTGCCGTTCCTCGACCACGAGTTCGTCGAGACGATGGGCGCCTGCCCGCCCGAGTACAAGCTCGCCGACGGCGGCAAGGGCGTGCTCAAGGCCGCCGCGCGCGGGGTGCTGCCCGACGAGATCATCGACCGGAAGAAGGGCTACTTCCCGGTGCCGGCGATCCGCCAGCTCTCCGGGCCGGTCCTCGAGCGCGTCCGCGGCGCCCTCACCGACCCCGCCGCCACCTCGCGCGGCATCTTCCGTCCCGACGCCGTGACGCAGATGCTCGACGACCCCAACTCGTCGCGCACCAACCTGGGCGCCAACGCCCTGTGGCAGGTCGCACTCCTGGAGATGTGGCTCCAGGCGCACGGCATCACCTGACGTACGGTGCGGCGGTGGACGAGTGGATCAGCGCGACGCGTTGCTGGTCGCCCAGCCCCTCCCCGGACGGGACCACGATCGCGTTCGTCTGGGACGGCGACGGCCGGCCACAGGTGCGGATGCACCGCCGCGCCACCGGCGAGGAGTGGTCGCTCGACACCGGTGAGGACCTCGTCTCCACCGTGCGCTGGTCGCCCGACGGCGCCTGGCTGGCCGTCGAGACCGCGCCCGACGGCGGCGAGCGCACCCAGGTCGCGATCGTCCGCCCGGACGGCACCGACCTGCGGCCCGTGCGGGGCGTGGGCGACGGCGACCGCGGCGCGGTCACCCTCGACCGCTTCACCCACACGGGATCGGTCCTCGCGATCACCGAGTCGGACACCGAGACGACGACGGCCTGGCTGGTCGACGCCGACTCCGGCCAGCGCCGGCGCCTGGGGTCCGGGCACGCCCTGCAGATCCTCGACGTGAGCCGCGACCGGCGCCGCGTGCTGCTGCGCCGCGGCCGCCGCGGCTCCCGGCACGTCGGCATCGTCGACCTCGACGGCACCGAGGGCTGGCACGAGGTCGACTCCTCGCGCGGTCCGGGTGGTCCCCCGGGCGCCGTGGAGCACCCGGTCGCCATCACCTACGACTCAAGCGTCGTCGCCGGCCGCTTCACCCCCGACGGCACCAAGATGCTGCTGCTCACCGACGGCGGGCGCGAGCGGGCCGCCCTCGTGGCGGTCGACGTCGCCACCGACGCGAGCCCCATGACCCCCGAGGTCCTCGCCGAGCGCGAGGACGCCGAGCTCGAACGCTTCGCGCTCACCGAGGACGCCGGGCTCGCCGCGCTCGTGTGGAACGTCGAGGGACGCAGCGAGGTCGACCTGCTCGACCTGGGCTCCGGCACGTGCTCGGCGTACGCCCCGCCCGGCGACGTCGTCACCCACGCGGTCTTCAGTCACGACGGCGACTCGCTGGTGATGGGCATCCAGTCCCCCGAGGTCCCGGCCGCCGTCTGGTGCCACGAGCTCTCGTCGGACACCACGGCGCTGATCTGCCCGCAGGAGGAGCCGCGCTGGTCACCGGGCCAGCTCGTGCACCCGACGCTCGAGGTCGTCACCACCCCCGACGGCCTGCGCCTGCCCGGCTGGCTCTACCGCCCGCGCGGGCAGTCGGGCCCCTTCCCCACGGTGATCTACCTGCACGGTGGGCCCGAGGCGCAGGAGCGCCCGGTGTTCACCCCGCTCTACCAGCACCTGCTCGCCCGCGGCGTCGCCGTCTACGCGGCCAACGTGCGCGGCTCATCGGGCTTCGGGCGCTCGTTCGTCAACGCCGACAACGGCGCCGGGCGCTTCGCCGCGATCCGCGACGTGGCCACGTGCGTCGAGCACCTCGTCGAGAGCGGCGTCGCCGACCCCGCGCGCGTCGCCGTGATGGGCCGCTCCTACGGCGGTTACCTGACCCTCGCCGCGCTCGTGAACCACCCCGAGCTGTTCGCCGTCGGCATCGACGTGTGCGGCATGGCCGACTTCGAGACGTTCTTCGCGCGCACCGAGCCGTGGATCGCCGACGCCGCGGTCGGCGAGTACGGCCACCCCATCCACGACCGCAACCTGCTGCGCGAGCTCTCCCCCGTGCACCGCATGGAGCACCTGCGCGCGCCGCTGCTCGTCGTGCACGGCAAATGGGACACCAACGTGCCCGTGCACGAGGCCGAGCTCGCCGTCCACGGCGCCAAGGCCGCCGGCGTGCCCGTCCGCTACCTGCTCTTCGACGACGAGGGCCACGAGATCCAGCGCACCGAGAACCGGGTGCGCTTCATCCACGAGTGCGTCGACTGGCTCGCCGAGCACTTCGGGCTCGCCGAGCGCGCGGACGCGGGGTAGCTCGCCACCCCGACTTCTCCCGAACGCACCCTGCGGTCGGTGCGCCCCTGCCAACATCCGGTCGACGGCGACGATCGGACGGGGGCCGCGTGACCGCACCGGGCGAGGGGTTCGACGTCCGCCCCGAGGAGCTGCGGGCGGGCGCGGCGGCGCTGCGCGGCGACGCGGAGGCCCTGGTGGCGGCGTGCCGGGCGGCCTCGGCGGCCATCGCGTCGGCCTCCGGCGCCTGCGGCACCGAACCGCTGGCGTCGGCCGCGTCCCGGTTCGGGCAGGCGCTGGACGGCGCCGGCGGCGCCGCGGCGAGGCGGGTCACCGACGCGGCCGCGTCCCTCGAGGCCTCGGCGAGCACGTACGTCGCCCGCGACGGGGGCGTCGCCGACGGGCTGGGCGGGCCTGCGGTCCCCGGGGCGCCGCCGGTCGTGCTGCCCGGTCTGGGCGGGAACTGATGCCGGGCCCCCCCGGCGATCCGGGCGCGGTCGAGGCGGCCGCCGACGCCCTCGATCGCGCCGCGCAGGAGATCGCCGCTCTCGGCGAGGGGGTCGCGGGTCACGGGCGCGCCGCGACGGCGGGATGGTCGGGGATCGCGGCCGTGCTCGCGGCGACGAACGTCGGGACGGCCGCCACCGGCGCCCGCACCATCGCCGACGCCGCCCGCGCCGCGGTCGCGCCGATGCGGGTGTTCGCGGCCGAGCTCCGCCGCGCGCAGCAGGACTGGCTCGAGGGCGAGCGGATGGCCCTGCAGGGCCAGGCGCTCCTCGTGGGCGTCGGCTCCGGCGCCCCCGCCGACGCGGCGCGGGAGGCCGGACGCCTCGCCTACCAGGACGGCACCGCCGTCATGCTGGCCGCCGAGGACCGCGCCCGCACCGCCGCCGAGGACGCGGCGCGCGCCCTCGATGCGGCCGGCGCGGGACTGGCGAGCCTCCTCCCCGCGCCGCCGGCCCCGCCCGACGGCAACGCGTGGGACGGGCTGGTGAAGGCCGGCGGGGACGTCGTCGACGAGGTCACCGACACCGTCGGCGGCGTCATCGACCACGTCAACGTCGTCGACGACGACTTCGGGGACACGTGGGCGAGGACCTGGGAGACCACCCAGGCCGCCGTCACCGACCCGCTCGGCGCCGTCGGGGCGATGGTCCAGGGCACCGTCGCGCCGGTCGTCGATTCGTACCGGACCGGCGGCCTGGACGAGGCGATCGGCCGCAGCCCCGGCGTCATCGCCGCGGCCCTGGGCGGCAAGGGGCTCACGAAGCTCGGACGCCTCGACGACCTTCCGGTGCACGGACCGGACCCGCGGCCGTCGACGCCGCTCGCCCCTCACGGCGGGCTCCAGCGGCACGAGGATGCCGGCGGACACACGCTGAACCCGGAGAGAGCGCACATCGGGGCGACCGACCAGGAGCTCCTCGACCGCCAGGCCACGATGAGGCGGCCCACGTCGATCTCCAGCTTCGACGACCGCCAGACCGCGGAGCGCTCGGTCCACGACAACATCGCCGCCAACCGAGACCGCATCGAACGGTGGTTACGGTCGTACCCCGCGGACGCCGAGCCCTTCGAGTGGCAGCACGGGCACCCGATCGGTCGCTCGGCCCCGAAGAACGCGACGGGAGTCGACGACGTCGTCGACGCCACGTGGTCTCGTGTCGTGCTGCAACCAGACCCGAGCGCACCTGGTGGCTACTACATCCTGACGTCCTACCCGCGGCCGTGACGGAGGAGGCTCGTGAAGATCGACAGAGACGCGGAGGAGTGGGCGTCGCTGCGCAAACTGCTCGTGGCGTCCTTCAACCAGGATTTCGCGGAAATCTGGGGGTCGCCGGAGGACGTCGTCCTCGCCTTCTGTCGAGACGCGCCCGCGGAGAGCCGAGCTGCGGCCGACGCCATCGCCACGCTCCTCGACGGCACGGCGGACGACACCGACACGCTCCGCGCCCTCGAACCCCTCGGGCGTGATCACCGCCCCGAAGCCGCCGGGTGGTCGATCCGCGACTGGCTCGCCGAGGTGGAGCGCGTCCTCCGTGACCCGACCCCACCAACGAGGCTCAACGAGCGGCGCGGCCCGTCATGGCGATCCAGGAGCACCCATGGACATTGATCCGAAGGCCGAGGAGTGGGCCGGCCTCCGGACGCTCCTCGGTGCGTACTTCAACCAGGACTTCGAGGACATCCATGGATCGCCGACGGACACCGTCCGGGCGTTCTGCCGCGATGCCGCGCCGGAGAAGGTCGCGAACGCGGCAGACGGGGCGCGCCGCATCCTGGACGGCACCGCGAGTGAGGAGGAGGCCCTGCACGTCGTCCGACAGTTCGGGCTCGACTATCACCCGGAGGCGGAGGGCTGGCAGATCCGCGACTGGCTCGCGGAGCTCGAGCGGTTCCTGCGCGATCCCGAGGGCCCGACGCGGCTCGACTGGCCTCACGAATCAACGGAGTCGCCGCGGTGACCGACCCACGCATCGACCTCGACAGCATCGCCTGGGACTGGCAGCCCGGGAGGCAGGACGTCACGCCGTCCGGCCGGTCGATCGAGTCGTCGAGCTTCACCGACCGCGAGGTCGCGGAGCACTCCGTCGCGGCGAACCTCGCCGGCAACGCGGCCGTCGTCCGGGCCTGGCTCGCCACGGCCCGCCCGATGCTCGGGACCACGTGGGAGCACGGCACCGTCACCGGACGGCACGTACCCAAGTGGGCGGGGACCGCCGCCGACATCGACGACGTCACGGCGTCGCTCGTCGTGCTGCGCCGGGACCCGACCATGTCCGAGGGCTACCACGTGCACACCGCCTACCCGGTGCCCTGGCGTCGGATCGACGGCGCCGACCCGACGGCCGCGGAGTGGCAGGCCCTCGCCGGGCTCTTCAGCGGTTACCTGAACCAGGACGTGGGCGACGACCACGGGTCGGTCGAGGGCGGGCTGGTGGCCTTCGCGCAGCAGTGGCCGCGCGACGACGTGTGGGCGGCGACGGGCCAGGCGCAGCGACTGCTCGAGCTCTTCCCGGGCGAGGACGCCACGCGGGCGGCCGCCGAGTCGCTGGGCCTCGAGTACCACCCGCCGTCGGCGGGCCAGTCCTACCGGCGGTGGCTGGACGATCTCCAGCAGATCCTCTGGCGCGCGGTGCCCTGACCCCTACCGCAGCTCCGCGCGCCGGAACACCGCGACGAGCCCGGCGAGCACCACCGCGGGCGCGAGCAGCCAGAACGGTCGGGCCAGCACCCAGCCCGCGTCCGGCACCCCACCCGGCGCCGCCCCGAGGTGCTCCACCACGAGGAACACCGCGGCGAAGCCCGTCATGTGCCACACGAAGAGCGTCATCGCCGTCGCGTTGACCGCGACCACGCACCGCCACGGCCGGCGCCGCCGCAGCAGGCGGTCCGCGGCGGGGGCGAGGAGCGCCACGAGCCCGAGCTGCAGGACGGCCAGGGCGACGACCGCCGGCGTCGTCGGCCACAGGTTCGCGCCGACCATCGACCGCGGGTAGCCGAGCACGCCCGTCGCCACCACGAGCGACCCGAGCCCGACACCGGCGACCGCCAGCGCCACCCCGCCCGGCACTCGCCCATGGTCCCGCCACAGGTAGCCGAGCTGGTGGACGAGCAGCCACACCAGCGCCGAGGACATGACGCCCGCGACCGGCAGCGCGCCGGCCCGCCGCAGCGTCTCGGCGAGCACCACCACGAGCAGCAGCGCGCCGAGGGTCGCCGCCGGGGCCCGCCGGTGCCGGCCCGCCGTCACCGGCACCAGGGCCGTGACCAGCGCATACACCCCGAGGAACCACAGCGGCGTCAGCACGCCCGGGAACCACGCCACCAGCGGGCTCGCCGCTCCGGCGAGCGTCGCGACCACCTCGACCCCCGCCCACAGGACGACCCACACCCCCACCGGCGCGAGCAGCCGCCGGGCCCGCCGCCGCAGGAACACCCCCGCGCGGTGCCCCGCGGCGTCCCACCCGGCCAGGTTCGCGAACCCGCCGACGACGAAGAACAGCGGCATCACCTGCAGCGCCCACGTCGCCGCCCACCCCAGCGGCACGGCATCCACCGGGTTCGGCATGACGATCACGCCGTCCGCGCCGCGGTGCGTCAGCGACCCGACCCAGTGCCACAGGATCACGACGACGATCGCGGCGGCGCGGACGCCGTCGACCAGCCGGTCGCGCCCCGCCGGGGTCGCGTCGGCGAGGGCCGCGACGCCGGCGGGCGCGCGGTGCCCGTCGCCCCGGTCGGTCGTCACGTACGGCACCATCCCCGAGGATGACCGTGCGGGTGAAGCGGGTGCGCGAGGAACGGGCCGACGGCGACGGCACGCGGGTGCTCGTCGACCGGCTCTGGCCCCGCGGGGTCGCGAAGGCCGACGCCGACCACGACGCGTGGCTGCGCGACGTCGCGCCCAGCCCCGAGCTGCGGAAGTGGTTCGCCCACGACCCCGCGAAGTACGACGAGTTCGCCCGCCGCTACCGCGCGGAGCTCGAGGAGGAGCCCGCCGCGTCGGCGCTGGCCTCGCTGCGCGACACGACGGGCCCCCTCACCCTGCTCACGGCGACCAGGGACACGGACCACAGCCACGCGCGTGTCCTGGCCGAGGTCCTCAGAGCTGGATCGACTTGACCTCGAGGAACTCCTCGAGCCCGTAGCGGCCGAGCTCACGGCCGGTGCCCGACTGCTTGTAGCCGCCGAACGGGGCGAGCGGGTTGAACGCCCCGCCGTTGACGTCGACCTGGCCGGTGCGCATGCGCTTCGCGACCTCAAGGCCCCGCTCCTGCGACCCCGCGAACACCGCGCCCGCGAGCCCGTAGACGGTGGCGTTGGCGATCTCCACGGCCTCGTCCTCGTCGCCGTAGGGCATCACCGACAGCACCGGGCCGAAGATCTCCTCCTGCGCGATCGTCGCGTCCGGCCGCACGCCCGAGAAGATCGTCGGGCGCACGTAGGCGCCGCTCTCGAGCCCGTCGGGTCGACCCGGGCCGCCGACGGCGAGCTCGGCGCCCTCGGAGACGCCGGTGGCGATGTACTCCTCGACCCGCTGACGCTGGCGCTCCGAGGACATCGGCCCGATGCGCGTCGACTCGTCGGTGGGGTCGCCGACCGTGTACTTCGCCGCCTGCTCCACGGCCATCTCCACGACCTGGTCGTGCAGCGACTGGGGCACGAGCAGGCGGGTCCACGCGGTGCAGGTCTGCCCGCCGTTGATGAAGCAGTTGCCCAGGCCGAGCTTCACGGCCTGGGTGAGATCGGCGTCGTCGAGGACGATGTTGGCCGACTTGCCGCCGAGCTCGAGGGCGACGCGCTTGACGGTGCCGGCCGCGACCTCCTGCACGCGCCGGCCCGCGGGCACCGACCCGGTGAACGACATCATGTCCACGCCCGGGTGGGCGGCGAGCGCCTCACCCGCCTCGGGGCCCGTGCCGTGCACGACGTTGAAGACACCGGTGGGCAGGCCGGCCTCGCGGGTGATGTCGGCGAGGATGCCCGCGGTCAGCGGCGCGACCTCGCTGGGCTTGAGCACGATCGTGCAGCCGGCGACCAGCGCCGGCGCGACCTTGGCGACCACCTGGTGCAGCGGGTAGTTCCACGGCGTCACCGCGCCCACCACGCCCACCGGCTCCCGGACGACCAGCGAGTTGCCGATCTCCTCGGTCCACGGGAACGACTCCGCGAGCCCGGCCACGCCCTTCGAGGTGGCCATCGGCATGCCGACCTGCACCGAGTTGGCGAACTTCGTCGGCGACCCCATCTCGGCGGTGATCGACGCGGCGATCGCGCCGCTGCGCGCCTTGATGCCCTCGCGGATCGCCAGGACCATCGCGACCCGGTCGGCCAGCGGCGTCGCCGCCCATCGCGGGAACGCGTGCCGCGCGGCCAGCACGGCGGCGTCGACCTCGGCCGTGCCGCCCGCGGGCACCTCCGCGATCGTCTGCTCCGTCGCCGGGTTCACGACGGCGATCGACCCGGACCCCTCCTGCCAGGCCCCGTCGATCCAGTGCCTCGTCAGCGTCTCCGTCGCGGTCGTCGTCTCCATGGGTCCAGCCTGCCCGACGGGGCGACGTCCTCGCCCGCGTGACCTACCGTGTGAGCACGGACACACAGCGTGGAGGCCCCTCATGCTCATCGACGACATCCGGCGCACACCCGCGAAGGTGCTCACCGAGGAGCAGCGTGAGTCGTACTGGGCGGACGGCTACCTGCTCCTCGAGCGCCTGATCGGAGAGGAGTGGCTGGAACGCCTGCGCGCTGCCACCGAGGAGATGGTCGAGCGCAGCCGCGCCCTCACCGCGTCCGACCGGGTCTTCGACCTCGAGCCCGACCACACCGCCGACGCCCCGCGCCTGCGCCGCGTCACCAGCCCCGTCGACCAGCACCCGGACTACTGGGCCTACGCCCGGGACTCCGTGCTCGCCGACGTCGCCGCGGACCTCGTCGGCCCCGACGTCGGCTTCCACCACTCGAAGCTCAACTTCAAGTGGGCGCGCGGCGGCGCCGAGGTCAAGTGGCACCAGGACATCCAGTACTGGCCGCACACCAACTACACGCCGCTGACCTTCGGCACGTACCTGTACGACTGCGGCATGGAGCAGGGGCCGCTCGGTGTCCTGCCCGGCAGCCACGACGGTCCGCTGTACGACCTCTACGGCGGCGACGGCGCCTGGGCGGGCGCGCTGAACCCGCAGGACGCGGCCGGGCTCGACGTCGACCGCACCGTCTACCTGCCCGGCCCCGCGGGGTCGGTGACGATCCACAACTGCCGGGCCGCGCACCACTCCGCGGCCAACGACTCGCCGATCGGGCGGCCGCTGCTGCTCAACGTCTACAAGGCCGCCGACGCGCTCCCGTACACCGCGAACCCGCTGCCCTCGAGCCACGCCGAGGAGATCGTCCGCGGCGAGCGGGCGCGCTGGGCGCACCACGACCCGCGGCCGTGCCTGGTGCCGCCGGACTGGTCGGGCGGCTACACCAGCCTGTTCGCGCTCCAGCAGAAGGAGGCGCCGGCGTCGATGTGACGCCGGCGTCGGCCTCCCGCGGGGTCAGTCGAACTTGAGCTCGGTGTCGCGCGTGCGCTTGAGCTCGTAGAAGTACTCGTAGCCGGCGAGGAGCCGGGCGCCGTCGAAGATCTGGCCGGCCTGCTCGCCCTTGGGGATGCGGGTCAGCACCGGGCCGAAGTACGCCGAGCCCTCGACGTGGATGACCGGCGTGCCGACGTCCATGCCCACGGGGTCCATGCCCTCGTGGTGGCTCTTCTTCAGGGCCTCGTCGTACTCGTCGGTGTGCGCGGCCTGCGCGAGCGAGCTGTCGAGCCCGACCTCGTCGAGGGCCTTCGCGATGACGTCGTCGAAGTCCTTGTTGCCGTTGTTGTGGATCTCGGTGCCCATCGCGGTGTACAGCGGGGCGAGGATGTCGTCGCCCTTCTGCTGCGCCGCGGCGATGGCCACGCGCACCGGGCCCCAGGCCTTCTTCATCATCTCGGCGTACTCCTCGGGCAGGTCCCGGCCCTCGTTGAGCACGGCCAGGCTCATGACGTGCCAGTGCGTCTCGACGTCACGCACCTTCTCGACCTCGAGCATCCAGCGCGACGTGATCCAGGCGAACGGGCACAGCGGGTCGAACCAGAAGTCGACGCGGGTCTTGTCTGCCATGACGGCGGGTTCCCTTCTCGGAGGTCCTCATCCACGGCAACCCCGGCGATGGGCTGTGATGTTCCCGGAGCTGCGATGGTCCGGCTCCGCTGCGCTCCGCGTCCGCGGTCGTAGGGTGGCGCCGTGGCTGCCCCGAACCTGACCCGCGACGACGCCGCGACGCGCGCCGAGCTGCTCGAGGTCGACTCCTACGACATCGACCTCGACCTCACCGACCCGGCGACCGGCGGACCCGGCGAGTCCACGTTCCGGTCGATCACCACCGTGCGTTTCCGCTGCGCACAGCCCGGCGCGTCGAGCTGGATCGACATCGTCGCCGCCGGCGTGTGCTCGGCCGTGCTCAACGGCAGGCCGCTCGACGTCGCCGCCTACGACGAGGAGAAGGGGATCGAGCTCCCCGACCTCGCCGCCGACAACGAGCTGGTCGTCGACGCCGACTGCCGCTACATGAACACCGGCGAGGGCCTGCACCGCTTCGTCGACCCCGTCGATGGCGGCGTCTACCTGTACAGCCAGTTCGAGACGGCCGACGCCAAGCGGATGTTCGCCTGCTTCGACCAGCCCGACCTCAAGGCGACCATCGCCGCCGCGGTCACGGCGCCGTCGAGCTGGGAGGTCATCGCCAACGGCGCGGCCGCCGAGGCGTCCGAGGCGGGCGGGGTCACGCGGCACGTGTTCGCGCCGACGCCGCGCATCTCGACCTACCTGGTCGCGCTGGTCGCCGGCCCGTACGCCAAGTGGACCGACACCTACACCGACGAGCACGGCTCGATCCCGCTCGGCATCTACTGCCGGGCGAGCCTTGCCGAGTTCATGGACGCCGACCGGCTGTTCACCGAGACCAAGCAGGGCTTCGGCTTCTACCACCGCAACTTCGGCGTGCCCTACCCGTTCGACAAGTACGACCAGCTCTTCGTGCCCGAGTTCAACGCCGGCGCGATGGAGAACGTGGGCGCGGTGACGTTCCTCGAGGACTACGTCTTCCGCAGCCGCGTCACGCGCTACCTCTACGAGCGCCGCGCCGAGACCGTGCTGCACGAGATGGCGCACATGTGGTTCGGCGACCTCGTCACCATGCGCTGGTGGGACGACCTGTGGCTCAACGAGTCGTTCGCGACCTGGGCCAGCGTCGTCAGCCAGGCCGAGGCCACCGAGTACCGCAACGCGTGGACGACGTTCGCCAACGTCGAGAAGTCGTGGGCGTACCGCCAGGACCAGCTGCCCTCGACCCACCCGGTCGCCGCGGACATCCCGGACCTGCAGGCGGTCGAGGTCAACTTCGACGGCATCACCTACGCCAAGGGCGCCTCGGTGCTCAAGCAGCTCGTGTCGTACGTCGGGCAGGAGGAGTTCCTGTCCGGGCTGCGGCTGTACTTCTCGCGCCACGCCTACGGCAACGCCACGTTCGACGACCTGCTCGGCGCGCTGACCGAGGCGTCGGGCCGCGACCTGTCGGGCTGGAGCGCGCAGTGGCTGCGCACCACGGGGCTCAACTCGCTCGCGCCGTCGTTCAGCGTCGGTGAGAACGGCAAGTACACGGCGTTCGAGGTCGTGCAGGGCGGGGCGCGGCCTGGCGCCGGCGAGCTGCGGACCCACCGCCTCGCGGTGGGGATCTACGGCGAGGACGGATCGGGCAAGCTCGTCCGGCAGCACCGCGTCGAGCTCGACGTCAGCGGCGAGCGCACCGAGGTGCCCGAGCTGATCGGTGTCGAGGCCGGCGCGCTCGTGCTCGTCAACGACGACGACCTGACCTACTGCACGATGCGCCTCGACGAGCGCTCGCTGACCACGCTGATCGACCGCATCGGCGACATCGCCGAGCCGCTGCCCCGCACCCTGTGCTGGTCGGCGGCCTGGGAGATGACGCGCGAGGCCGAGCTGCGCGCCCGCGACTTCGTCACGCTGGTGACCGGGGGCATCGCCGCCGAGTCCGAGGTCGGCGTCGTGCAGCGGCTGCTGCTGCAGGCCCAGACGGCGCTCGCGTCGTACGCCGAGCCGGCCTGGGCGGTCGCCGAGGGGTGGCCGACGTTCGTCGCCCGCCTGCTCGAGCTCGCCCACGCCGACCCGGGCTCGGACCACCAGCTCGCGATCGTCAACGCGCTCGCCGGGTCGGTGCTCACCCCCGAGGCGCTCGACGCCCTCGCCGGGTGGCGCTCCGGGTCGGCGCCGCTCGAGGGCCTCACCGTCGACACCGACCTGCGCTGGCGGCTCCTGCACGCGCTCGTCGCCCACGGCGCCGCGGGCGAGGCGGAGATCGACGAGGAGTACGCGCGCGACAACACCGCCACCGGGCGGCGCATGGCCGAGCGGGCCCGCGCGCTGATCCCCACCCCGGAGGCCAAGGCCGAGGCGTGGCGGCGCGCGGTCGAGGACGACACCCTGCCCAACGCCATCAACTCGGCGATCATCATGGGCTTCTCGCACCCGGCCCAGCAGGCGCTGCTCGCCGACTACGTGGCGAAGTACTTCGCGGTCGTCGACGAGGTGTGGGCGCGGCGCTCGTCGGAGCAGGCGCAGCCGATGGTGCAGGGCCTCTTCCCGTCCTGGGCCGTCGAGCCCGCGACGGTCGAGGCCGCGGACGCCTGGCTCGCGGGCGACCACCCGCCGGCCCTGCGACGCCTGGTCACCGAGGGCCGCGCCGGCGTGGTCCGCGCCCTCGCGGCCCGGGAGTTCGACCGGGGCTGAGGTGCGCTTCGCGCATGTGAGCACTTTCGCGTGCTATGGCACGCGAAAGTGCTCACATGCCGAAGGCACCTAGTGCGCCTGGCCCGCCTGGTCGGCGAGCATCGTGATGCCCTCGACCATGCCGCCGACGAGGTCGGACTCCTTGAACGAGGCGACCATGCTCATCACCGCGAGCTTGGCGCCGCGGTCGTCGATGCGGCGGCTCGACTCGGCGCCGGTCACGATCTCGACGACGCGCTCGCCCGGGGACACCGCGACGACGACGGCCTCGGCGGCGCTGTCGCCGAGCGAGGCGTGCAGTTCCTCGGCGCGTTCCCGCGAGCGGGTGCCGAGCGCGCCCACCCACAGCGTGAACAGCAGCCCGGACTCGCGGGAGGCCAGCGTCAGGGCCTCGTCGAGACGCGAGAGCTGGGACGCGGAGAACGGCGTGCGCGAGTCCTCGGCCAGCACGTCGGTCGCCTCGGAGATCCGCCCGGAGGCGGTGGCGACGCGCGCCTGCCCGGAGACCGGGTCCTCGAGGACACCGGGGCCGCTGGTCAGTCGGGTGGTCTCGCCGGGCGCGTCCTGCCCGGCCGGGACGACCTCACCACGTGCCACGAGCGCCTCCTCGGGCGGTGTGCTCGGCGGCCGCGCCGGCGGGCACGGCCTCGACGGTCGGCCCGGCGACGCCCGAGCCTCGGGGGTTGCCCATCCACCACAGCGGTTCGTGGTCCCACGCGTCGCCGGAGCGGTAGCGCGCGCCACGCGACGACGGGCGGACGAGGGTCATCGCGGCGATCAGCCCGATCCCCCCGATCGAGGTCACGCCGTAGAGCAGGAAGGTGGTCATCGGGCTCACGCGCAGCACCGTAGTGGATCGGCTCGACGACGTCCCGTCGTAGGAGACGTCCTCACACCTCGGGCGGACGCCGGTCGGCCCACGGACGAGCGGCCTCGAGCTCGGCGCCCAGCCCGAGCAGCACCGACTCCTCGCCGCGCCGTCCGCGCAGCGCCACCCCGATCGGGAGACCGTCGGACCACCCCAGCGGCAGCGAGATCGCGGGCTCGCCGGTGAGGTTGGCGACCGCGGTCCAGGGCGTGAACGCGATCTGGCGGGCGAAGTCGTCGGCGGGATCGCCGGTCTCGGTGAACCACCCGACCGGGCGCGGCGGCAGCGCCACGGTCGGGGTGAGGACGGCGTCGTGGGCCGCGCGCTCCGCGACGAGCGCGCGCGTCACGACCTGGACCGTGTGCAGCGCGGCCATCGCCGCCATCCCGTCGACCTCCCGACCGCGGGATCGCAGGTAGCGCGTCAGCGGCTGCAGGCGCGGCTCGTCGGCGGGGTCGACGGGGTCACCCAGCGAGAGCACCGTCCACAGCGTCAGGAACGCGTCGACGCCCTCGTCGGGCAGGCGGAGCGACACCGGCTCGACCTCGTGCCCGAGCTCGGCGAGCAGCGCCCCGACGTCCTCGGCGGCGGCACGGCACGCGGGGTCGACCGCGACACCGTCCAGCGGCGCGTCCACGGCCAGTGCGATCCGCCGCCGGGGCGACGGCGCGGACAGGGCCGCGAGGTAGCCGCCCGCCGGTGGCGGCGCCGGCACGAACGGCTCCCCGGGCGCAGCCACGGCCATGGCGTCGAGCAGCGCGGCGGCGTCGGCGACCGTCCGGGCGAGGGGGCCGTGCACCGAGAGCCCCGCCGGGTCGCCGCCCGCCGGGCCGGCGGGGACGCGCCCCCGGGTGGTCTTGAGGCCGACCAGACCGCACGCCGAAGCGGGGATGCGGATCGAACCGCCGCCGTCGGTGCCGTGGGCGACGGGCATGATGCCGGCGGCGACCGCGGCCGCCGCCCCGCCCGACGAGCCACCGGCCGAGCGCGAGCGGTCCCACGGGGTCACCGCCGGCGGTCCCACGGCGGGCTCGGTGTAGCAGGGCAGCCCGAACTCGGGCACCGCGGTCTTGCCGATGCTGATCGTCCCGGCGCCGCGCAGCAGGCCGACGACGTCGTCGTCACGGGCGGGGACCCACCCGTCGTAGATCACCGAGCCCCGCCCCGTCGGGACGCCGGCGGTGGCCGTGAGGTCCTTGACGGCGGTCGGGACCCCGGCGAGGGGGCCGGCGCCCTCCCCGCCCGCGCGGTCGAGCGCCCGGGCCGCGTCGCGGGCGCGCTCGGGCGTGAGCAGCGTGAACGCGCCGAGGGCGGGGCCCAGGCGCTCGGCGCGCGCGAGGGCGGCGTCGACGGCCTCGAGGGCCGTGATGTCGCCGCGTCGCACCGCGGCGGCGGTCTCGAGGGCGCTCAGCTCGTGGAGATCGCTCACGGTTGCCCCATGCTGCCGTACGGCCGGGGCGCGGGCCGCGTCAGGCGGCGGTCTCCCCGAGGTAGGGCAGCCAGAGCGGGTCGGCGTCGACAAGGCCGGCGAGCAGGCGCCAGTGCCGCCCGCGGGGCGCGGTCGGCATGGTGCGCAGCGGCCAGCCGAGCTCGGCGAGCAGCTTGTCGGCCTTGCGATGGTTGCACCGCGCGCAGCAGGCGACGCAGTTCTCCCAGGTGTGCGTGCCGCCGCGGCTGCGGGGCACCACGTGGTCGATGGTCTCCGCGCGCCCGCCGCAGTAGGCGCAGCGGAAGCGGTCGCGGTGCATGAGCGCCGCGCGCGTCAGCGGCACCCGCGCCCGGTAGGGCACCCGGACGTAGCTGCGGAGCCGGATCACCGAGGGGACCTCGACCGAGCCGGTGGCCGAGTGCAGGACCAGCCCGGCGGCGTCGCCGTGCACCACCTCGGCCTTGCCGCAGACCAGCAGCACGATCGCGCGCCGGAGGGGCAGCGCGGTGAGGGGCTCGAAGGTGGCGTTGAGGAGCAGGACCCGGCGGCGGCCCCAGGGCGGCGACGGCGGCGGGGCGGGGGGATCGTCCGGGGAGTCGAGAGCGAGAGGGGGAGCGACGGTCAGTTCGGGGACGGGATCGGGAGGGTCGGACGCGCCGCGGGGCGCGGTGGTGGGCGGGACCTCGCTGACCAGCGGAGTCACGCTGCCGGGTTGTCGTTCGTGCACACGACCACCTCCCGCCGAGTTGGCCCTAGTCGACCACACAACGGGCCCGATCGCACCTGTGTTCTCACCGAACGCATCGGCGCGTCACCGGCGTGTCACCGGGTGGTCGCCGGGGACCGCCCGGGAGGCCGACGGGCCGGCCGGGACGTGCTCTACCGTCGGGGAACGTGACCGTGCCGTTGCCGACGCCGCCACCGAGCACCCCGCCGGCCACCCCGACCCCCGCGCCGGGTCCGGCCGTCGACTTCTCCTCGCCGCTCTCGCTGCCCTCGCAGCCGCCGGCGTGCGCCTCCGACGCGGGCTCGCTGTGCCAGCGGGTCTACGAGCTCACCCGCGCCGACTGGCTCTCCCGCTCGGCCGACCAGTTGCTCACGCACCTCGTCGTCGTGGTGCTGATCATCATCGTCGCGGTGGTGCTGCGCCTGGCGGTGCACCGGGCGATCGCGCGGCTGACCAGCGGGGCGCGCGAGGGGCGGGTCCCGGCGCTGCTGCGCCCGCTGCGCGACCGTGCCGTGCGGACGCTGCGCGACGCCGCCCCGCTGATGGTCGAGCGCCGCACGCAGCGCGCGCAGGCGATCGGCTCGGTCCTGCGGTCGTTCTCGACGATCCTGATCTACGGGGTCGCGTTCGTGCTCATCCTGGGCGAGTTCGGGGTCAACCTCGCCCCGATCATCGCCTCGGCGGGCATCGTCGGCGTCGCGATCGGGTTCGGCGCCCAGAACCTCGTCCGCGACTTCCTGTCCGGCATCTTCATGATGCTCGAGGACCAGTACGGCGTCGGCGACGTCGTCGACCTCGGCGAGGCCACCGGCACCGTCGAGGCCGTCGGCCTGCGGGTGACGACGCTGCGCGACATCGCCGGGACCGTCTGGTACGTCCGCAACGGCGAGGTGCTGCGCGTCGGCAACTCCAGCCAGGGCTACTCGGTCGCCGTCGTCGACATCCCCGTCGGGCACAGCGCCGACGTCGACGACGCCCTCGAGATCGCCGAGCGGGCCGCGAACGCGGAGTGCGCCGAGCCCAAGATCGCGAGCAAGGTGATCGCGCCGCCCGAGATGCTCGGCGTCCAGTCCGTCACCGCCGAGGGCGTGCTCATGCGCCTGACCATCAAGACGCGCCCGGGCGAGCAGTGGGCCGTGCAGCGCGCCGTCGCCGCGGAGATCAAGACCCAGCTCGACGCATCGGGTGTGCCGGCGCCGTACCCGTTCGCGGGGCGGCCCGGCGTGGCGGGGCCCGGCACCCCCGCGGTCTGACCGGCGCCGGTCTGGTGCCACCCGGGGCGAGCGGATCTGGGACCGTGGTGGGGTGAGCGCACCACAGGCCGGCCGCCCCGAGACGTTCTACGAGGCCGTGGGCGGGCACGAGACGTTCGCGGCGATCGTGCACCGCTTCTACCAGCAGGTCGCCGACGACCCGGTCCTGCGTCCCCTCTACCCCGAGGAGGACCTGGGCCCGGCGGAGCTGCGGCTGCTGATGTTCCTCGAGCAGTACTGGGGCGGCCCGCAGACCTACTCCCACCAGCGCGGACACCCGCGCCTGCGCATGCGGCACGGCCCGTTCCCCATCGGCCCGCTCGAGCGCGACGCGTGGCTGCGCTGCATGCGCGTCGCCGTCGACGAGGCCGACCTGCCCGAGGAGCGGCGCCGCCAGATGTGGGAGTACTTCGAGATGGCCGCGACCAGCATGATGAACAAGGCCTGGTGAGGATGCCGGACAACCCGCTGCAGAACGTCAGCTTCCCCTCGGGCGGCCGGACCGCCCACGGCTACCTGGCGCTGCCCGAGTCGGGCTCCGGGCCCGGCGTCATCGTGATCCAGGAGTGGTGGGGCCTGACGTCCCACATCGCCGAGGTCACGGACCGGCTCGCGGCCGAGGGCTTCGTCGCCCTCGCCCCCGACCTCTACGGCGGCGCCACCACGCACGACGCCGACGAGGCGGGCAAGCTCATGCAGGACCTGCCCGTCGAGCAGGCCGCCACCGACCTCGCCGGCGCCGTCGACTTCCTGCTCGGCCACGACGCCGTCGTCGGCGAGAAGGTGGGCGCCGTCGGCTTCTGCATGGGCGGGGGCTTCGTCCTCGTGCTCGCCGCGCAGCAGGGCGACCGGATCGGCGCGGCGGTGCCGTTCTACGGCGTGCTCGGTGAGGACTACCCGAGCTTCGCGAACCTCTCGGCGCCCCTGCTCGGCCACTTCGGCGAGGAGGACGAGATGGCTCCGCCGGACGCCGTCGAGGAGCTCGCCGAGCGGATCGAGGCCGAGTCCGGCGTCACCCCGGACTTCCGGATCTACCCGTCGGACCACGCGTTCTTCAACGACGAGAACCACCTGGGCACCTACGACCCCGAGCAGGCCCTCAAGGCCTGGAGCGCCACCCGCGACTTCCTGCGCAAGCACCTGGGTTGACCTATGTGAGCACTTTCCGGCGCTATAGCCCCGGAAAGTGCTCACATGAGGACGGTGAGGGCCGGGCGGCGGTGGCGGACGATCGCCGCGCCGCCGAGCTCCAGGCGCATCCACGCCCCGTCGCCCGAGATCGCCACGCGCACCGCCGCGCCGCCCTCCGGCCAGCCCATCCCCGCCACGGCGACGGCGCAGCGCGCGGGCACGCGCACGCCGCCGGCCTCCCACGCCGTCGCGTCGAGCCCCGCCGGATCGGCGCGCGCGACGACGGCGTCGATCTCCGCCGACGGGATCTCCCCCACCACCTCCCAGCCCACCTCGCCCGGGAGGTCGCCGCGCCAGCGGTCGTCGACCGCCCGGCCCGGGTCGACCTCGGGGGCGTCGACCACCGACAGCGCCGCGAGCAGGTCGGACGCCATCACCGTGACGTCGGCGGGGTCGACCCGGCCCGGCGCCGCGGTCGTGACGAGCACCGCGAACGGGGTGCCCGCCCACAGCGCCACGCCCGTCCCGGCCGAGCGCAGCCGCACCACCGCCGCCGGGTCGAGCCGCACCACGCGGGCGACGACGTCGGCGAGTGCCGCGCGGTCGGCCGCGGCGGGGACGACCAGGCTCACGTCGTGTAGCCGGCGAGGAACTCCCGCTCCTCGGCGGTCAGGCGGCGCGGGCGCTCGGTGGCGAGGTCGTAGGGCACGAGCTGGGTGCTGGCGGTGACGGCGGGCTTGGCTTCGTCGAAGGACCCGTCGCCGGCACCGTTCGGCAGCAGCAGCCGGTAGGCGACGCGGAACGACGCCGCCCGCACGTCCTGCGCGGTCATCACCACGCGCACGCCGGCGGGCGTCCACGCGATCGGGCGCTTGTAGGCGACCTCCAGCGACGCGACGAGCAGGCCGGCCTCGAAGGCGGCGACGCCCGCCTTCGTCGCGGCGTCGAACAGCAGGCCGGTCCGGGCGTCCTCGAGCAGCGTCACCACGCGGGCGTGGTTGACGTGCCCGTAGGCGTCCTGGTCAGACCAGCGCACCGCGACGTCGTTGACGTAGGGCGCCACGCGCGTTCCTCCGGGGTGTCTCGGGTTCAGCGGACCATGCTGCGGATCTGGCGGGCGGCGACCGAGACGGTCGCGAGGTCCGCGCGACCGACCTTCGCGATCTCGGCGAGCGCGGAGCGTGCCCGCATCAGCCGCGACGCGTTCGCCTGCTCCCAGTGCTCGATCTTCTCGTCCGCCGACTCGTCGAAGCCCGTGTCCGCGAGCACGTCGAGCGTGATGGCGCGCAGGGACGAGTAGAGCTCGTCGCGCAGCGAGAGCCGCGCGAGCGCGTGCCACCGGTCGGAGCGCTCGAGACCGGCGACCGCGGTGAGGAGTGCGTCGAACCCGAGGTGCTCGGAGAGCGCGTAGTACAGCTCGGCCACCGCGTACATCTCGTCGTCGGTGACCTCGCCGTCGTCCTCACGCAGCCCGCCGCGCTCCCGCTCGGCGAACTCGGCGATCTCGACGACGTCGAGCAGGCCGAACGCGTAGAGGCCGCCGACGGCGCGGCGGGCCAGCTCGACGGGTGCGCCCTCGTCGACGAACGCCTGGGTGTGCTCCGCGAGGCCCTCGGCCTCCCGGCCCCGCAGCAGGTCGGGCACCCGCGGCGCCAGGCGCGTCACCCACGGCGAGAAGCGCGTGACCTCCGCGCCGATCGCCAGCGGCTGCGGCCGGTGGGTGAGGTACCAGCGCGCGACGCGGTCGAGCTGGCGGCGCAGGGCGAGGGTGAGCCGGTCGGCGACGAGTGTCGGCAGCGTCCGGTCGCCCGCCGCGATGTCGTCGGCGAGCACGTCGAGCCCGAACACGGTGGTGGCGACGTGGTAGGCGCGCACCGCGTCGCCCGGCGTCGCCGCGACCTCCTGGGCGAGGCGGTGCACGTAGGTCAGCCCGCCGCCGTCGACCACGGTGTTCGCCAGCATCGTCGTCACGATCTGGCGGCGCAGCGGGTGCGCCGCCACCGCCTCCGGGTAGCGCTCGGCGAACACCGCCGGGAAGTAGGACGGCAGGCGCCGGGTGAAGACCTCGAGGTCGGGCACCTCGGACGCCGCGAGGGCGTCGGTGAGGTCGAGCTTGACGTGGGCCATCAGCGTCGAGAGCTCCGGGCTCGACAGGCCCTCCCCCGCCGCCTGCCGGGCCGCGAACTCCTCGGTGCTGGGCAGGACGTCGAGCTCGCGGTCGAGGCGGCCGCGCGCCTCGAGGTCGGCGACCAGCGACTCCTGCACGTGCGCCATCGGCGCCGCGTGCGACCGCGACACCCCCAGCACCTCGTTCTGGCTGACGTTGTCGGCGAGCACCAGGTCGGCGACCTCGTCGGTGGTCGCGGCGATCTGCTCGTCGCGCTCGGCCGGCGCCAGCTCGCCGCGCTCCACCAGCGAGTCGAGCAGGATCTTGATGTTGACCTCGTGGTCGGAGCAGTCGACGCCCGCGCTGTTGTCGATGGCGTCGGTGTTGACCTTCCCGCCGCGGCGCGCGTACTCGATGCGGCCCCGCTGGGTCAGCCCCAGGTTGCCGCCCTCGCCCACCACCGCGACGCGCAGCTCGTCGCCGTCGACTCGCACCGCGTCGTTGCTCTTGTCCCCGACGTCGGCGTGGGTCTCGGTGGACGCCTTGACGTAGGTGCCGATGCCGCCGTTCCACAGCAGGTCGGCCGGGGCGCGCAGCACGGCGCGCACGAGCGACGGCGGGTCCAGCTCGCCCGCCTCGATGCCGAGCACCTCGGCGGCGCGCGGCGACACCGGGATCGCCTTCATCGTGCGCGGGAAGACCCCGCCGCCCTCGCTGATCAGCGAGGAGTCGTAGTCGGCCCACGACGACCGTGACAGCGCGAAGAGGCGGCTGCGCTCGGCGAACGAGACCGCGGGGTCCGGGTCGGGGTCGAGGAAGACGTGCCGGTGGTCGAACGCCGCGACGATCCGCAGGTGCTCGGAGAGCAGCATCCCGTTGCCGAAGACGTCGCCGGACATGTCGCCGACCCCCACGACGGTGACCTCGTCGCTCGCGACGTCGCGCCCGAGCTCGCGGAAGTGGCGACGCACCGACTCCCACGCGCCGCGGGCGGTGATGCCCATGGCCTTGTGGTCGTAGCCCACCGACCCGCCGGAGGCGAACGCGTCGCCGAGCCAGAACCCGTAGTCGACGGCGACGCCGTTCGCGATGTCGGAGAACGTCGCCGTGCCCTTGTCGGCCGCGACGACCAGGTACGGGTCGTCGCCGTCGTACCGCACGACGTCCGGCGGCGTCAGGATCGCCGACTGCGCGGCGTGCCCCTCGCGGTTGTCGACGAGGTCCAGGAGGCCCGAGATGAACATCCGGTAGCAGGTCACGCCCTCCGCGCGCGTGGCGTCGCGGTCGGCGGCGGCGTCACCGGTCGGGACCGGGGGGCGCTTCACGACGAACCCGCCCTTGGCGCCCACCGGGACGATCACCGCGTTCTTCACGGCCTGCGCCTTGACCAGGCCGAGGATCTCCGTGCGGTAGTCCTGCAAACGGTCCGACCAGCGCAGACCGCCGCGGGCGATGTCACCGAAGCGCAGGTGGACGCCCTCGACGCGCGCCGAGTAGACGAACGTCTCGATCGCGGGTGCCGGCTCCGGGACGCCGGGCACCTGCGCCGGGTCGAGCTTGAGGGCGAGGAACGGCCGCGCCGCGCCGCGCTCGTCGCGGCGGAAGTAGTTGGTGCGCAGCACCGCGCGCACCACCCCGAGCAGCGAGCGCAGGATGCGGTCCGCGTCGAGGCTCGTCACCTCGGCGATGGCCGCCGTGACGCGGCCGTCGACCTCGGCGACCCGGCGGTCGCGCTCGTCGTCGTCCAGCGCGGGGTCGAAGCGGGCCTCGAACAGCTCGACGAGCCCGACCGCGACGTCGCGGTGCGCCCCGACGACGTCGGTGATGTAGCTCTGCCCGTAGGCGTTGCCGATCTGGCGCAGGTAGCGCGAGAACGCCCGCAGCACCGCCGCCTGGCGCCACGTCAGGCCCGCCCGCACGACCAGCGCGTTGTAGCCGTCGGCGCCGGCCAGCCCGCTCCACACGGCGTCGAACGCCTCGGCGAACCGCTCGGTGAGGTCGTGCTCCGTGCCCGGCGGCACCGTCGCGGCGTCACCCAGCCGCAGGCCGAAATCGTTGATCCAGCACGCGACGCCGTCGCCGCGGGTGACCCCGTAGGGCCGCTCGTCGACCACCACCACGCCCAGCGACTGCAACGCCGGCAGCACCGACGACAGCGTCGCGCGGCGCCCCGCGAGGTACAGCTTGAGGCGTCGGTCGCCCGCGTCGGGGTTGGTCGGGTGGTAGAGCCGCACCGCGGTGTCGCGGCCTTCGGCGCCCTCGGCGCCCTGCGGCGTGAGGCCGTCCAGCACCCGCAGGTCGAGCAGCCCGCGCTCCGGCCCGAAGTCCTCCTTGTAGGCCTCGGCGAACGGCTCGCCGATCGCCGCGATGATCGCCCGCTCCTCGCCGCTGGCCGCCTCGCGCAGGCGGTCCGACCACGTGCGGGCGGCCTCCGCCAGCTCGTCGGTGAGCGTGTCGAGGTCGGGCGACACCGGGTCCTCACGGCCCGTGTGCACGGTGACGTGCAGCAGCGCGAGCTGGTCCTCGGTCACCCGTGCCGTGTGCTCGAGGTCGGTGCCGCGCAGCTCCCGCATCAGCACGTCCTGCATCCGCAGGCGCGCCGCGGTGGTGTACCGGTCGCGCGGCAGATAGATCATGCAGGAGAAGTAGCGGCCGAACGGGTCCCGGCGCAGGAACAGCCGGACGCGGCGGCGCTCGGCGAGGTCGAGCACGCCGGTGGCCGTGGCCTCCAGCGACGCGCGGTCGGTGCACAGCAGCTCGGCGCGCGGGTAGGTCTGCAGCACCTCGAGGAGCCGCTGCCCCGACCACGAGTCGACGGGCAGCCCGGCCTCGACGACGACCTCCTGCACCCGGCGCGAGACCACCGGTATGCCCAGCACGTCGGCGTGGCGCGCGGCCACGGTGAGGATGCCGAGGAAGCGGTGCTCGCCGACCAGGCGCCCGTCCTCGTCGAAGATGCTCACCCCGACGTAGAGCGGGTGCTCCGGGCGGTGGACCGTCGAGCGGGCGCTCGCCCGGGTCAGCACGAGCAGCCGCCGGGACGTCGTGTCGGCGCCGGTGCCGGCGGGGCTGACGCTGTCGGGGCTCGCGGTGAGCGTGCGGGCGACGAGGCTGTCGCGCCGCAGCACGCCCAGACCGGTCGCGAGCACCCCGCGCAGCGCAGGCCCGTCCGGGGTGTCGACGAGCTCCTGGCGCCGGTACCCGAGCATGATCAGGTTGCCCTGCGCGAACCACCGCAGCAGGGCGACCGTGTCGGCGGTCTCGGCGTCCCCGCCCGCGCCGTCCAGCTCGTCGGCCAGCGCCCGGGCCGCCGAGTTCATCCGGTCGCCGTCCTCGACGACCTCGCGCACGTCGGTGAGCACGCTCGAGAGCCGCGCGTGCAGGTCGGCGGCCAGGTCGCGCGCCGGGTCGGAGCCCGGGAGGTCACCCAGTTCGATGTTCATCCACGACTCGGCGACCGTGCCCGGCGGCGGGGCCGCGGGGTCGGCGAGCGGGAGGATGTCGAGCAGCTCGCCGCGCACGTCGCGGCGCACGACGACCACGGGGTGCACGACGCGGTGCACGCTCGCGCCGGTGCGGTCGAGCTCGGCGAGCACCGAGTCGATGAGGAACGGCATGTCGTCGGTGACGACGAGCACCGAGATCCGCCCCGCCGAGCCCGGGGTGTCGAGCACCGCGGTGACCGGCTTCCCCGGCACCCGCAGCCGCGCGAGGCTGCGGTGCGCGCGCACCGTGGCGAGCGCGTCCTTGGGGTCCGCGACGAGCTCGCCGTCGGGGACGCGGTCGAAGTAGGCCACCGCGAGCTCGCCCAGCGCCGAGTCCGGCGGGCTGTGCTCCGCGGCCACCGTGCGCAGGAGCCCGCGGTCGCCGGGCCACCCGTCGACCGCGGCGGACGTGGCGACCGGCTGTGTGCCCGTCGTCATGCCGCGCCCCCGGGGGCCAGGGGCCGTCGAGCCGCTACCCGCGCGGCATGGGGATCGTCGCCGTTCCTCCGGGCGTCCACGCCCGCCACCATAACGATCCGCTCGCCGTCCCCGGCCGCCCGGACGTCGGCGTCACGGCACCGGTCCGGGGGCCTCAGCGGCGCGCGCGGCGGACGGCCGCGCCGGGGTCGACGGAGTGGTACGCGTCCATGGCGTCGGCCAGCAGGTCGGCGAGGCGTGGGCCGGAATCGTCCGCCCGCCGCGCCGACGGCACCCCGTTGCGTGTGCCGGGCGCCGGCGGCGCAGCCCCGGGCCGGGGCTCCGCGCTCGTGGCGGGCGGTCGGCCCACGACCTGGGTCGTCGGCGCGGCCGGCTCCGGGGCGGCCTCGTACTCCGCGAGCAGGTCGACCAGCGTCAACGCCAGCTCCCGGCGGTACTCGTCGTCCGCGGCGGAGCTCGAGGTCCCGGTGCCCAGCGCCTCGCCCCACCGGCCGGCGACCGTCCGCGGCTCGTCCTCCCGGGCCCCGCCCTCGCTCCCCGGCCGGCCGTTCCCGCCGGCCCGCGGGGCACCGTCGACGCGCACGGTCTCCCCCGGGGCCGGCGCGCCGCGCATGACCTGGCCGCCGCCGACGGCACCGTGACCGTTGCGGCGTGGCGCGGGGTCGTCGGCGAGGCCGCCGTGCCCCCCACCGACGGGCTGCTCCAGGGGGTCCCGGCGACGACGGTGCCGCTCGCCGTCGTCCGCGTGGCCCCGGGCGAGGTGCTGGTCGGGCCCCTGTGGCTCGGCATCGACGGGCACCTCACCGCGCCCGTCGGGCGGCTCCGGGCGCCGGGGCAGCAGCGACTCGCTCGTCTCCCACCGCGCGCGGGCCCGGGCGAGGCGCCGGCTGCGCGCCTCCGCCGCCGAGTCGCCCCGTCCGTCGTCATGGCCCGCGTCGACGGCGCCGTCCCGGGTGCTGTCACCGTTCGCGGACGGGGCAGCCGTCGCGGTGAACGCCTCGAGACCACCCTCGCGTGCCGCGGCCAGGGCCGCCGCGAGCGCCGCGCCGGGGTCCTCGTCGTCGCGGTACCGCGCGCGCCGACGACGCGGTGCCGGCTCGGGTGCCGGATCGGGTGCCTCCTCCGGCGCCGGCGCCTCGGAGGGCGGGCCACCGGTACCGGCGGAAGGCTCCGCGCTCCGGGTGGTGAGCTCCTCGAACGACCCGAGCTCCGTCGCGGCGAGCGCTGCGCTCAGCAGATCGGCCGGCGACGGCCCGGCCCCGACATCCCCGCCCGGGGTGCCGAGGGCCGCCAACGACGCGCGGACGGCGGCCAGCGGATCGGCGTCGGGCGCCGGCTGCGCCTCGGTGGGCTCCGCCGGGCCCTGCTCGCCGGACCCGGTCGCGGGCGGCGCGTCCTCGGCTCGCGCGAGGGCCACGGCCAGGGCGATCCGGGCCCGGGTCGTCTCCTCGCGTGCCGCGGTCGCGTGGGCGTGGGCGCGCCGCAGCTCGTCGAGCGCGTGGCGGCTCTCCCCGCGGCGGGCGGCGACCTCGGCGAGCACCTCGATCGCCTCCGCCGCCTGGGCCTCGTGGCCGCGCGCGACGAGGTCGGCCTCCGCCTCGCGGGCCAGGTGCGCGGCGGTGTCGAGGTCTCCGGCCGGCACGGCGACGAGCCCGGCGAGGGTGCACCGCACTCTCCCGACCGCGAGCGCCGTGGTGGTCTGCGGGGTCCCCGCGAGGGCCGGCGCGGCAGTCTCCCGGGCCTCGTCCGCGCGGCCGAGCTCGGCGAGCAGCTCCACCTGGTCGGCGACGAGCATCGCCGTTTCCCGTCCGCCGTCGACGCCGGGTTCGCCGGTGACGGCATCGCGCAGGACGGCGAGAGCGCCCGTGGCGTCCCCGCCGACACGACGCGCGTGCGCCCGGGACCGCGCCACGGCCAGCCGGCGGACGTCGTCGGTCGGCGTGCCGACGAGGTCCTCGACCTGGCGGGCGGCGGCGTCGACCCCGGGGACATCGCCGCGGGCCGCGCGGGCGGCCGCCCAGGCGACCAGGGCGTCCGCGCGCACCGTCGGGGACAGTACCTGGCCGCCGGCGAGCGGTTCGAGCAGGGCCTCCGCACCGTCGACCTCCTCGCAGCGCACCGCGGCGAGGGCCAGCTCGCACCGCAGCACCGCCGCGTCGGCACCCCGCGCCTCGCGCTCGGCGTCGCGCAGCAGCGGCAGGGCGCGGAGGATCAGCGCGGCCGCCCGGTCCGACTGTCCGAGCGCGAGCACCGCCGACCGCTCGGCCGCACCCCGCGCGTCGGCGTCGTCCCCCGCCGACCGCGCGACGTGCTCGGCCAGTGCGACGCTCAACTGCGGGTCCGCCCACCGCAGGCCCTCGGCCACCGCGAGGATCGCGCTCGCGCTGAGCCCGTGGACCGCGGGCTGCCGCGCCGACCCCTCCACCGCGTCCGGGTCCTCAGTCCCGGGTCAGCTTGCGGTGCGTCACGCGGTGCGGGCGCGCGGCGTCGGGGCCGAGGCGCTGGATCTTGTTCTCCTCGTAGTCGGCGAAGTTGCCCTCGAACCAGAACCACGACGCCGGGTGATCATCGGTGCCTTCCCACGCGAGGATGTGGGTGCAGACGCGGTCGAGGAACCAGCGGTCGTGGGAGACGACCACGGCGCAGCCGGGGAAGTTCTCCAGCGCGTTCTCCAGCGACGAGAGGGTCTCGACGTCGAGGTCGTTCGTCGGCTCGTCGAGCAGCAGCAGGTTGCCGCCCTGCTTCAACGTCATCGCGAGGTTCAGGCGGTTGCGCTCGCCACCGGAGAGCACGTTGACCGGCTTCTGCTGGTCCGGCCCCTTGAAACCGAACGCCGAGATGTACGCCCGCGAGGGCATCTCGACGTTGCCGACCTGGATGAAGTCGAGCCCGTCGGAGACGACCTTCCACACGTTGTCGGTGCCGGAGAGCCCCTCGCGGCCCTGGTCGACGTACGACAGCTTGACCGTGTCGCCGACGCGGACCTCGCCCGAGTCCGGCTTCTCGAGCCCGACGATCGTCTTGAACAGCGTCGTCTTGCCGACACCGTTCGGGCCGATCACGCCGATGATGCCGTTGGGCGGCAGGGAGAACGACAGGTCCTTGATCAGCACACGGCCGTCGAACCCCTTGTCGAGGTGGCTCACCTCGACCACCACGTTGCCCAGGCGGGGGCCTGGCGGGATCTGGATCTCCTCGAAATCGAGCTTCCGCGTCTTCTCCGCCTCGGCCGCCATCTCCTCGTAGCGGGCCAGACGCGACTTGCTCTTCGCCTGCCGTGCCCTGGCCCCGGAGCGCACCCAGGCGAGCTCGTCCTTCAGGCGCTTCTGCAGCTTGGAGTCCTTGCGCCCCTGGACCGCGATCCGGTCGGCCTTCTTCTCGAGGTACACCGAGTAGTTGCCCTCGTAACCGATCGCCCGGCCGCGGTCGAGCTCGAGGATCCAGCCCGCCACGTTGTCGAGGAAGTACCGGTCGTGGGTGACGGCGAGGACGGCGCCCTCATAGCTCGCGAGGTGCTGCTCGAGCCACTGCACGCTCTCGGCGTCGAGGTGGTTGGTGGGCTCGTCGAGCAGCAGGAGGTCGGGCTTGCTGATCAGGAGCTTGCAGAGCGCGACACGACGACGCTCACCGCCGGAGAGGTGGGTGACCGGCTCGTCGCCGGGCGGACAGCGCAGCGCGTCCATGGCCTGCTGGAGCTGCGAGTCGAGGTCCCACGCATCGGCGTTGTCGAGGTCCTCCTGGAGGCCGCCCATCTCCTCCATCAGCTCGTCGGAGTAGTCGGTGGCCATCAGCTCGGCGATCTCGTTGTAGCGCGCGAGCTTGGTGGCGACGTCGCCGGCGCCCTCCTGCACGTTCCCGAGGACCGTCTTCTCCTCGTTCAGCGGCGGCTCCTGCTGCAGGATGCCGACCGTCGCCCCCGGGGCGGCGAACGCCTCACCGTTGTTGGGCTGGTCGAGTCCGGCCATGATCTTCAGAACGCTCGACTTGCCCGCGCCGTTGGGGCCGACGACACCGATCTTCGCGCCGGGCAGGAAGCTCAGCGTGACGTCGTCCAAGATGACCTTGTCACCATGGGCCTTGCGAACCTTCTTCATGGTGTAGATGAACTCAGCCACGCCCTCGATGGTAGTTGCCACGACTCGGCGCCCACCGGCCCCGGGGCGGTTCAGGCGCTCACACGCCCGGTGCCGGACCGACGGCGCTCTCCTGCGGCGATCCCGGTGACCGTCGCCCCCTCCCCCGTCGCCTCCTCGGCCTCCGACCGCTCGTGGACGTCGCGTCCTCCCAGCGGCCGCGCGGCCTCCACCGTGGCGCCTCCGGCCCCGGGTGCTGCGTCCGCGTCCTCGGACGCTTCTGCCCCGACCGGCCGCATGCCGGCCTCGTCCGTCCCGGAGGGCGCGCCCTCGACGCCGTCGGCCGCGGTGGCGGCCCGCCAGGGCTGCACGGTGGCCGTGCACCGCGCGAGGTCGGGCCCGACCGCCGTCGCGGCGATCTCGGTCATGTACCGCCGCTGCCCCTCGACCTCGAACTCCCGCACCGACAGTCGTCCGGTGACGACCACGGGGTCGCCCTTGACGAGCACCCGCGCCCCTTCGGCGAGCCGTCGCCAGCAGGTCACGGACGCCGTGAAGCGGCCGCCGTCGATCCAGGTGTCCGACGCCTTGTCGTACCGGCGCTCCGAGCTCGCCACCCGGAAGGTCACGAGGAGGTGCTCCTGGTTGTTGCCGACCCGCTTGGCGATCACGTCGCTGGCGACGTTGCCCGTCACCGTCACCATCGTCTCGTTCACGTCGCACTCCGCTCGCTCCGCGCCGAGGCGATTCCCCGGTCCGCTGCGAGAAGCCTCCCCGTGAGTCACGGGAAGGCGTGAGCGCCGAATGACGGGCTGTGGACGGTGTGCGCGGGTGGGGACAACTGCCGGCCGGCCCGGCGCCGTTCTTGGGCCGGTTGCCGCAACCCGGAGGTCCGCACAGCGGAGGTCGAGGAGCACGAAAAAAGGGGCGAGGCTCGGTGGGAGTCTCGCCCCTTCTTGTGTGGGGGTGGTGGGGGTGGTCGGGTGTTCCGGCGGTGTCCTACTCTCCCACGACCTGTCGGTCGCAGTACCATCGGCGCTGGAGGGCTTAGCTTCCGGGTTCGGGATGGGTCCGGGCGTTTCCCCTCCGCTGTGAC
>NZ_JBHSKG010000010.1:0-224598 GCF_042657905.1 Actinomycetospora rhizophila | reverse complement strand
AGGGCAGCACCGTGCTCGGCTGGAAACAAGCCCTCGGCGCTCTCGCCCTGGCCTACCCCGACCGCATCGGCCCCTACCTCAGCTGACCGACCCATAGATCAACTTACACAGACAACTTGACAGGCCCACGTCGTGTAGCGCGTCCCCGGGTGCACCGAGCGCAGCCACGCGAGCAGCGGGTTCTCCTCCAGCAGCACGCGCGTGCCGAGCCCGCCCGGCACGACCACGACCTCCGGGGCCGGGACCTCGGCGAACGTCGCGTCGGCGACCATGCCGAGGAACCCGTTCTCGGTCCGGACCTCCCCGCGCTGCTCGGCGACGAACACCGGCTCGACGTCCGGCAGCCGCTGGAGGACCTCGTAGGGCCCGACCGCGTCGAGGGCGGTGAACCGGGGGAAGAGCGGGATGGCGACCTGCACGCTGGACTCCTCAGTGATTCCGGAGACGGGGGTCGAGACGGTCTCCTCCGAGATGCTGGGCGAAATGGTGCTCGATCGCCCGGTACAGACGGAACTGGTTCTCCGGGTTCGCGAATCCGTGGCCCTCGTCCTCGGCGACCAGGTACTCCACCGGCACCCCGCGCCGGCGCAGCGACGCCACGATGTTGTCGGACTCGGCCTGCACGACGCGGGCGTCGTTCGCGCCCTGCGCGACGAGCAAGGGCGTCCGGATCCGGTCGACCATGGTGATGGGGGACCGGGCGAGCATGTCGGCCTCCTGCCCGGGGTCGTCCGGGTCGCCGACGTAGCGGAACCAGTTGTTGGTCAGGTGGGGCCGCGCGAACGGCGGCAGTGTGCGCATGAAGTTCGCCAGGTCCGAGATGCCGACGTAGTCGACCGCGGCGGCGAAGAGGTCCGGTGTGACGGTGACCCCCACCAGCGAGGCGTAGCCGCCGTAGGAGCCGCCGTAGATGCCGATGCGCCCGGGGTCGGCCCACCCCTGCGCGACCGCCCACCGGGCGGCGTCGACGAGGTCGTCGTGCATGGCGCCGGCGAGCTCGCCGATCGCGGCGGTGATGTGCCGCCGGCCGTAGCCGGTGGAGCCGCGGAAGTTGACGTGCAGCACCGCGTACCCGCGGTTGGCCAGGAACTGCGCCTCCGGGTCGTAGTGCCAGGAGTCGTGGGCCCACGGTCCGCCGTGCACGACCAGCACGAGCGGCAGCCCCTCGAGCGGCCGCCCGAGCGGCAGCGTCAGGAACCCGTGCAGCGGGAGCCCGTCGCGGGCGCCGAACCGCACCGGGGTCACGGGCGCGAGCTCGTCGGGGTCGAGGTGGGAGAACATGCGGAACAGCAGGCGGCTCTCACCGGTGGTGCGGTCGTGGAACCAGGTGACGCCCGGCTCGCGGTCGTGGACGAAGCTCGCGATCCAGTACCGCTCCGACTCGTCGGACGACAGCGAGTGCAGCACGCCCTCGGCCAGCCCGTCGAGCGTGGCGACGACGTCGGCGTAGGCCGGGTCGACCACCTCGATGTGCGGCCGGTCGCCGACGAAGCGGACCGCGAACACCTCGCCGGTGCGGGCGCTCTCGGCCACGACGAACGGGAGGAGGGCGGAGTGCAGCCCCATCGTGTCGACGCTCCGTCCCTCGACGGCGGCGACGACGGTCTCCTCGCCGGTCTCGCGGTCGACGCGCACGAGGCGCAGGTCGTCGGAGTCCTGGTAGAGGCCGAGCAGCAGGCCCGTCCCGTCCGGGGTCGCCATCTGGGGGTACACCCCCAGCGGGTGCTCCGGGCCGCCGACCCGGCGCAGGAGGCGCGACGCGAGGGTCTCGGGGTCGACCGCGGAGAACTCGTGCGTGCCGTCCTCGGTCAGCTCCGTGAGGAACACCGGCCGGCCCTCCCGGTCGACGAGGTAGCTGGCCCCCGTCCTGGGCTGCTCGTGGTGCAGGGTCGTCTCGCCGGTGGCGACCTCGACGCGGAAGGCGTCGAAGAACATCGGGCGCCGGTTCATCCACACCAGGACGTGCCCGGGGCGTGACGGCAACGGCTGGACGCCGGTCACCCGCGAGCCCGGCGCGAGCGGGGTCAGGTCGACCGCGGGCTCGCCGGGCGCCGTGAGGTCGACGCGGAACAGGTGCCAGTCCTCGTTGCCGTCGGTGTCCTGCTCGTAGAGCAGCCAGCGCGCGTCGTCGGTCCAGTGGTAGTTCTTGACGCCGCGGCGGGCGTCGTGGGTGACGCAGACCGCCTGCTCGTGCTCCTCGTCGACCCCGCGGACCCACACCTGGGTCCGGCCGTACGCCGGGGCCAGGTAGGCGATGCGGGTGCCGTCGGGCGAGACCGTCGCGTGGGCGAACTCCGGGTCGGCGAAGAACTCCTCGACGTCGCGGAGCCGTGGGCGGGTGCCGGTGGGGGCCGTCCGTGTCATGCGACCCATGCGACGGTGTGCCGCCGCGGCACGCTCAAGGAGCTGTGCCGGACGTCTCAGTCGGCCGCGTCCCGCAGCGCCAGCACGACGCGCATGACCCGCTCGACGGCCGTGTCGAACAGCGTGCCGCGCAGCTCGCCGCGGTCGGCGAGGTTCTGCGCGGCGAAGTCGACCATGCTCTCCGGGCCCAGGCGCCGCACGAGCAGCGCGGCGACCTCGTCGAGGTCGAGGCCCGGGTGGTCCAGCCGCGTCAGGGCGAACGCGACGATCAGTTCCTCGTCGGACACGACGACCCCCCTCCGTGCTCCATCATGCGCGGGGGCGACGGGCTCGGGAAGACACGGGGAGAGTGGCATGGTCCGCACCGAGCGCATCGGCGACGTCCTGCACGTGACGTTCGACCGGCCGGAGAAGCTCAACGCACTGCGTCGCGTCGACATCGAGGAGGTCACCGGGCTCCTCGACGACCGCGACCTGCGCGCCGTGGTGTTCCGCGGCGCGGGCGACCGGGCGTTCAGCGCCGGTGTCGACATCGGCGAGTTCCTCGCCCTCGACGGCCCGGACGCGGCCCGCTCGTTCATCACCGCCCTGCGCGACCTGCTCGCCGCCGTCCGGACGGTCCCGGCCGTGACGATCTGCGCGGTCGACGGGCACTGTCTGGGCGGGGCGTTCGAGCTGGCGCTCGCCGCCGACCTGCGCGTCGTCACCACCCGCGCCCGCTTCGGGCTGCCCGAGGTCGGGCTCGGCATCCCCTCGGTGATCGACGCCGCCCTGCTCCAGCAGTTCGTCGGCCTCGGCCACGCGAAGGAGATGATCCTGACCGGCGACGTCCACGGGGTCGAGGCCCCGCAGGTCGCCGCGCTGTGCGCCCGGCCCGTCGCCCCCGACGAGCTCGAGGCGGCCGTCACCGCGCTGCTCGACCGGGTCGCCGGCCACACCCGGACCGTCGTCGCGGCCCAGAAGCGGCTGTTCGAGACCTGGCAGAGCACGTCGCTGGCCGAGGGCGCTGCCCGCAGCGTCGATGAGTTCGCCGGCGTGTTCGCGGCCGCCGACACGCGCGCGGCGCTCGCGGCCTACCGGAGCTCCCTGGGCGGCGGGTGACCCCGGCCACACCGCCTTGAGGGTGCCGCCGCGGCACACCTTCCCCTGGGTCCGCACACCGCAGCGCCCCGGGGAGGGACGACATGACCATGGATCTGCGCCCCCGACAGGAGCAGGACGCCGTCACCGCTCCGGTGCCGGTCGCCACGCCGGAGCCGGCCACCACGCAGCCGCCCGCCTCGCCGGGCGCGGCGATCCTCGCGCAGCTGGGCGGCTGGCAGGGCTTCCTGTACACGAACATTCCCGCGATCGTCTTCTCCGTCGCGAACGCCTGGTTCCCGCTCCTGACCACGACGGCCGTCGCGCTGGCGTCCGCCGTGGCCCTGGCCGTCTACCGCCTCGCGGTGCGGAAGGAGAAGGTGCTCGCCGCGTCGGGCGGCATCATCGGGGTGGCGATCGCCGGCGCCATCACCGTCTGGACCGGCTCGCCGCGCGACTTCTTCCTCGTCGGCATCTGGGCCGCGCTCGTCGCGACGGTCGCGCTGGTGGTCTCGCTCGTCGCGCGCCGGCCGCTGACCGGGCTCGCCTGGAGCTGGTTCCACGGCCGCCGGTACGCCTGGCGCGACGACCGCCGGACCCTGCGCGCGCACGACGTCGCCACGGGCTTCGCCGCCGTCGTGTTCGCCGGCCGGTTCGCCGTCAACCAGACGCTCTACCTCGCCGACGCCACGGGCTGGCTCGCCGTGGCGAAGGTGGTGACGGGCATGCCGCTGACCGCCGTCATGGCGCTCGTCGTCGTGTGGGCGTTCCGCCGCTCCACCAAGCGCCTGATCAAGGGCCGCTAGGACGGCGGACCCTCGCCCGCCAGCGCCCCGTCGAGGACGGTGTCGAGGAGGGCCGCGAGCTCCGCGGCGAGGTCGAACGGCTCCGGCTCGACGGCCACCCAGCGGGTCACGGCCGAGAAGTAGCCCAGCGCCAGCAGGCGCCCGACCTGCGTCGGCGTCGCGGACGGCGCGAGCACCGTCTCGGCCTCCGAGAGCAGCTCGGCGAGGTCCCGCGAGAGCGGGTGGTCGAGCAGGATGTCGGTCTGGCGGACGCCGAGCGGCATGATGGCCGACGTCTCCACCCGGGTCTCGAGGTTGACCGCGGCGAGCGCGCGGAAGTAGCTCCCGAGCAGGACGCGGGCCGGCTGGCGGGTGCGGTCGGAGTCGCGGAACGACTCCGCGGCGCGCTGGCGCCGCCGCAGGGTCCACTCCTCGAGGAACGCCACCTTGCGCGGGAAGTGGTTGAACACCGTGGTCCGCGCCAGGCCCGCGCGCTCGGCGATGTCGTCCATCGAGGTCTCGTCGAAGCCCTTCTCGACGAAGAGCTCCACCGCGGCCTCGAACATGCGGTCGCGGCGCTCGTGGCGGCCGCGGGTGCGGCGGGACGGCGGCGGCCCGGGCGTGGCGCCCGCATCCGCCACCAGCTCACGGATCGTCGGCGCGGTGTCGAGATTCATCGCCTCCAGTACACCACGAGCACACACGAAGTTGTACTCGGGTCTTGTTTCGTCGGTGGCGGCGCTCTAGCGTCCGTCCCCGAACTTGTACCTGAGTACGGATTCACGTCGCATCGAGGAGCCTGGATGTCCCTCGCACCGCCCGCACCGTCGCCGGGCCCCGTCGGCGAGCTGCGCCGGCACTGGGCCGCGCTGACCGCGGCCACCGTCGGTATCGGCACCGGCGTCGCCGTGATGCCCTTCTACACGAACGGCCTGTTCATCCCGGCCCTCGAGGCCGAGTTCGGCTGGTCGCGCTCGCAGCTGTCGTCGCTGGCCCTGGTCGGCGCCGTCATCACGATCCTCACCTCGCCGCTGGTCGGCGTGATCGTCGACCGGTTCGGCGTGCGCCTGCCCGGCGTGATCTCGCTGGTCGTGCTCGCCGGCGCCTACTTCCTGCTGTCCGCGAGCGGGCCGTCGTTCGCCGGCTACCTCGCGGTCTGGATCGGCATGTACGTGCTCGCCGCGGCCTCGACGGCCGTGTCGTTCACGCGCACGGTCAACGAGCGCTTCGACCGCGCACGGGGCCTCGCCCTCGGCATCGCGCTCGGCGGCGCCGGGCTGGTCGCGTTCGCCGTTCCGCAGATCCTCGGGGGACAGATCGCCGAGGACTGGCGCGGCGGCTACCGGATCCTGGGCGTCGCGATCCTCGTCGGCGCCCTGCTCGTGCTGGTGCTGATGCCGCGCCACCGGGCGGTCACCGCCGCCACCGGCCCCCGGGAGACGTTCCGCATCGCGCTCCTGCTGCGCACCCCGCTCTTCGCCCGCCTCGCGGTCGCCTTCCTCGCGATCTCCGTGGCGGTCGGCGGCCTGACCGTGCACCTCGTCCCGCTGCTGCGCGACGCCGGTGTCGCCGCGTCGTCGGCGGCCGCCACCGCGGGGCTCGTGGGCATCGCGGTGATCGTCGGGCGGGTCATCAGCGGCCTGCTCGTCGACCGCTTCTTCGCCCCGCGCGTCATGGTCGGCGTCCTGCTCGTGGCCGCGCTCGGCTACGTCGCGCTCGTGGTCGGCGGGCCCACCTTCGCCGGCGCAGCGGCCGTGGGCGTCGGGCTGGCGCTGGGCGCCGAGGTCGACGTCGTCGGCTACCTCGTCGCCCGCTACTACGGCATGGCCGCCTACAGCCGGATGTTCGGCGTCTTCTACGCCGTGTTCACCCTCGGGGTCGGCGCGAGCCCGCTGCTGATGGCGGCCCTGCGCGCCGCCACCGGGAGCTACACCGCCCCGCTGCTCGGCGCCGTCGCCCTGCTCGCGGTGGCCGTGGTGCTGCTGTTCACCGCCCCGCGCTTCCCGAGCACCACCCCCGCGACGGACGCCCCCGTCCCCGCGACGACCAGCACCGCAGGAGGTGCCGCATGAAGTGGGTGACCTACGACGCCGGCGACGGTCCCCGCACCGGCCTGCTCGAGGGCGAGAAGGTCCACGGCCTGGGCGCCGGGACCACGCTGATCTCGCTGCTCGGCGACGACGGCGAGCGCCTCGCCGCCGCCGGCGAGACCGCCCGGACCGACCCCGCCGAGGTGCGGCCGCTCGACACGGTGCGGCTGCTCGCGCCCGTCCCGCGACCGCCGGCCGTGCGCGACGCGCTCTGCTTCCTCGACCACCTGCGCGGCTGCTACCGCGCGCTGGGCCGCCCGCCGGAGCTCCCCGAGGTGTGGTCGCAGACGCCCGCCTTCTACTTCGGCAACCCCGCCGCGGTCGTCGGCCCGCACGACGATGTCGCGATCTCACCCGGCTGCGGGCAGTTCGACTTCGAGCTCGAGATCGGTGCCGTCATCGGGCGCGGCGGGCGCGACCTGCACCCCGACGACGCCGCGAGCCACATCGTCGGGCTCACCTTCTTCAACGACTGGTCCGCCCGCGACCTGCAGATCCGCGACATGGCCCACGGCATCGGGATGGGCAAGGCCAAGGACAGCGCGATCACGCTCGGGCCCGCCCTGGTCACCGTCGACGAGTTCGGGGCGGCGCCCGACGGCCGCTTCCCCGTCGAGGTGTCCGCGGCGGTCAACGGCACCGAGGTCGCCCGCGGCTCGCTCGCCGACGCCGACTGGTCGTTCGGCGAGATCCTCGCCTACGTCTCGCGGGGCACCGAGCTCCTGCCCGGCGACGTCGTCGGCTCGGGGACGGTGCCCGGCGGCTGCCTGCTCGAGCACGTCGACACCCCCGACATCGCCGACTTCGCGGGCTGGCTCCGGCCCGGCGACGTCGTCTCCCTGCGCTCGTCGGTGCTGGGGGAGACGTCCCAGACCGTGCGCCCCGCGCCCCCCGTGACCCGTCTGCGCACGGGCTTCTGAGAGGACCCGCATGCCCACGCTCATCGACCTCACCCGCACGATGGACCCCGAGCGGCGCGCGCAGGTCCACGAGTCGTTCCGCGCGCTCGAGACCGTGATCGCGCCGAAGATCGAGTACCTCCGCCCGGAGTCCGGCGGGCTCGACCGCATGACCTCGATCTTCGGGTGCGAGCCCTCCGACCTCCCCGACGGCGAGGGCTGGGGCGAGGACCTGCTCACCGACATGAACACCCACTGCGGCACGCACGTCGACGCCCCGCTGCACAGCGGCAACCGCATCGAGGGCCGGCCCGCGCGCACGCTGTCCGACATCGGCCTCGACGAGCTCTTCCGGCCCGGCATGGTGCTCGATCTGCGCGCATGGGTGTCGCCGGGCACGGCCATCCCGATCGAGGGGCTCGAGGCCGCGGTCGAGGCGACCGGCCGCGACATCGCCGAGGGCGACGCGGTGCTGCTGCGCACCGGGCAGGAGGACTGGTACACCGTCGCCGACCCGGAGTACTTCGACTACCCGGGCATGACCGGCGAGAGCACCCGCTGGCTGACCTCCCGCGGCGCCACGATCCTCGGCACCGACGCGATGGCCTGGGACCGCCCGTTCCCCGTGATGCGCCGCGCCTTCGAGGAGACCGGCGACCCGTCGCAGATCTGGGACGGCCACTTCGCCATCCGCGACAAGGAGGCGTTCATCGTCCAGCAGATCACCAACCTCGGCGCCCTGCCGCTGACCGGCTTCACCGTCGGCCTCTTCCCGATCAAGCTGCCGGGCACCAGCGCGGCGCCGGCCCGGGCGGTGGCGTTCGTGGACGACTGATCTCAGGCGAGGCCGCGGAAGCCGGTGACCTCGAGCCCGGACGGGCCGCCGGCGTCGAGCAGGGTGTCGGCGAGGTACTGGCCCGAGGAGCGCTCGACGTGCAGGAGGTAGGAGGGGACGCCCTGCCGGTCGTCCCGCACGATGTCGGTGACCACGCCGGCGAGCGAGGTGCGCAGCGCGGCACCGTTCGGCGTGACGGCGTCACCGAAGTCGATCGCGCAGACGCCGGCGAGGACGGCCGCCGCCGCGGCGCCCTGCAGGCGCAGCAGGGCGCGGCCGTGGGTGAGGTCGAGGACCGTGGTGAACTCGCCGGTGCCGGCGAGCCGCTGCTCGATCGACGCCCGCAGCGCCCCCGCCGTGTTCGGCGCCCCGAGCACGAGCCACTCGCCGGGCCCGGAGCCGACGACCAGCACCTCGCCGGTGCCGAGGTCGGCGCGCGCGGTGCGGCCGAAGCCGACACCGAGGGCCGCGCGGCCCGCCCCGTCGAACGGGGCGCGCACGTGCACCTTGGCGAGCGGCGACTCGTCGGAGAGGGTCAGCGCCCCGGTGGCGATCCGGGCGTCGACCTCCCACCCGTCGCGCACGACGGCGGGGGAGACGGCGACCGGGCCGCGGGCGAGAGGGGTCGGCTCAGACACGCTGCCGCGCTCCTTCGGGGTCGACGTGGACGTGGTCGGTCACCTCGGCGGTGATGTCGCGCCCGTCCGGCAGGCGGACCGTGACGCGCGTGCCGACGGCGGCGAGCTCGCGGTCGATCTGGGCCAGCCCGATGGCGCGGCCGAGCGTGGGCGACATCCGGCTGGACGTCACGCGCCCCGCGATCCCGCCGGCGCGGTCGAGGATCTGGCTCGCCTCCGGCGGGACGATCGAGCCGTCGACGGGCCGCAGCCCGACGAGGTGCGGGTGCTCGTCGCGCTCGCGCTGCCAGGCGAGCTCGGGGAGGCCGACGAAGTCGTCCTTGTCGAGCTTGATCAGCCCGTCGAGGCCGGCGGTGAACCCCTGGGTGAGCCCGTCGGTGTCCTGCCCGACGATGAAGTGGCCCTTCTCCAGACGCAGGATGCGCTGGGCCTCCACGCCGAACGGGGTGACCCCGAGGTCGGCGCCGACGCTCATGAGCCGTTCCCACACGTGCAGCCCGTACGAGGCCGGCACGTGGATCTCGTACGACAGCTCGCCGGTGAACCCGATCCGCCACAGCACGCAGTCGTCGACGCCGGCGACGGAGCCCTGCCGGACGTTCATGTAGCCGAAGGCGTCGGCGGACAGGTCGACGTCGGTGAGCCGGGAGAGCAGCTCGCGGGAGCGGGGGCCGGCGATGTTGATGCTGGCGTAGGCCGTGGTCACCGGGGTGACGTGCACCTGCCAGTCGGGGTGCGCGGTCTGCAGCCAGTTCTCCACCCACTCCCACACCGTCGCCGCCCCCGACGACGTGGTGGACATCAGGTAGTGGTCCTCGCCGAGCCGGCCGGTGACCCCGTCGTCCATGACCACGCCGTCCTCGGCGCACATCACCCCGTAGCGCACGCGGCCGACGCCGAGCTTGGACCACTTGTTGACGTACAGGAGGTTCAGCAGCTTCGGGACGTCCGGGCCCCGGAGGTCGAGCTTGCCGATCGGGGTGACGTCGATGATCCCGACCTTCGTCCGGACGGCGTTCACCTCGGCGGCCGGGTCGCCGTAGTGCTCGGGGCGGATCCACTGCCCCGCGACCAGCGGGGTCGCGCCGTGGCGCTCGTGCCAGCGCTGCATCGGGGAGTACCGCACCGGTTCGTGCGGCCGCCCCGCCAGGGCGCCCAATGTCACCGGGGCGTAGACGGGGCGCCAGGTCGTGGTGCCGGTCTCGGCGATGCTGCGGCCGGTGGCGGCGGCGACCAGGGCGACCGCGTTGACGGTCTCGAGCTTGCCCTGGGTCGGGCCCATGGTGACCGTCGTGTAGCGCTTGACCAGCTCCACCGAGTCGTACCCCTCGGCCACCGCGGTGGTGATGTCCTTGGCCGACACGTCCTCGCAGAAGTCGACGAACCCGCCCGTGCCGGCCGCGAACAGCTCCGGGTGCGGCAGGGGGGCCAGCGGCGGGATCGCGACGGGGTCGTCGCCGGTGTCGTCGGTGGCGGGCGTGGCCGCGCGCCATGCCCGCGCGATCCGGCCGGCGCGGCGGGCGGCCTCGCGGCCCACCGCGTCGGCGTGCTCAATGATCGCCTCGAGCGTGGCGTCGCCGACGACCTCGCCGGCGGCCAGCACGTTCTCGGGCATCCGCGCCGGGTCGGGCACGAAGCGCGCGGCGCGCGGGTCGTAGACCGGGCGGTCGCCGGACTGGTTGAGCAGCGAGGTGGGCGCGGTCCAGCCGGTGGCGGTGACCAGCAGGTCGGCCTCGATGCGGTGGCCCTCGTTGGTCTCGACCGCGCGCAGCCCGCCCCGCCCGTGCGCGCGGACCACGCCGCGGCGCTCGCGGGCGTCGAGGACCGCGGCCACCTCGACCCCGGCCCGCTCGAGGTCGGCGACGGCGAGGTCGCCCTCGGGGTTGGCGCTCATCACCACGGCCCGCTGCCCCGGCCTGACCGCGTACAGGTTGATCAGCCGGCGGACCGCGGTGGAGAGCATGACCCCGGGCAGGTCGTTGCCGGCGAACACGTAGGGGCGCTCGACGAGACCGGGCGCGACGACCAGGGTCTTGGCGCGGGCCTTGATCAGGCGTTCGGTCACGGTGGGCAGGCCGCGCTGCGCGATGCCGACCCAGTTGTCGTCGTAGCGCCCGGTGACCACGGAGTCGAGCAGGACCTCGATGCCGGTCTCGGCGGCGACCTGCGCGCGCAGGTCGGCCAGGGCGGCGAGGTCGGCGGTGTCGCCCCAGCGCAGGTGCCCGCCGAGGTGGTGGTTCTCCTCGACCAGCATCACCGACGCCCCCGCCCGAGCGGCGGCGAGGGCGGCGGCCATGCCGGCGGGTCCGCCGCCGGCGACGACGACGTCGGGGTGGGCGTGGCGGTGGTCGTAGAACGCCTCGCCCCGCTCCGGGGTGATCGACCCGGCGTGCACGAAGCGGCGCAGGACCTTCTCGTAGAGCGGCCAGAGGGGTTCGGGCTTGATGAAGGTCTTGTAGTAGAAGCCGGTCGCCAGGAACCGCCCGGCGAGCTGGTTGACAGCCTTGACGTCGTAGCGCAGCGAGGGCCAGGTGTTCTGCGACGACACGTCCATGCCCGCCTCGACCAGCCGGTGCGCGCCGCGCACGTTGGGCTCGTCGCCGACCTGGAGGAAGGCCCCGGGGTCGAGGTAGTCGGCGGTCAGCAGCCCGCGGGGGCGGTGGTACTTGTAGCTGCGGGCGAACACCCGCACGCCCGCCGCGGCCAGCGCCGAGGCGATGGTGTCGCCGGGGTGGGCGGTGTGCGGCTCGCCGTTCCAGGTGAACGGGATCGTGCGGCGGCGGTCGATCACCTCGCCGGGCTGGGGGTCCAGCCGCGCCGAGGGGGCGGCCGCCTCGCGGGGGCGGCGGGTGGTGGGCAGCAGGCTCATCGCGCGTCTCCCGATCCCGTGGCCGCGTCGACCGCGGAGGCGACGTCGTTGGTGGCGGTGTCACGTTCCACGCTGAGGTACCGGCGGCAGCCGGCGCGGTGGTACCAGGTCTCCCGGACCGGCCCGCACGGGTTCGCGTGCACGTAGAGGTAGCGCCGCCACTGCTCCGGGGTCACCGTGGCCGGGTCGGGCCGGGGTCCGGCCTCGCCGACGTAGCGGAACTCTCCTGCGTTCCGCGGCCCGCACCACGGGCAGGGCAGCAGCATCATCAACGATCACCCCAGAACAGCACGCAGCAACAGGAACGACGACATCGCTAGTGGCCGACGGCGGCCGCGCCCTTCTCCCCGACCAGGCGCCCGTCGCCGAACCGGTCGAGCCCGAAGGCCGCGATGATCTCCGGGGGCTTCCCGGTGGCCAGCGTCGCGGCCATCGCCTCCCCGGACACCGGGCCGGCCTTGAACCCGTAGGTCCCCCACCCCACGTCGACGTAGAAGCCCTCGACGGGGGTCGGGCCCATGATCGGCGAGTAGTCCGGGGTCATGTCGCACAGCCCCGCCCACTGCCGCAGCAGCTTCATCCGGTGCAGCGCGGGCATGAGCTCCAGCACGTGCCCCGCGATGCCCTCGGTGAACTCCAGCGAGCCCCGCATCGAGTACGACGCGAACGGGTCGACGCTCGCGCCGAACACCAGCTCGCCGCGGTCGGTCTGCGAGACGTAGACGTGCAGCGTCCCGGAGACGACCACGGTGTCGAGGAACGGGCGCACCGGCTCGGTGACCGCGGCCTGCAGCGGGAAGGTCTGCACCGGCATCGACACCCCGGCCATGTCCGAGATCAGCGTCGCCCAGCCCGCGGTCGCGTTGAGCACCACCGGCGTCGCGATCCGGCCCCGGGTCGTCTGCACCCCGGTGACCCGCCCGTGGGAGACGTCGATGCCGGTGACCTCGGTCTGCTGGTGGATGTGCACCCCGTGGGCGTCCGCGCCGCGGGCGTAGCCCCAGACCACCGCGTCGTGCCGCACGATGCCGCCCGGCGGGTGGTAGAGCGCCCCCAGGATCGGATAGCGGGTGTCGGGCGAGGTGTCGAGGTAGGGCACCAGGTCCTTGATGCGATCCGGGCCGATCACCTCGGAGTCCACGCCCTGCAGCTTGTTGACCTCGGTGCGCCAGTGCATGGTCCGCAGCGACGCGTCGTTGTGCGCCAGGGTCAGGTGTCCCCGCTGGGAGAACATGACGTTGTAGTTCAGGTCCGCGGCCAGGTGCTCGTAGAGCTTCACCGACCGGTCGTAGAACCGCACGCCCTCCGGGGTGAGGTAGTTCGACCGCAGGATCGCGGTGTTCCGGCCCGACCCGCCGCTGCCGATGTAGGCCTTGTCCAGCACGGCGACCTTGCGCATCCCGTGGTCGCGCGCCAGGTAGTACGCGGTCGCCAGGCCGTGCACCCCGCCACCGATGATCACCGCGTCGTACGACGACTCGAGGTCGTGCTCGCGCCAGGCGCGCGGCCACTTCCCGCCCACCGCCCCGCGACGCAGGAGGCTCCACGCCGAGTACCCCGACAGGCGATGGCCGTTGCTCCGGGAACTGCCGTTGTTCGTCAACGAGGTCCTCTCAGGCCTGGGTGAGGTAGCGCCGGACCTCCCAGTCCGACACCGAGGCGTGGTACTCGTCGAACTCCTGCTGCTTCACCGCGGCGTAGTAGTCGATGAAGTCGCCGCCCGAGGTCTTGCCGAGCGCGGCGCGCAGGACGTCGTCGGCGACGAGCTCCTCGACGGCGCGGTCGAGCGTCTTGGGGAGGTGCTTGATGCCCCGGGCGCGGACCTCGTCGGTGTGCAGGGTGAAGAGGTTGTCGTCGGTGCACGCGCCCGGGTCGATCTCGCGGTCGATGCCGTCGAGGCCGGCCGCCAGCAGCGCGGTGGCGGCGAGGTAGGGGTTGGCCGAGCCGTCGACGCCGCGGTGCTCGATGCGCCCGCCCTCGGGCACGCGCAGCATCACCGTGCGGTTGTTGCCGCCGTAGGCGACGTAGGCCGGCGCCCAGGTCGAGCCCGAGGTCGGCGCGCCCACCCCGATGCGCTTGTAGGAGTTGACCGTCGGGCAGATGATCCCGGCGACCGCGCGGCCGTGCTCGATGAGCCCGCCCAGGTAGTGGCGGGCCAGCGGAGAGAGGCCCAGCGAGTCCGACTCGTCGTCGAACAACGCGGTGCCGTCCTGGGTCCAGAGGCTCTGGTGGATGTGCAGGCCGTTGCCGGTGACGGTGCTGAACGGCTTGGGCATGAACGTCGCGACCATGCCGGCGTCGTGCGCCAGCATGTGGACCATGTAGCGGAAGAAGATCGTGCGGTCCGCGGTGGTGAGGGCGTCCGAGTACTCCCAGTTGTTCTCGAACTGGCCGGTGCCGTCCTCGTGGTCGTTCGCGTAGTTGCCCCAGCCGAGCGTGTTGAGGTTCCGCGACACCGTCGAGAGGTGGTCCCACATCCGCGTCAGGCCCTTGACCTCGTAGCAGGGCTTGGCCGCGGTGTCGTGCGGGTCGGCGAACTCGAGCGAGCCGTCCTCGCGGCGGCGCAGCAGGCTGTACTCGAGCTCGGTGCCGGTCTTGAACACCCAGCCGCGCTTGTCCGCGAGCTCGGCGAGCTGGCGCTGCAGGATGACGCGCGGCGCGTACGGCCAGGGCTTGCCCTCGACGTGCGGGTCGCAGTGCAGCACCGCGACGCCCGGCTTCCAGGGCAGCGGGGTGTACGACCGCGGGTCCGGCACGACGAGCACGTCCGGGTCGGCGGGGGACTGCCCGAGGTCGCCCGCGGCGTAGCCGGCGAACCCGGCGCCGCCGTCCATCAGCAGGTCGAAGGACGAGAACGGGATGGCCTTCGCGCACGGCTTGCCGTGCAGGTCGACGAACATCGCCAGGAAGAACTCGATGCCGTCGGCCTCGGCGCGTTCCCGCAGGTCGTTGCGTGCGGTGTCAGTACTGCCCATGCCGGGCCTCCCTCTGCCGCGCCGACGGCGGATCAAGGTGTGGACTTAGGACCATTGGAGAGGCAACCGGGATCCGGGAGGAGTGTCAACCCCGTCACACCGCGGCCGGGCGGCCCGCCGGGCTCCTCGGAAGAGTCCGACACGCAGGGTGACCAGGCGCGGTACGGTCGGGCCATGGCCCGGCAGGTCACCTCCACGTCGCTGACCCAGGCGGTGGCCGACCACCTGCGGATGCGGATCCACCGCGGCGACGTCAGCCCGGGGGAGCGCCTGCCCGCCGAGCGCGAGCTCGCCGAGCAGCTCGGCGTCGCCCGGATCAGCCTCCGGGAGGCCATCCGTCAGCTGCGCGAGGACGGCTACGTCGAGGTCCGGCGGGGCTCCACCGGCGGCACCTACGTCACCGAGCTGCGCCGCCCCGCCGAGGCGTGGCGGGCCCGGATGCGCGACCAGGCCGGCGAGATCGACGACATCGTCGACTTCCGCATCGCGCTGGAGACCCAAACCGCCGCGCTCGCCGCGCAGCGGTGCACCGAGGTCAGCCTCGCCCCGGTCCAGGACTCGCTCGTCGCGCTGCGCGACGCCATCGGGCGCACCGCGTTCCGCCAGGCCGACTCGCGCTTCCACGTCGCGCTGGCCCGCGCGGCCCGCAACGACCGCCTCACCGACGCCGTCGAGACCGCCCGCGGCGAGCTGTTCAGCCCGCGCGACCTGCTGATGTTCCGCGAGCCGGTCGAGGAGACGCTGCGCGACCACCAGGCGATCTTCGAGGCGGTCCGCGCCGGCGACGCCGACGGCGCGGCCGAGGCGATGCGCGCGCACCTCGAGCGGGCGCGCCGCCAGCTGCGGGCGATCGTCTTCGGGTCCGACGGCGGTCCCGACGACGAGCCCGCGGACGAGCCCGACGACGACCCCGACGACGGCCCCGCTGTCGACCCAGCGTGGTCCCCGGCCTGACCGGGTGACGCCCCGCCTCCTCACACGGGGTTGACACGGTGTGGCGTGGGTCTCCTATTGTCCTCGACGTCCTTGGTCCTCACAGCAGACCAAAGCACGGCTTGCGACCGCACGACGTCGTCGGATCGCCCGTGACGCCCCGTCCTCGGACGTGCCGCCCCGGCTCCCGATCAGCGCGCCGGTGGCCGGATGAGGAGGCATGCCGATGAAGAGCCTCGACGACCGGATCGCGGTGCTCCTGCGCCGCGACCGGCTCCTCGCCCTCGGGGCGACCGTCGCGATGTGGGTGGTGCTGGTGTTCGTCCTCATCGCCTCCGCCCCGACCGTCCCGAGCACCGGGCTGTTCGTGGTGCTCGCCGTCGCGCTCGTCCTGCTCGGCGGCCTGAACACCGCGTCGGCGGCGGCCCTGATCCGCCGCTACCGCCTGGCCAGCGACCAGGTCTACCGCCCGGACATCGAGAACCTCGACGCCCAGCGGGCCGCCCGCGAGCGGGGGATGTCGTGACCGCGGACGGCGGGGGCGCCCCGCCGCGCACGGCCTACGAGCCCCCGCAGCAGTCGGTCGGCGGCCAGCTCCTCGACGCCGTCGTGGTGCTCGTCCTGATCTTCGTGACGCTCTTCGCCACGACCTACATCACCAGCGCCGAGGACGAGGCGACGACCGACACCCGGCCCCTGGCCGAGCTGCCGCTGACGCCCGGCGAGCGCACGCAGTACCAGAAGATGATCGACGCGGGCGTCGCCGACGAGGAGACGATCGCCGCGGGCGTCGAGGCCAACCAGCCGGCCGACGACAAGTACGAGATCGACGTCCTGGCGCTGCTCGGCACGGTCGTGCTGCTGGCGCTGTACCTCGGTTTCGTCTACCGCGTGTCGTTCCGCGAGTACCGCGAGGTCGTCGAGGAGCGGTTCGGCCCCGCCGAACCCTCCCGGCACGACACCGATCCCGGGAGGACGTCATGAGCGCCGTGGCCGTGGTGGAGCTGATCGCGTGGGTGCTCAGCGCGATCATCGCGATCTGGCTGGTCGCCGACCTGCTGCGGATCGGCCGCCAGCACGACGAGTCGTCCCTGGTCAACGCCCCGGACCCGCTCGAGGAGCCGCCGGCGGCCGGTGACGGCGCGGGGGTGAGGTCGGCATGAGCGCCACCGAGGACGCCCCCACCCCGACCGCCGCCGCGGGCGTCGCCGACGGGACCGAGCGCCCCGCCCTGCGCAAGGTGCTCGCCCCGATGCACATCTGGGCGCTCGGCGTCGGCATCGTGCTCGTCGGCGAGTTCATGGGCTGGAACTTCGCCGTCGAGAAGGGCGGCATGTACGGCGCGCTGGTCGCCTGCTGGGTGGTCGGCCTGCTGTACACGTGCATCGTCATGATCAACTCCGAGGTGACCTCGGCGATCCCGGCGGCCGGCGGGCAGTACGCCCAGGCCAAGCACACCGTCGGGCCGTTGATGGCGTTCAACGTGGGCCTGTACCTGACGCTCGCCTACACGATGCTCGAGGCCGCGAACGCCAACGTGCTGAGCTCGCTGCTCACCGCCCTGTCCGGGCTGCTGGGCAGCGAACAGGAGCTCTCGCCGTACCCGTTCGCGGTGCTCGCGATCCTCGCCCTGGCGTTCCTCAACTACCGCGGGGTGTTCGCGTCGCTGACGCTCAACCTCGTCATCACCGGGTTCGCCTTCCTGACGATCCTGGTGCTGTTCATCGGGCTGCAGGCGTGGTCGCCGTCGGCCGAGCTGGACCTCGCGGGCCTCGCCGGCGACGCGACGAACGCGCTGCCCTACGGCTGGATCGGCGTCATCGCCGCCTTCCAGTTCGGCATGTGGTTCTACCTCGGCATCGAGGGCACCGCGCAGGCCGCCGAGGAGTGCCGTTCCGCGCCGCGGTCGGTGCCGCTGGGCAGCCTCGCCGGGATCATGACGCTGATCATCGCGGCGTCGCTGACCTGGTACGTGTGCGCCGGGACGCTGCCCTGGCACTACCTGGGCACGGCGATCACCCCGCTGTTCGACGCCGCGCTCGTGTCCGGGCACGACGTCCTGGTCGTGCTCCTGCTGCTCGGCACGCTGTGCGCGACGCTCGCGTCGGCCAACGGGTGCATCAACGACGCCTCGCGGGCGTGGTTCTCGATGGGGCGCGACCGCTACCTGCCCGAATGGTTCGGCGCGGTGCACCCGCGGTACCACACGCCGTTCCGGGCGATCGTCTTCCTCGTGCCGGTGGCGATCGCGTTCGCGCTGCTCCCGGTGGTGCTCGACGAGCCGACGCTGCTCTCGACGGTGATCACCTTCTCGATCCTGTCGGGGCTGCTGATGTACAGCTTCATGGGCCCGAGCTTCATGCGGTTCCGCAAGCTGTGGCCGCTGGGCACGATCGCGCGCGCCTACACGCTGCCGCTGCACCCGGCGCCGGCGATCGCGCTGCTGGCGCTCTCGGCGGTCGTCTTCTTCGCGACGTTCCTCGGGTACGGCATCGCCCTGCTCTCGATCCTGGCGTTCTACCTGCTCGCCTCGATCTGGTTCGTGGCGCGGCGCTACAAGTACGTCCGCCGGGGCGCCCAGTTCACCGCGGACCTCCCGCGGCCGCAGGGGTACTGAGATGACGACGGTCGTCGTCCTCGTCCTGGTCGCCGCGGGGCTCGCCGCCCTCGCGGTGCTCCACCAGCGGGCCCGCCGGGCCGACGCCGCGCAGCGGTGGGCGCTGTTCTCCGACGTGGTGCCCCTGCTCGACGACGCGCGGCTGGTCGGCGAGCGGGGCGGCTACCCGGTGCTCACCGGGCGCCTCGACGGGTGGCCGGTGACGCTGCGGGTCATCGTCGACGCGGTGGCGCTGCGCAAGCTGCCGGTGCTGTGGGCCGAGGTCGTCGTGCACCGGGCGCTCGCCGTCCCGGGGACGCTCAACGTCCTGCTGCGCCCGACGGGCACCGAGTTCTGGTCGCCCGACTCCGGGTTCGCCCACGAGCTCGTGCCGCCCGCCGGCCTGCCCCGCCCGGCGCGGGTCTCCTGCGCGGGTGCGGGGCGGGCGCCGTCGGTCGGGGTCCTGGCGCCGGCGACCGACATGCTCGCCGGCCCGGCGACCAAGGAGCTCGCGGTGGGCCGCGGCGGGCTGCGCGTGGTGCTGCGGGTCGCCGAGGCCGAGCAGGCGAGCTACCGCTCGACCCGCCGGGCGGTGTTCGACCGCCCGCGCCTGCGTCCCGACGCCCTGACCCGGGCGGTGGCGGCGCTGACCCGTGTCGGGGACCGGGCCGAGGGTGCCGTGGAGGTGGGGTCCTGATGCGCGTGCGTCCCTGGATGGTGCTGCTGGTCGCGGTCCTGCTGCCGGGCTGCGGCCACGTCCTGATGCGCCTGCCGATGCGCGGACTGATGTTCGCCTTCTACACGCTGCTGCTCGGCGTCATCACCTGGAACCTGACGACGCCGGACATCTCGCTGGTCGGTCGCCTGGCCGGCGGGCTGTTCGTCTACGCGGTGAGCGTGTTCGACGCCTACACGTGGGCGGTGCGCCGGGCGCACGCTCCGGTCGACGTCTCCCCGCAGGCAAACTAGTTTCCCCAGAGTAGGTCGACCCGGTCCTCTCCCGACGCAGGAAGGCTGAGTCCCATGTGCGGCATCATCGGTCTGCACCTCCGCGACCCCGAGCTCCATCCGAGGCTCGGCGCCCTGCTCGACGACATGCTCTGCGGTGTCTCCGAGCGCGGGCCCGACTCGGTGGGGGTCGCGGTCTACGGCGACGAGCATCGCAACCCACCCGGCCACAGCGCGGTGTCCGTGCTGCGCGCGCCGGGGGACCTGGACGTCACGGTGGGCGGGCTGCTGCCCGGGCAGCCGGCCGTCACGGCCACCCGCGCCGGCGACACGACGGTGCTGACCGCGGCGGTGGCCGCCGAGGCGCTGGCGGCGGCGGTCTCCGCGGCGGCCCCCGACGCGCTGGTCGTCGGGCGGGGCGACGACCTCGTCGTCTACAAGGGCGTCGGCCACCCGTCCGACCTCGCCGTCACCTACGGGCTGCGCGAGGTCACCGGCTGGCAGGGGCTCGCGCACACGCGCATGGCCACCGAGTCCGCGATCGTCCCCGAGGGCTGCCACCCCTACTCGGTGGGCCCGAACCAGTGCCTGGTGCACAACGGGTCGTTCTCCAACCACGCGACCGTGCGCCGCGACCTGCAGCGCCAGGGCGTGCGCTTCGACTCGGAGAACGACTCCGAGGTCGGCGCCCGGTTCGTGGCGGCGTGCCTGGCCGAGGGCGACGACCTCGAGAAGGCGCTGCTGCGGCTGGGGGAGACCTTCGACGGCTTCTACACGCTGCTGGTCACCACCGACGAGGGGTTCGCCGTGGTCCGTGACGAGATCGCCTGCAAGCCGGCGGTGATCGCCGAGCACCCGCGCTGGGTGGCGATGGCCTCGGAGTTCCGGGCGCTCGCCGACCTCCCGGGCATCGGCGAGGCCCGGGTCACCGAGCCCGACCCCGGCAAGGTCTACACATGGCAGCGCTGAGCCGGTCGGAGGCGGAGGAGCGGGCCCCGCGGCCCGTGACCGTCGACCTCCGCGAGACCGGGGTGCGGGCCCTCAATGCCGAGCTGCACAAGCCGACCGCGGCGGCCTACGAGGTGCTCAACCCGCTGGGGGCGCACTCGATCGCCGCGGGCGTCGACCACGAGATCGACGTGCACGTCCGCGGCAACGCGGGCTACTTCTGCGCGGGGATGAACCAGCGCGGCCGCGTCGTCGTCGACGGCTCGGCGGGCAACGGCGTCGCCGAGAACATGATGTCGGGGTCCGTCCGGGTGCGCGGCGACGCGTCGCAGTCGGCCGGGGCCACGGGGCGCGGCGGCCTGCTGGTGATCGAGGGCCGGGCGTCGATGCGCTGCGGCATCTCGATGAAGGGGATCGACATCGTCGTCGGCGGCGACATCGGCGCGATGGGCGCGTTCATGGCGCAGGCGGGACGTCTCGTGGTGTGCGGCGACGTCGGCGACGGGCTCGGCGACTCGATCTACGAGGCGCGGATCTACGTGCGCGGCCGCGTCGGCACGCTCGGGGCGGACTGCGTCGAGAAGGAGATGCGCGACGAGCACCGCGCCGAGCTCGCGGAGCTGCTCGCGGCGGCCGGGTTCGACCACCCCGTCGACGAGTTCCGCCGCTACGGGTCGGGCCGGACGCTGTACCACTTCACCAGCGAGCACTCGGGGAGCTACTAGAGATGAAGGATCCCTCCGAGCGGGGCCTGCGCGAGTCGGCCACCTTCGACCGCGCGAGCATCGCGGCGATCCAGCACGCGGCGCGCACCGGGGTGTACGACATCCGGGGCTGGGGCGCCAAGCGTGCCGTGCCGCACTTCGACGACCTGCTCTTCCTCGGGGCGTCGATGTCGCGCTACCCGCTGGAGGGCTACCGCGAGCGCTGCGACACCGACGTGGTGCTGGGCGACCGCCACGCGACCCGGCCGCTGCACCTCGACATCCCGGTGACGATCGCGGGGATGAGCTTCGGCGCGCTCTCGGCGCAGGCCAAGGAGGCGCTGGGGCGGGGCGCGTCGGAGGTCGGGACGTCGACCACCACCGGTGACGGCGGCATGACCGACGAGGAGCGCGGCGAGTCGAAGACGCTGGTCTACCAGCTGCTGCCGAGCCGGTACGGGATGAACCCCGCCCACCTGCGGGCCGCCGACGCGATCGAGGTGGTGCTCGGGCAGGGCGCCAAGCCCGGCGGCGGCGGGATGCTGCTCGGCCAGAAGATCTCCGACCGGGTCGCCGAGATGCGCACCCTCCCGCCCGGCATCGACCAGCGCTCGGCGTGCCGGCACCCGGACTGGACCGGCCCCGACGACCTCGCCATCAAGATCGGCGAACTGCGCGAGATCACCGACTGGGAGAAACCGGTCTACGTCAAGGTCGGCGCGACCCGCACCTACTACGACGTCAAGCTCGCCGTCGCCGCCGGCGCCGACGTGGTCGTCGTCGACGGCATGCAGGGCGGCACCGCCGCCACCCAGGAAGTGTTCATCGAGCACGTCGGCATCCCCACCCTGGCCGCGATCCCGCAGGCGGTGCAGGCGCTGCAGGAGCTCGGGCTGCACCGCAAGGTCCAGCTCATCGTCTCCGGCGGCATCCGCACCGGCGCCGACGTCGCCAAGGCCATGGCCCTCGGGGCCGACGCGGTCGCGATCGGGACCGCGGCGCTGGTCGCGCTCGGCGACAACGACCCGCAGTACGCCGCCGAGTACGAGGCGATCGGGTCGGCCGCGGGCTACTACGACGACTTCCAGGACGGCCGCGACCCGGCCGGGATCACCACCCAGGACCCCGAGCTCGCCGCCCGCCTCGACCCCGTCGAGGGCGGCCGGCGGGTGGCGAACTACCTGCGGGTGCTCACCATGGAGGCCCAGACGCTGGCGCGGGCGTGCGGCAAGGCCCACGTGCTGCACCTCGAGCCCGAGGACCTCGTCGCCCTCACCATCGAGGCCGCCGCCATGGCCCGCGTCCCCCTGGCGGGCACCAGCTGGATCCCGGGCCAGGGGTTCTGAGCTCTACGGTGCGGGGCGTGACCGACGATCCCGTGATGACCCACATCGGCGCCGCGACCGAGCTGTACCGCGCCGGCGACGTGGACGGCGCGCGCGCCTCGTTCGCGGAGCTCTGGCGCGGCGCGGTGGCCGACGACGACGCGTTCCACCGCTGCGTGGTCGCGCACTTCGCCGCCGACGCCGAGCCCGACGTCGAGCAGGAGCTGGCGTGGGACCGCCGCGCGCTGGAGGCGGCCGACGAGGTCACCGAGGAGCGCGCGCAGGAGTTCCACGCGTCGCTGGACGTCGCGGGCTTCTACCCGTCGCTACACCTGAGCCTGGCCGACGACCTGCGCCGGGTCGGCGACGACGACGGGGCGCGCAACCACCTGGCCCGTGCGCAGGAGGTGCTCGGGGTGCTCGGCGACGACCCGTACGGGCAGGCGGTCCGCGGGGTCGCCGAGCGTCTCGCCGCGCTGTACGACGCGGAGCGGGTCGTCACCGCCGCCCGGGTGATCGCGGCCCCGGCGGCGACGGTGTTCGAGCTGATCGCCGACCCGGCCCGCCAGCCTGAGTGGGACGGCAACGACAACCTCGCGCAGGCCGCGGACGGGCAGCGCGTGCGGGCCGTCGGCGACGTCTTCACGACGCGGCTGACCATGGGCGCGGAGCGCGAGAACCACGTCGTCGAGTTCGAGGAGGGCCGGCTCGTCGCCTGGACGCCCTCCGACCCGGGCCGGACGCCGCCGCCCGGGCACCTCTGGCGCTGGGAGCTCCAGCCCCTCGCCCCGGATCGCGACGGCACGGCCCGCACGGCCGTCCGGCACACCTACGACTGGACGCACCTCGTCGACGAGCACCGCTTCGACCGCGCCCGGGCCACCACCGCCGAGCGGCTGATGGGCTCGCTCGACCGGCTCGCCGCCGCGGCCGAGAGCGCCTGAGCCTGCGCTCGACCCGTGTCCTGGGGACACGGGTCGGGAGGGGCGCTGCCGGCTCCGCGCTGGAGGTGCCGGTTCGGGTCGGTGGACCCGTGTCCTGGGGACACGGGTCGGGGAGGGGCGCTGCCGGCTCCGCGCGCTCGTGCGTCGGCCCGACGGCGGCGGGCTCAGGGACCGAGGTCCTCGACGAGCCGGTTGAACACCTCGGGCAGTTCGAGGTTGGTGAGGTGCCCGGTGCGCGGGAGCACCGCCAGCCCCGCGTCCGGCAGGGTCGCCGCGAGCATGAGGTTCGCGTCGAGGGCGTCGCGGTCGGAGTCGCCGACGACGAGCAGCGTCGGCACGGTCATCGTCGCCAGCTCGTCGCGGAGGTCGTAGAGCGAGGGCCGCGCGGCCTGGACTCCGCGCATGGTCAGCGCCGCGCCCGTGGGGTCGTGCTCGGCGAGGACGCGCAGGTGCTCGTCGTGGGCCGCGGGGTCGCGGCGGCGCAGCGGCCGGCGCGCCGGACGGTTGCCGTAGTCGGCGGCGACGGCGGCGCTGCCCTCGCGGTCGTAGGCGTCGGCGAGGGCGAGCGCGTCGGCGCGGAAGGCCTCGGTGTGGTCGGGGTGAGCGCCGTAGCCGCAGCCGGCGACGACCAGGGCGACGCAGCGCTCGGGGTGGCGCAGCCCGAGGTGCAGGGTCGCGAAGCCGCCCATCGAGTTGCCGACCACCACGGCGCGCCCGATCCCGAGGCCGTCGAGCACCGCGAGCGCGTCGGCGACGGCGTGGTCCTGGGAGTAGGCGGCCGGATCGGTCGGCACCGACGAGGGCGGGTAGCCGCGCGCGTCGTAGGTGACGCAGCGCCGGTGCGCCGCGAAGTGCGCGACCTGCGGCGCCCAGGAGCGGTGGTCGCCGCCGAACTCGTGCACGAACAGGATCGGCGGCCGGGCGGTGTCCTCCGGCCCGTGCACCTGCACCGCGAGCTCGACACCGTCGGGAGTGATCACGCCCGCTATTTCACACCGCCGCGGCGCTTCGGGTCCCAGGCCAGCTCGAGGTTGCGGATGATGGCGGGGGAGTACATGCAGCGCGCCTGGCCGATGGCGAGGTTGGCCATGTAGTGCCGGAAGGTCTCGAGCGGCTCGACTCCCACGCGCATCTGGGTGCGGTTGGCGTTGACGCCGACCGGTCCGGTCGCGGTCAGCGCGTCGACGGCGTCGTCGATCGCGTCCTGCATGCCCACCTCGTCGACGGCGAGGTCGTCGACGATCAGGCGGCCCTCGGGGGAGTCGACGTAGATGTCGCGGTTGAAGAAGATGCCCTGCCGGGCGACCTTCTCGCCGACGAACCGGGGCAGGCGCATGTTGCCGCAGCCGGGCAGGAAGCCCTCGCGGCGCGCGGGCAGGTTGACGTAGGCCCCGGAGCGGGCGACCACGCGGTCCATGACCAGCAGGAACTGGCAGCCGCCGCCGATGGCGAAGGTGTCGACCGCGGCGATCCACGGCTTCTCGTGGCGCCGCTCGACGATGCTGACCTCGCCGGTGCCGAGCGAGTGCCCGCGGTACCACTTGGTGAGCAGCCCCAGCTCGCGCTCGACGAAGAACTCGATCAGCGAGACCTCGCCGTGGTAGAGCCGGGTGAGGTTGACGCCGGTGTCGAAGACGCGGCGGCCGGCGTACCGGGGGTGCTCGGACTCGGCGCCGCGCAGCACCCCGACCTCGATCCGGTCGTCGAGCAGCACGAGGTCGGTGGCGGTCTCCATCGCCGCGGTGGACTCGTCGTCCTCGGCGTTGAGGTACTTCTGGTGGGCGATCGTCAGGTGGCCGACCGCGCCGTGCCGCTCGAGCCGGCACGTGCCCAGGTCGACCCGGTCGGTCTGCCGGAACTCCTCCAGCAGCGCGAGCGCCTCGCGGCGCGGCTGGGCCATGGCGTGCATCAGGTGGTAGCCGGTCCGGGCGTTGTCGAGGACGCGCGCCAGGAAGATGCCCTGGTCGACCTCCCAGCCCTCCTTGTCCTTCTGCGGGTGGCGGCGCTCCTGCGCGATGCGCTCGCGGGTCGGCGTCAGGCCGGGCACCAGCTCGGCGGCGGCGTAGGTGAGCTCGGCGGCGCGCAGCGTCCGGGTGCCCCCGTCGGTGAGGGCGTCGTAGACGGCCTCGAGATGACGGTCGAGGAAGCGCTCGCGGGCGGCCCGGCCCCGCTCGAGCACGGCCGTGGCCTGGTCCTGCTGCTCGGTGTTCCGGTCGGGGCGCGGCGGGAGCGCCGCCAGCTCGCCGTCGAGGACGCCGAGGAGGTCCGAGAGGGAGGCGGCGTCGCGGTCGAGGTCCGCGGGCGCGTCGGTGAGGGTCATGACGTCTCCTTCGACGTCCGGGGGTCCCGGCGCCCGGCGGCCTCGGCGACGGCGTCGACGATGCTCGTGTAGCCGGTGCAGCGGCAGATGTTGCCGGCCATCTCGGCGCGGATCGTCTCGCGGTCGAGGTCGGGATCGGTGTCGAGCAGGTGGGCGGCGGTCATGAGCATCCCGGGGGTGCAGGCGCCGCACTGCAGGCCGTGGCACCGCGAGAACGCCTCCTGCAGCGGGTGCAGGGTGCCGTCGTCGGCGGCCAGCCCCTCGACGGTGGCGACCGCCGCCTCGTCGGCCTGCACGGCGAGCATCAGGCACGCGCGCACCGGCTCGCCGTCGACGAGGACCGTGCAGGCACCGCAGACGCCGTGCTCGCAGCCGACGTGGGTGCCGGTCAGGCCCAGGTCGTCGCGCAGCGCGTCGACCAGGGTCCGGCGGGGCTCGACGTCGAGGCGGTGCCGCTCCCCGTTGACCGCCAGCGTGATCTTCATGCGGACTCCCGGACGGGACGGGGGTGCCCGGCGAGGTCGGCGAGCGCCCGGAGGGTCATCTGCTCGGTCAGCGCGCGGCGGTAGCCGGCGCTGCCGTGCAGGTCGGAGGCCGGGTCGACGTCGTCGGCGGCGGCCGCGGCGAGCAGCGCGACCCGGTCGGCGGAGAAGTCCCCGTCCACCGTGGCGAGGTCGCCGGCGTCGACGAGGTGGGGCACACCGGCGACGCCGCCGACGACGATCCGCACCCGCTCGCCGAAGCGCGCGGCGGCCACCGAGACGACCGCGAAGTCGCCGTGGCGGCGGGCGAACTCGGCGAACCCCCAGGCGTCGGGCACCGGCAGCTCGACGCTGGTGATCATCTCGGTGTCGGCGAGGTCGCTCTGCAGGGCGCCGACGAACAGCGCGGCGGTGTCGACCCGGCGGGTGCCGGAGGGGCCGCTGACCTGCACGGCGCCGTCGCACGCGCGCAGCACGGCGGGCAGCTCGGCGGCGGGGTCGGCGTGCGCGAGGCTGCCGCCGAGCGTGCCGCGGCTGCGGATGGCCGTGTGCCCGATCCAGCGGGCGGCCTCGGCGGCGAGCGGGTGCAGCCCCTGGCCGGCGAGCGCGAGGTGGCGCACCAGCGCGCCGGCGTGCAGCACCCCGTCACGCAGGTCGAGGCCGGCGAGGTCCGGGATGCGGTTGACGTCGACGAGCACGGCGGGCCGGGCCAGGCGCAGCGCGAGGACCGGGACGAGGCTCTGGCCGCCGGCGAGGATCTTGCCCTCGTCGCCGGCGGCCTGCAGGGCGTCCACGGCGTCGGGGACGCTCGTCGCGCGGTGGTAGTCGAACGGCGGGCACTTCACGGGTGCATCAGCTCCCAGACCCGCGCCGGGGTGACGGGCAGGTCGTCGATCTCCACGCCCAGGGCGTCGGCGAGCGCCCCGGCCACCACCGCGTTCGGGGCGAGCGTGCCGCCCTCGCCGACACCGCGGACCCCGGTCGGGTTGGCCGCCGGGGTGCTGACGTGGCCGATGCGCAGCTCGGGGATCTCGCCGGCGGTGGGCATGAGGTAGTCGAGCAGGGTGCCGGTCGTCAGGTTGCCGGCGTCGTCGTAGACGAGGTGCTCGTACATCGCCCCGCCGATGCCCTGCGCGATCGAGCCGGCGATCTGCCCGTCGACGATCACGGGGTGGACGATCCGGCCGGCGTCCTCGACGCACACCCAGTCCAGGATGCCGATCTCGCCGGTGGCGGGATCGAACTCGAGGGCGGCGATCTGGGCGCCGGCGGCGAACGCCCCGCGGATCGGGTCGTAGAACTTCGTGCCCTCGAGGCCGGGCTCGAAGCCCTCGGGCAGGCGGTCGGACTGCAGGTAGGCCACCTTCGCGACCTCGGCCAGCGAGATGATCGGCTTCGCCTGGCCGGCCATGAACACCTGCCCGCCGCGCAGGTCCAGGTCCTCGACCGGGGCCTCCTTGAGCGCGGCCGCGAGCGCGAGGGCCTTGCCGCGGACGTGCTCGCCCGCGAGGTGGGCGGCGCCGCCGCCGATCACGGCCTGGCGGGAGGAGAAGGCCCCGAACCCCCACAGCGACTCGTCGGTGTCGCCGATGCGGACCTCGACGTCGCCGAAGTCGACGCCGAGCGCGTCCGCGACGACCTGCGCCATCGTCGTCTCGAGACCCTGGCCCTGGGAGGTCACGCCGGAGAACACGGTGACCGCACCGTCGGGGTTGATCCGCACGGTGCAGGCGTCGTGGCCGGTGCGGAACGCCATGCGCGGCCCGGCCGACGCGGCGCGTCCGAGGCCGGTGAGCTCGTTGTAGAGCCCGACGCCGATCCCGAGCGGCCGGCCGCCCTCGACGCGGCGCCGGGTCTGCTCGGCGCGCCAGCGGTGCAGATCGAAGGTCTCGACGGCCTTGTCGAGGCAGGCCTCGTAGGCGCCGGAGTCGTCGACCAACCGGGACGGCATCTTGTACGGGATGTCGGCGGGGAGGATGAGGTTGCGGCGGCGCAGCGCGATCGGGTCCATCCCGAGCGCGCGGGCGCCCGAGTCCATCAGCGCCTCCATCGCGAACACCGTCGAGGGCCGGGCGACGCCGCGGTACGGGCCGGACGGGCTGGTGTTGGTGGCGACCCCGCGGACGGTGCACTCGTAGTCCGCGAGCTTGTAGGGGCCGGTGAGCAGGCCGCCCGCCATGAGCGGCTCGATGCCCGCGGTCCACGGGTAGACCGAGTACGCGCCGGCGTTGCACCGGACGTCGGCCTTCACCGCGAGCAGCTCGCCGTCGGCGGCGAACCCCGCGCGCAGGACGTAGCGGTGGTCGCGGGCGTGGGTGGCCGCGAGCAGGTGCTCGACGCGGTCCTCCACCCACTTCAGCGCCGTGCCGGGCATCGCCATGGCCATGAGGCACAGCGCGACGTCCTCGGGGTAGAGCACGGCCTTGACGCCGAACCCCCCGCCGACGTCGGGGGCGATGACGCGGATGTTGCCCTCGGGCAGGTCGAGCAGCTCCGCGAGCTGGGTCCGCACGATCCAGGGCACCTGGGTGCCCGACCAGAACGTCAGCTTCCGGTCGGCGGCCTCGTAGCGGGCGACCCCGGCGCGGCACTCGATGGGGTTGCCGCCGTGGCGGTTGGTGGTGAGCTCCCGGTCCACGATCACCGCGGCCCCGGCGAGCGCGGCGTCGACGTCGCCCGCGCGGAAGGTCCGGGAGAGCAGCACGTTGTCGGGCGCCTCGTCGTGCACCGGGTCGGTCGGCGCGGCCCACGCGCACACCGTCGGCGTCAGCGGCTCGTAGTCGACGACCACGGCCTCGGCGCCGTCCTCGGCGACGTAGCGGTCGGCGGCGACGACGGCGGCGACGGCCTCCCCGGCGAAGCGGACCTTCCCGCGCGCCAGCGGCGGCTGGTCGGTCTCGACGTAGCCGGGCAGGGCCGACTGCGCCCGCAGCGCCACCGGTCCGATCGCCGGGTGCTCGCCGGTGAACACCGCGGACACGCCCTCGACCTCGAGCGCCTCGGCGGTGTCGACGCCGGTGATCCGCCCGTGGGCGACGGGGCTGCGCACGAACGCGACGTGGCGCATCCGCGGCAGCGCGAGATCGGAGACGAAGCGGCCCCGCCCGGTGAGCAGGCGCGCGTCCTCCTTGCGGCGCACGGGGGTGCCGCTGGCGGGGAGGTGGTCCATCGCCGGTCCCTCGCTCATGGCATCGCGAAGCCGCCGTTGACCGAGACGACCTGGCCGGTGGTCCAGGACGAGCACGGCGAGGCGAGCAGCAGGATCGTCGGGGTCACGTCCTCGGGGCGCCCGAGGCGGCGCAGCGGGTAGAGCGCGGTGATCTTCTTCAGGCGCTCGTCGTCGGTGCCGCCCGCGTGGTCGGAGAACCGGTCGGTCTGCACCAGGCCGATCGACACCGCGTTCGCGCGGATGCCGTGGCGCGCGAGCTCCTTGGCCAGCGACTTCGTCAGCCCGAGGGTCGAGCTGCGGGCGGTCGCGGTGACGGTGAGCCCCGACTCGCCGACGCGCCCCGAGTCGCCCATCAGCGAGACGATCGCGCCGCCGCCGTGCTCGGCCATGCGCCGGGCGACGGCGTGCGAGATGCGCACCGTGCCGGTGACGGTCACGTCGATCTCGGCGGCGAACTCGTCGGCGGAGCGCTCGAGGAACCGGCCGCGGCTGGTCACCGCCGCGTTGTTGACGAGCACGCCGATCGGCCCGAGCTCGGACTCGACCGTCGTCACCGCCCGCGCCACCGCCGCGTCCTCGCGGGTGTCGACGGCGACCGCGATGGCCTTCACCCCGGCGGCGCGGGCGGCCTCGGCGGCCTCCTCGGCACCCGCGGACGAGGTGTTGTAGCCGAACGCGACCTGGGCGCCCTCGGCGGCGAAGGCCTCGCCGATGGCGCGGCCGAGGCCCTGGCCGGCGCCGGTGACCAGCACGGTGGTGCCGGCGAGCTGCAGATCCATGGCTCTCCTAGACGACGGTGAAGCGGCGCCGGCCGCTGACGGTGACGATCCGGCCGAACGCGAGGCCGGGGAAGTGGGCGGCGGCGACGAGGTCGCCGGTGTCGGCGACCTCGTCGGCGAGGCGGTGGCGCACCGCCTGCGCGGCGACGGGGTCGACGTCGAACACGGCCTGCCAGTCGGGTTCCTCGAGCTCGACCACCGAGTGCGCGACGTCGCCGATGAGCAGGGCGCGCTCCCCGCGGCTGGAGACGACGTAGCTGGTCGAGCCGGGGGTGTGGCCCGGGGTCGGGCGGGCGTCGAGCCCGGGGGCGACCGTGTGCTCGGCGTCGAACGTCGCGAGGCGCTCGCGCAGCGGCGCGAGCTTGCGCACCGCGCCGGGGTCGGCGTCGGCGGCCTCGACGAAGTGCGCCCAGTCCGCCTCGTGCACGCGGTAGGTGGCCCGGTCGAAGACCACCTCGCCCCTGCTGGTGGCCCAGCCGACGTGGTCGAAGTGCAGGTGGGTGAACACCACGTCGGTGACCTCGTCGGTGGTGACGCCGAGCGCGGCGAGGGCGTCGGGGAAGCCGCCGCCCGCGTAGTGGTCGTTGTGGATGCGGCCGACGCCCGCGTCGACGAGCACGAGCCGGTCGCCGGTGCGCAGGAGGAAGCCGCCGAGGGTCAGCTCGAGGTTCCCGTGCGCGTCGAGCCGGTCGGGGTGGCAGGCCCACCGGTCGCCGCCCGGCGCGGTGAGCACCTCGCGGGCCCGCTCGCGTCCCGTCCCGTCGATCACCGGGACGATCTCGAGGTCGCCGACCCTCATGCGCTCACCCCGGCGCCGGTGAGCAGCCGCGCCAGCTCGAAGCGCTTGATCTTCCCGGAGCCCGTGCGCGGGATGACGTCGACGTGGTGGAAGGCGGCGGGGACCTTGAACCCCGTGAGGTGCTCCCGGCAGTGCGCCGCGACCGCGTCGAGGTCCGGCTCACCGACCACGAAGGCCACCGGCTCCTCGCCGAGGTCGGGGTGCGCGCGGCCGACGACGGCGGCGTCGCCCACCCCGGGCGCCCGGAGGAGCACGGCCTCGATCTCGGCGGGGTAGATGTTCTCGCCGCCCCGGATGATCATCTCCTTGGTGCGGCCGGAGATCGTGAGGTAGCCGTTCGCGTCGGCGCGCGCGAGGTCGCCGGTGCGGTACCAGCCGTCGACCAGGACGTCGGCGGTCTGCTCGGGACGGTTCCAGTAGCCGCGCATGACACCCGGCCCGCGCACCCACAGCTCGCCCTCGCCGCCGGGCGGCGCGTCGGTACCGGTGGCGGGGTCCACCAGCCGGACCGCGAGCCCGGGCAGCGGCAGCCCGCACGACCCGTACGGCCGCGTCCCGTGCGGCCAGTTCATCGCGACCATCGTCGAGGTCTCGGTGATGCCGTAGCCGTCGAGCAGCTGCACGCCGAACTCCCGCTCGAAGGTCTCGTTGACCGACGCGGGCAGGATCGCGCCGGCGGAGACCGCCATCCGGAGCCGGTGTCGTGGGCGGTGATCGGCGGCCTGCAGCAGGTAGGAGAAGTGCGTCGGGACCCCGGGCAGGACCGTGTAGCCGTCGCCGAGCATCTCGAGGATCCGCGTGGGGGAGAACCGCGGCAGGATGCGCTCGCTCGCCCCCGTCGCGACGATCCCCAGCACGCACATGTCCAGGGCGTAGGAGTGGAACAGCGGCAGCCCCGAGAGCACGGTCTCGCCGGGCCCGAGGCCGACGATCGGCGCCCAGCACGCGGCGACCACCCACAGGCAGCTGCGCAGGCTCAGCTCGACGCCCTTGGGGCGCCCGGTGGTGCCGGAGGTGTAGAGCATGAACGCCGTGGCGTCGAGGTCGACGGGGTCGGGCGCCGGTGTCGCGGGGTCGGTGGCGAGGAGGTCCTCGTAGTCCCCGCCGACGACGATCGTGGTGAGGTCCGGGCCCAGGAGTCCGGCGTGCGCCACGTCGGTGACCACCACGCGGGCGCCGCTGTCGGCGAGCATGAAGGCGAGCTCGGCGGGCGCGGCGTCCGGGTTGAGGCACACCGCGATCGCGCCGGCGCGCGGGACCGCGAGGTAGGTCTCCGCGACCTCGACCGCGTTGCCCATCACCATCGCGACGCGGTCGCCGGGCGCCACCCCGAGCGCGGCCAGGTGGCCGGCGAGCCTGCGGGTCGACGTGGCGAGCTCGGCCCACGTCACCGACCGCACGTCGTCGGCGAACGCGACGTCCGCGGGGCGTGCGGCGGCATGGCCCTCGAGCAGGGCGTGGAGGGGCCGGATCACCTCGGTTCGCAGCATCGCGCCTCCCGGGCTGATGAACGCTCGTTAGTCCGACCGTAGCGAGCGTCACGTGCGGTCCACAAGGCTCACTAACGCTCGTTCGTCGTGGCACGATGTCCGCCGTGAGCACGGACCCGGCCGACCTCGCGGTGCGGCGCGCGACCCGGACGGCCCTGACCCCCGACGTCGTCCTCGACGCCGCGCTCACGCTGTTCGCCCGGCGCGGCTACCACGGCACGGCGCTGAGCGAGATCGCCGAGGTCCTCGGGGTCCGCACGCCCAGCCTCTACAACCACATGGGCTCGAAGCACGACCTGCTGCGCACGATCGTCGACCGCACCACGGCCGACGTCCTCGCCGACTTCCACCGGGTCCTCGACCCCGACGCCCCGCCCACCGAGCAGCTCCGCGAGGCCACGCGCGTCTACGTCCGCCGCCACGCCACGCACCGCCGCGAGGCGCTCGTGGTCAACCGCGACACCGGGAGCCTCGCCGAGCCCGCCTTCGGCGAGATGCAGGCCCGCCGCCGCGAGCACGAGCACGCGCTGCGCGCCGTGATCGCCCGCGGTGTCGCGGCCGGCGACTTCCGGGTCGAGTCAGCGGCGCTCGCGTCCTTCGCCATCCGCGAGATGAGCGTGAGCGTCGCGCGGTGGTTCTCCCCGGAGGGGGCGCTGAGCGCCGAGGCCGTCGCCGAGCAGTACAGCGCGTTCGCGCTGCGCATCGTGGGTGCCTAGCGGCGTGCGGGCGCCCGCCGGAGGCGTTGGCGCAGCCACGTCCACGCGCCGGTGCACCACAGCGCCCACGCGACGAGCAGCGGCTGGAAGAGCAGCCGCACCCCGCGCGCGGCGTCGGTGTCGAGCCCGAACGCCGAGCGACCCTCGACGAACTGCGCGATGTTGCCCGGGAAGATCGCGACGAAGAAGGCCGCGACCACCAGGCCGACGACCGCGCGCCGCCGGACCAGCAGGAGCAGGGCCAGGCCGAGGACGATCTCGACCACCCCGGACACGACGACCACCGCGTCGGGGTCCGCCGGGAACCACGACGGCACCTGGGCGCGGAACGTCTCCCGCGCGGCGGTGAGGTGCGCGACGCCGGCGGCGGTGAAAAAGAGGCCGAGCAGGACGCGGGCGACGGTGCGGATCACCGGCCCTCCTCGGCGCGGAACAGCGCGGCCAGCGCGCGGGTGAGCGCGTCGTACGTCTCGTCGTCGAGCCGGGTGCGCAGACGCTCGTCGACCGCGGTGACGACGCCCGTCCCGACCCGCCGCAGGCGCGCGCCCTCCGCGGTGACGTGGAGCTCGGCGGTGCGCCCGCGTCCCGGGTCGGTGTCGCGCGCCACGGCGCCGCGCTGCTCGAGGGCGGTGAGCGTGGCCTGCATGCTCTGCGGCGTGACCCCGGTGCGCCGGGCGAGCTCGCTGTACGACAGGCCGGGGTCCGGGGCGAGGTGGCCGAGCGCGGACAGGTGGCGCACCGCGATCCCCTCCGTCCTCAGCGCGGCCTCGACCTCGTCGCGGACCCGGCGCCCGAGCGCCATCGGCAGGAACGCCCCGCTGACCGGCGGCGGTCCGGCGGCCTCGCCCACGGTGACGCCCCCTCACGGATCGGGTGACAGTCCCACGGTAAGCAGTTCCAGTCAGGCTGAAACCACGGAGGCGGTCGTGAACGCGATCGGGGGGTGGGCGGCGCCCGTGGCGCCGGCGCCCGTCAGATCTGGGCGAAGCCGCCGTCGACGGCCAGCTCGGAGCCGTTGACGTAGCTGGAGGCGTCGGAGGCGAGGAAGACGGCCGCCGCGGCGATCTCGTCGGGCTCGGCCAACCGACCGAGCGGGACCGAGGCCGTGGCGGCGGCCAGGTCGTCGGGTGGGACGAGGTCGAGCAGGCCCTGCGTGCGGGTGCCGCCGGGCGAGAGCACGTTGATCCTGAACCGGCGGTCGCCCGCGCTGTGGGCGAACCCGCGGACCAGGTTGCGGATCGCCGCCTTGGTCGCCCCGTAGACCGGCAGGAACGACTCGGGTCGCGAGGCGGCCGTCGAGCCGGTGAGGATGATCGACGCCCCGGGTGACAGCAGCGGCAACGCCTTCTGGACCGTGAACAGCGAGCCCTTGACGTTGGTGGTGAACATCGCGTCGAACTGGTCCTCGGTGATCTTCCCCAGCGGGGCGGCGATCCCGATCCCGGCGTTCGCGACGAGGACGTCGATCCGACCCGCCTGCTCGGCGACCGTCGCGTAGAGCGCGTCGAGCTCGTCGAGCCGGCCCACGTCGCACCGGACCCCGGTCACCTCGGGGCCGAGCTCGGCCTCGACGGCGTCGAGCTGCTCCCGGCGACGACCGGTGACGAACACCCGCGCGCCCTCGGCCCGGTATGCCCGTGCGATCGCCAGGCCGATGCCCGCGTTCGCCCCGGTGACCACGGCGACCTTGCCCTCCAGCACCGTCATGCCCTGCTCCGCTCCCCGTTGTTGACCGGACGGTCCAGAACCTTGCCTGGACCGGACGGTCAAGAACGAGGTCGGCGTCGTGCCGCGGGTCACGGCGGGGGCGCTCAGGGGGCCGGGAGGAGGCGGTCGAGCAGTGTCGCGGCCATGGCCGACAGGGCGGCCGGGTCCTGGCCGACCCGGCCGAGCACGAGGAGTCCGAGCTGGCCGGCGAGGACGGCCCGGGCGGTCTCGACCGGATCGACCCGGGTCGCGACGTCGCCCTCGCGCTGGGCGCGCCGGACCGCGTCGGCCAGGAGGGCGACGGTCGCCGCGTAGCTGCGCCGGGCCTCGGCGGCGACCTCGGGCGTGCTCGCCGAGAGCTCGACCGCCGTGTTGGCGAGGAGGCATCCGCGGCGGGTCGCCTCGCCGCTCGGGTCGCGGGCGAACCCGTCGACGAAGTCGCGGATCACCTCGATGCCGCGCTCGGCCCGGTCGAGCCGCTCCCGCAGCATGCGGTCGTTGGCCTCGTCGTACTCGCGCAGCACGCGCAGGAACAGGCGCTGCTTGTCGCCGAAGGCGCCGTAGAGGCTTCCCTTGCCCAGTCCGGTGGCCGCGAGCAGGGTCTCGAGCGACGTGCCGGCGTAGCCGTGGTCCCAGAACGCCGCCCGGGCGGCCGAGAGCGTGCGCTCCTCGTCGAACTGGCGGGGACGCGGCACGGTCCGACGGTACCGGGTTGTGGACGGGTCGGTCCAATATCCCGTGGCTCGCCGACCTCACGCCGAACGTATCGCCCGACCGGGCGGGTCGTTATCTCTCCGTGACCAGACGAGAGCACGCGACGTCCCGTGGCCTGTCCCGGTACGTGGTCACGGCAGTGAGCATCTTCGTGCTCGCGCTGCTGCTCGTGACCGGGGCGGAGCTGGTCATCGGGCACCCGCTCTCCGGCGGGGCCGGCGGGACGTCGATGGGCGCGCTGTTCGTGACGCCCGACGACTGATCCGCGGGGGTGCTCCTCCCGGGCGATGTGGTCGCCCCGCCGGAGCACCCGCAGCGATCAGGACGGCCTGCTGATCAACACTCCGGGGAGAACACCGCCCACACGCGTCCCGGCTCGTCGACGGCGCGCAGGTCGAGCCCGTAGCCGTGCCGCCGCGCGATCGCGGCCGCCTGCTCGCCGTTGACGCTGCGGATGGTCAGCCCCACCGGCCGGTCGCGCAGGACCAGCGCCGCGAGCTGCTGATCCAGCCGGCCCATCTCGAACCCGGCCGTCCACTGGTCGGTGCCCTCGAGCATCGCGCGCCCTCCTCAGTCGTCCGATGGCCTCCGGCCTCGTGAGTGATGTGGGCCGTCGGGACGACCCATATCACTCACCTGGCGAAGCCATCCCAGTGTTGACCCTGCTCGCCATGCGTGTCTACAGTCATCGCCGTCAGATATATCAGTTGGCTACGATGAGGATCGCGAATGTCGATCACTGTCGCACCCGGAGGTCGCACCGTCCCGGTGCTCGACCGGTCGCTCGCGCAGGCCGACCCGGAGGTCGCCGCCGCCGTCGACCGTGAGCTCCGCCGTCAGGACGGCACGCTCGAGATGATCGCGAGCGAGAACTTCGCGCCGCTCGCGGTGATGGAGGCCCAGGGCTCGGTCCTGACCAACAAGTACGCCGAGGGCTACCCCGGCCGGCGCTACTACGGCGGCTGCGAGCACGTCGACGTCGTCGAGCAGCTCGCGATCGACCGCCTGAAGGCCCTCTTCGGTGCCGGGTTCGCGAACGTCCAGCCGCACTCCGGCGCCCAGGCGAACGCCGCGGTGATGGCCGCGCTCCTCGAGCCCGGCGACACCATCCTCGGCCTCGCACTGGCGCACGGCGGCCACCTCACCCACGGCATGCACCTGAACTTCTCGGGGCGCCTCTACGACGTCGCGGCCTACCACGTCCGCGCCGACGACCACCGCGTCGACATGGCCGAGGTCGATGCGCTGGCCCACGAACGGCGCCCGAAGCTGATCATCGCCGGCTGGTCGGCCTACCCGCGCCAGCAGGACTTCGCGGAGTTCCGCCGGATCGCCGACGAGGTCGGCGCCTGGTTCATGGTCGACATGGCGCACTTCGCCGGCCTGGTGGCCGCGGGCCTGCACCCCTCGCCGGTGCCGCATGCGCACGTGGTCACCTCGACGACGCACAAGACCCTCGGCGGCCCGCGGGGCGGCGTGATCCTCTCCGCGGACACGGAGCTCGCGAAGAAGCTCAACTCCAGCGTCTTCCCCGGCCAGCAGGGCGGCCCGCTCGAGCACGTGATCGCCGCGAAGGCCGTGGCGTTCAAGCTCGCGGGCGAGCCGGAGTTCCGCGACCGCCAGGTCCGCACGCTGGCCGGCGCCCGCATCCTGGCCGACCGGCTGCTCGCCGAGTCCGGCGTCGGCGTCGTCTCCGGCGGCACCGACGTCCACCTGGTCCTGGTCGACCTGCGCGACTCCGAGCTCGACGGCAAGCAGGCCGAGGACCGCCTGCACCGGGTCGGCATCACGGTCAACCGCAACGCGGTCCCCTTCGACCCCCGCCCGCCGATGGTCAGCTCCGGCGTCCGCATCGGCACCGCCGCGCTCGCCGCGCGCGGCTTCGACGACGACGACTTCGTGATCGTCGCCGACGTGATCGCCCGGGCCCTGCGCCCGCAGGTCACCGACACCGAGCTGGACGCGCTCGCCGCGCGCGTCGCCGCCCTCGCCGCCCGCCACCCCCTCTACCCGGAGCTGCAGGCATGACGACCGCACCCCTCCCGCCGGGCGCCCACCTGCCCGAGCACCCCGACCACCTCTGGGACGACGCCGAGCCGAAGAAGGTCTACGACGTCGTCGTCGTGGGCGGCGGGGGCCACGGCCTCGCGACCGCGCACTACCTCGCCAAGAACCACGGCATCACCAACGTCGCGGTGCTCGAGAAGGGCTGGCTCGCGGGCGGCAACATGGCCCGCAACACCACCCTGATCCGCTCGAACTACCTCTGGGACGAGTCGGCGGGCATCTACGAGCACGCGCTGCGGCTGTGGGAGGGCCTCGAGGACGACCTCGGCTACCCGATCCTGTTCAGCCAGCGGGGCGTGCTCAACCTCGCGCACACCGAGCAGGACGTCCGCGACTCGGTGCGCCGCGTCGAGGCGAACAGGCTCAACGGGATCGACGCCGAGTGGCTCGGGCCCGACGAGGTGGCGAAGGTCTGCCCGATCGTCAACGTCTCGGCGGACATCCGGTACCCGGTCCAGGGGGCGACGTTCCAGCCCCGCGCGGGCATCGCGAAGCACGACTACGTCGCCTGGGGCTTCGCCCGCCGCGCCAGCGAGGCCGGCATCGACATCATCCAGGACTGCGAGGTCACCGGCTTCGTCACCGACGCCGACCGGGTCACCGGGGTCCGCACCACGCGCGGGACCATCGCCACCGGCACGGTCGCCCTCTGCGCGGCCGGGCACACCTCGGTGCTGCTCGACATGCTCGGCGTCCGCGCGCCGCTGCAGTCGCACCCGCTGCAGGCGCTGGTCTCCGAGCTGCTCGAGCCCGTGCACCCGACGATCGTCATGTCGAACGCGGTGCACGTGTACGTCTCGCAGGCCCACAAGGGCGAGCTCGTGATGGGCGCCGGCGTGGACTCCGCCAACGGCTACGGGCAGCGCGGCGCGTTCCACATCATCGAGCGCCAGATGGCCGCGGCCGTCGAGCTGTTCCCGGTGTTCGCCCGCGCCCACCTGCTGCGCAGCTGGGCCGGCGTCGTCGACGTCACCCCGGACGCGAGCCCGATCGTCGGCGCGACGCCCTACGAGAACGTCTTCCTCAACTGCGGCTGGGGGACCGGCGGCTTCAAGGCGACCCCCGGCCTGGGCTGGGCGTTCGCCGACACCGTCGCCCACGGCCGCCCCCACCCCCTCGTCGCGCCGTTCGGCCTCGACCGCTTCGTCACCGGAGCCCTCGTCGACGAGCACGGCGCCGCCGCCGTGGCCCACTGAGGAGTCCGACCGTGCAACTCATCGCCTGCCCCTGGTGCGGCCCCCGCGAGGAGATCGAGTTCTCCTACGGCGGCCAGGCCGACGTGGCCTACCCCGAGCACCCCGCCTCGCTGACCGACGAGCAGTGGGCGCACTTCGTCTTCTTCCGCGACAACCCCAAGGGCCCCTTCGCCGAGCGCTGGGTGCACACCGCGGGGTGCCGTCGCTGGTTCACCGCCGTCCGCGACACCCGCACCCACCGGTTCCTGAAGGAGGTGCCCCGATGAGCAGGATCGACGGGTACGGCCGCGTCGACCGCAGCCGCACTGTCACCGTCACCGTCGACGGCACGCCCTACACGGGGCACCCCGGCGACACCGTCGCCTCGGTGCTGCTCGCCCACGGCGCGCGGCCACAGACCACCAGCGTGAAGTACGGACGCCCCCGGGGGATCACCTCGTCGTGGACCGAGGACCCGACCGGCCTGATCCAGGTCGAGGAGCCGTTCCCCGAACCGATGCTGCTCGCCGCGACCGTCGAGGCCACCGACGGGCTCGTGGTGCGCGGGGTCAACGGCCAGGGGCGCCTCGCCGAGGTCCCCGACACCGCCCGCTACGACCGCTTGCACACGCACTGCGACGTCCTGGTCGTCGGCGCCGGCCCCGCGGGGCTCGCCGCCGCCCGCGCCGCCGCCCGCGCGGGGGAGAGCGTCGTCCTCGTCGACGACCGGCCCGCGGCCGGCGGGACGCTGACCGGCACGGAGACGATCGACGGCGCGCCGTCGCTCGCGTTCGTCGCGGACGTCGTCGCCGAGCTGGCGGCGTCGCCGAGCGTGACGCACCTGCAGCGCACCACCGCCTTCGGGCACTACGACGACGGCTTCGTGCTCGCCCTCGAGCGGCGCGGCGAGGCGTCGCGCACCCGCCAGCGCGTGCACCGCATCCGCGCCGGGCGCGTCGTGGTCGCCGCCGGCGCGATCGAGCGGCCGATCGTGTTCGAGGACAACGACCGCCCCGGGATCATGCTGGCCTCGGCGGCGCGCGACCTGCTGCACCGCCACGGTGTGCTCGCCGGCCGCGAGGTGGTCGTCTTCACCAGCGACGACGCCGCCTACGCGGCCGCGGTCGACCTGGCCGACGCCGGCGCGTCGGTGCGGGTCCTCGACGCCCGCGAGCGGGCGCCGCAGGCGTGGCGGGCGCGCTGCGAGGAGCGCGGCATCGCGGTCGAGACCGGCACCCTCGTCCACGGCACCCGCGGCGAGGACCACCTGACGGCCGCCGTCGTGGGCCCGGATCGCGGCGAGGTCCCCTGCGACCTGCTGCTGGTCAGCGGCGGCTGGAACCCGACCGCGCACCTGGTCAGCCACGTCGGCGGCAGCCTCACCTACGACGGTGCCCTCGGCGCGTTCCGGCCGGCGTCCCCGCTGCCCGGGACCGTGTCCGCCGTCGGCGCCGCCAACGGCACCTTCGCCCTCGCGGACATCCTGCGCGAGGCCGGCGGCGCCGACGCGCCCGTCGCCCCCGCCGAGGAGGCCGGGGAGCCGACGCTCGTGCTGTGGCACACGCCCGGGGAGGCGGGCCGGCAGTTCGTCGACATCGCCCGCGACGCCACCGTCGCCGACGTCGCCCGGGCCGTGGGCGCCGGGATGACCCACCCCGAGCACGTCAAGCGGTACACGACCATCGGCACCGCCCACGACCAGGGCAAGACCTCCGGGATCCTCGCCCTGGGCATCCTCGCCGAGCTCACCGGCCGCCCGATCCAGGAGGTCGGCACCACCACGTTCCGGCCGCCGTACACGCCGGTCGCGTTCGCCGCCCTCGCCGGGCGCGAGCGCGGCGACCTGTTCGACCCGGTGCGCACGACGCCGCTGCACGGCTGGCACGTCGCCGCCGGCGCCGAGTTCGAGGACGTCGGGCAGTGGAAGCGCGCCCGGCACTACCCGGAGCCCGGCGAGGACATGACCGCCGCCGTGCTGCGCGAGTGCGCCGCGGTGCGCACGTCGGTCGGGATCATGGACGCCTCGACGCTCGGCAAGATCGACGTCCGGGGACCCGACGCGCCGGTGCTGCTCGACCGGCTCTACACGAACATGATGTCGAGCCTGAAGGTCGGGCGCGTCCGCTACGGCGTGATGTGCGGCAACGACGGCATGGTCTTCGACGACGGCACCGTGCTGCGCCTCGCCGAGGACCGCTACCTCGTCACGACCACCACCGGCAACGCCGCCCACGTGCTCGACTGGATGGAGGAGTGGGTCCAGACCGAGTGGACCGACCTGCGGGTGCGCCTGACCTCGGTCACCGAGCAGTGGTCGATCGCCGCCGTCGCCGGCCCGCGCTCGCGCGACGTGATCGGCGCGGTCTTCCCCGACGTCGACGTCAGCAACGACGCGTTCGGCTTCATGACCTGGCAGGACACGACGCTCGACGGCGTGCCCGTGCGTCTCGCGCGCATCTCGTTCTCGGGCGAGCTCGCCTACGAGGTGACGGTCAGCGCCTGGTACGCGCCCGCGGTGTGGGCGCGCCTCGTGGAGGCCGGCCGGCCGTACGGCATCACGCCCTACGGCACCGAGACCATGCACGTCCTGCGCGCCGAGAAGGGCTACCCGATCATCGGGCAGGACACCGACGGCACCGTGTCGCCGCACGACCTCGGCATGGCCTGGGCCGTGTCGAAGAAGAAGGACGACTTCGTCGGCAAGCGGTCGTACGCCCGCCCGGAGAACCGCAACCCGCTGCGCAAGCAGCTGGTCTCGCTGCTGCCCACCGACGCCGCCACCAAGCTGCCCGAGGGCGCGCAGATCGTGCGCTTCTGCGACGACGGCGCCCTGCCCCCGGCGCCCGTGCCGATGCTCGGGCACGTCACCTCCAGCTACCACAGCGCCGAGCTCGCCCGGCCCTTCGCGCTCGCCCTGGTCAAGGGCGGCCGCGAGCGCCTCGGCGAGGTCGTCCACGTGCCCGTCGGCGACGAGCTCGTGGCCGCCCGCATCGGCGGGTCCGTGCTCGTCGACCCGGAAGGAGCCCGCCGAGATGGCTGATCGGATGGCTGACCGCACCCTCGTCCCCGTCCACCCGCTCGCCGACCGGTGGGCCCGCCTCGCGGCGGTCGCCGACGACACCGGGGGCGCGATCGGGCTCGACCTCGAGGCGCCCGTCGCCGCCGTCGACCTGCGCGTCGACCCGGACGGCACCGGGCCCGCGGCGGTCGGCGCCGCCGTCGGGGCCGCGCTGCCGTCGGGGCCGGACACGTGGACCGCGCACCCCACCGGCCTCGCCCTGCGCCTCGGGCCCGACGAGTGGCTGCTCACGAGCACCACCGCCGACCCCGAGGAGTGGGAGTTCCACGTCGACGAGGTCGCCGCCGCCCACGGCGGCATGGCCGTCGACGTGTCCGCGCAGCGCACGAGCGTGCGGCTGCGCGGCGCCGCCGCGCGCGACCTGCTCGCGTCGGGCTGCGCGCTCGACCTGCGCCCCGCGTCCTTCCCGCGCGGCCGGTGCGCCCAGACCCTCCTCGGTCAGACCGCCGTCCTGCTCGTCGCCCACGCCGTGGACGACCTGCAGATCGTCGTCCGCAGCTCCTTCGCCGGCTACGTCGCCGACTGGCTCGTCGACGCCGCCGGTGAGTTCGTCCTGTCACCCGTCTCGTCCCGCACCTGGGAGACGCCATGAGCACCACCCCCCGCGTCGTCGTCATCGGCGCCGGCATCGTCGGCGCCAACCTGGCCGACGAGCTCACCGGCCGCGGCTGGACCGACGTCACCGTCCTCGACCAGGGCCCCCTGCCGCTCACCGGCGGGTCGACCTCGCACGCGCCGGGCCTGGTGTTCCAGACCAACGCGTCGAAGACGATGAGCGAGTTCGCCTCCTACACCGTCGAGAAGTTCCTCTCGCTGGGCAGTGTCCTCGGAGGCGGGGATGGCGCCTGGTGCTTCAACCAGGTCGGTGGCCTCGAGGTCGCCACGACCCCGGAGCGGCTCGCCGACCTGCACCGCAAGCAGGGCTGGGCCACCGCCCGCGGCATCCCCGCCGAGGTCGTCGACGTCGAGGCGTGCGCCCGCCTGCACCCGCTGATGGACCCCACCCGGATCCTCGGCGGCCTGCACACGCCGACCGACGGGCTGGCGAAGGCCGCCCGGGCGGTCACCGCGCTGATCCGCCGGGCGGAGTCGCGGGGCGCGGTGTTCCGCGGCTCCACGCGGGTCACCGGCGTGGCCCAGCAGGGCGGCCGCGTCACCGGCGTCGAGACCGACCAGGGCCTGGTCCCCGCCGACGTCGTCGTGTCCTGCGCCGGGTTCTGGGGCCGCGAGATCGGCGAGATGGTCGGGATGCGGGTGCCGCTGCTGCCGCTGGCGCACCAGTACGTGTTCACCGGCCAGGTGCCCGAGCTCGTCGGCCGGAACGACGAGCTCGTCGAGGCCCGCCTGCCGATCCTGCGCCACCAGGACCAGGACCTGTACTACCGCGAGCACAACGACCGCATCGGCATCGGCTCCTACGCCCACCGCCCGATGCCGGTGTCGCTCGCCGAGCTGCCCGAGGTGTCCGACGTCAGCGAGAGCCGCCAGCCCTCGATGCTGCCGTTCACCGAGGACGACTTCGCGGCCCAGTGGGAGGAGAGCCGCCTGCTGCTGCCCTCGCTGAACGACACGAAGATCGACACGGGCTTCAACGGCATCTTCTCGTTCACGCCCGACGGCGGGCCGCTGGTGGGGGAGTCGGCGGACGTCGCGGGGTTCTGGATCGCCGAGGCCGTGTGGGTCACCCACTCCGCCGGCGTCGCGCGCAGCGTCGCGCAGCTGCTGGTCGACGGCCGCAGCGAGATCGAGCTGCACGGGTGCTCGGTGCACCGCTTCGAGGAGTTCCAGCTCGCCGACGACTACGTCGCCGAGACCTCGCAGCAGAACTTCGTCGAGATCTACGACGTCGTGCACCCCCTGCAGCCCAAGCTCTCGCCCCGCGACGTGCGGACGAGCCCGTTCCACGCGCGCCAGACCGAGCTGGGCGCGGTGTTCCTCGAGGCCCGCGGCTGGGAGCGCCCGCACTGGTACGAGGCGAACGCCCCGCTGGTCGCGGAGCTGCCGCCGGAGTGGGCGCCGCCGTCGCGCGACGCGTGGTCGGCGCGGTTCCACTCGCCGATCGCCGCGGTGGAGGCGTGGAAGACCCGGACCGCGGTCGCGATGTACGACATGACCTCGCTGACCCGGATCGAGGTGTCCGGGCCCGGCGCGTGCGCGATGCTCGACCGCCTGGTGACCGGGAAGATGGACAAGTCGGTCGGCTCGGTGACCTACACGCTGGCGCTCGACGAGGCCGGCGGCATCCGCAGCGACCTCACCGTCGCCCGGTTCGGCCCGGAGCTCTTCCAGGTCGGCGCCAACGGTCCGCTCGACCTCGAGATGCTGCGGCGCGCCGCGGCCGAGGCCGGCGACGTCACGGTGCGCGACATCTCCGGGGGCACCTGCTGCATCGGGGTCTGGGGCCCGCTGGCCCGCGACCTGGTGCAGCCGCTGACCTCGGCCGACCTCTCCCACGAGGGGCTGAGGTTCTTCCGCTGCGTGCAGGCCGAGATCGGGGGCGTCCCGGTCACCGCGATGCGCCTGTCGTACGTCGGCGAGCTCGGCTGGGAGATCTACACGACGGCCGAGTACGGCCAGCGGCTCTGGGACGTGCTGTGGCGCGCCGGCACCCCTCTGGGTGTCGTGGCCGCGGGGCGGGCGGCCTTCAACAGCCTGCGGCTGGAGAAGGGCTACCGCAGCTGGGGCGCCGACATGACGACCGAGCACTCGCCCTACGAGGCCGGCCTGGGCTTCGCGGTGCGCCCGTCGACGAAGGGCGACTTCGTGGGCCGGGACGCCGTCACCGCGCCCGGCGCGCAGGACGTCACGCGGTCGCTGACCTGCCTGACCGTCGACGACGGGCGCAGCGTCGTGCTCGGCCACGAGCCCGTGCTCGTCGACGGCGAGCCCGCGGGCTACGTGACGTCGGCGGCGTACGGCCACACCGTCGGCCGGCCGATCGCCTACGCCTGGCTGCCGGCCGGGCTCGAGCCCGGGACACCCGTGGAGATTCGGTACTTCGGGCACCCCGTGCGTGCGACGGTCGCGAGCGAGCCGCTCGTCGACCCCGAGATGGCGCGGATCCGACGCTGAAGACGGCGGCGGTCGGAGACGCAAGGGCGGACGTCCCCCTGGGAGGCGTTGTGCGCAGCGAGACGGTCGATCAGGTCCTCGAGTCCTTGGCGTCCTCCGGTCCGGGCGGCCGGGGAGCCGCCGCCCTGCACGCCGCGGTGGGGGTCGCCCTCCTCGCGCGGGCGGCGCCGCCGGGAGGCGGCGCGGTGGCGGACGCCGCCGCCGCGCTGCGGGCGGCCGCGCAGCGGCTCGCGACCGAGAGCCCGGGCCCCGATCCGGTGGACGGGGCCCGGGCCGCGGTGCGTGTCATCGAGGTCGCCGAGCGGGGCCTCGATCTCGCCGAGACCCTGCGCACGGGTCCCGACGCGCGGCAGCGCGCGACGGCGGTCGACGTGGCGGCGGCGTCCGAGGCGCTGCGCGCGGCGGTGGGGACGGCGCGCGTGGAGATCGAGGTCGACCTGGCCGGGATCGCCGAGCCCGCGGTGCGGGAGGAGCTGCTCCTCGCCGTCGACCCCGTCGACGACGTCGTCCTGCGCGCCGCGAAGCTCACCGCCGTGGTGCGCGAGCAGCTCCTGCGCTGACCGGGGTATGTGAGCGAACTTCGGGGCTATAGCCCCGAAGTTCGCTCACATCAGATGACCGAGCGGATCGCCTTCTCGAAGCCCTGCACGTGCTGGCGGGCCTTGCGGGCGGCGGCGTCGGCCTCGCCGTCGGCGATCGTGCGCAGCAGGCCGGCGTGCTCCTCGACGTGGGACACGAAGTCGTGCATCCGGTCGAGGAACAGGCAGAAGATCCGCGTCGCCAGGTTGTCGTAGCGCACGAGGGTGTCCTCGAGATGCGGGTTGCCCGCGGCGTGGTAGATCGCGCGGTGCACCCGCATGTCCCAGCGCATCAGCTCGTCGCGGGTCAGCTCGGGGACGTCGAGCCGCTCGGTGGCGTCGGCCAGCTCGGCGAGCTCCTCGCGCGTCGCGGCCGAGGCGTCCTCGGCGGCGCGGCGCGCGGCCAGGGGCTCGAGCTGCACGCGGATGTCGGAGATGTAGGCGAGGTCGGTGATGTCCACGGCCGTGGCGAACGTGCCGCGCCGGGCGTACGACACGACCAGCCGGTCGACCTCGAGCCGCTTGAGCGCCTCGCGGACCGGCGTGCGTCCCACCCCCAGCGACTCCACCAGCGCGACCTCGTCGATCGGCGCCATCGGCGGGATGTCCAGCATGATCAGCTTGTCCTGGATGGCCTGGTAGGCGCGCTCGGACAGCGACAGCGGGGGACTCGACTCCTGCTCGTCCGGGAGAACGGTCATGCGCGGAGCGTACAACAAGGCACGCACTCCTTCTCTCTGTCGGCCAACATTGATATACTAGTCCAACATCAATCTTCCCGACACGGCATCCTGGGGGTGTCCCATGGCCATCTCGGTGTTCGACCTCTTCAAGGTCGGGATCGGTCCGTCCAGCTCGCACACGGTCGGCCCGATGCGCGCCGCGTACCTCTTCGTCTCGCGCCTCCACGACGCCGACCGCCTGCACGACGTCGCGTCGCTGCGCTGCGAGCTGTTCGGCTCGCTGGGGGCGACGGGCCACGGCCACGGCAGCGTCGCGGCGGTCGTCCTCGGGCTGTGCGGCGAGCAGCCCCACCTGGTCGACCCGGTGGAGGCCGGCCCGCTGGTCGCGGCGGCGCGCACCGAGCGCCGCATCGCCCTGGCCGGCAAGCACGCCGTCGCCGTCTCGGTCGACGACGACATCGTGCTCCACCGCACCAAGCGGCTGCCCTTCCACAGCAACGGGATGGTCTTCACCGCCCGCGACGCCGGCGGGCGCGAGATCGAGCGCCGCGAGTACTACTCGGTGGGCGGCGGGTTCGTCCTCGACGAGGACGAGACCGGCGAGCCCGTGCTGCGCGAGGACGCGACGCCCGAGCGCCACCCGTTCGGCACCGGCGACGAGCTCGTCGCGATCGCGCGCACCCATGGGCTGCGCATCAGCGACGTCGTGCTCGCCAACGAGGCGGCCTGGCGCCCCGAGGCGGAGACCCGCGCCGGCCTGCTGCACCTCTGGGCGGTGATGCGCGAGTGCGTCGAGCGGGGCTGCGCCACCGAGGGCGTGCTGCCCGGCGGCCTGCGGGTCCGCCGCCGGGCGCCCGACCTGCGCCGGCGCCTCGACGCCGAGGGTGCCGGCTGCACCGACATGGACCGCGTGACGCTCGACGCCCTGGCGGTCAACGAGGAGAACGCCGCCGGCGGGCGCGTCGTCACCGCGCCCACCAACGGGGCGGCGGGGATCGTGCCGGCGGTGCTGCACCACGCGGCCCGGTCGCTGCCGTGGTTCGACGACGACGCCGCGGTGCGCTTCCTGCTCACCGCCGGCGCGGTCGGGCTGCTGTTCAAGCGCAACGCGTCGATCTCGGGCGCCGAGGTCGGGTGCCAGGGCGAGGTCGGCTCGGCGTGCTCGATGGCCGCCGCCGGGTTCGCGGAGCTGCTCGGGGGCTCGCCCGAGCAGGTCGAGAACGCCGCCGAGATCGGCATCGAGCACAACCTCGGCCTGACCTGCGACCCCGTCGGCGGGCTCGTGCAGATCCCCTGCATCGAGCGCAACGCCGTCGCGTCGGTCAAGGCGATCACCGCGGCCCGCATGGCGGTGCGCGGGGACGGCATCCACCACGTCTCGCTCGACAAGGCCATCAAGACGATGCGCGAGACGGGCGCCGACATGAAGGTCAAGTACAAGGAGACGGCCCGCGGCGGGCTCGCTCTCAACGTCGTCGAGTGCTGACGGGAACCCGCATGGACACCGAGTCCTTCGTCCTGACCCTGAGCTGCCCCAACCGCAGCGGCATCGTCCGCGCCGTGAGCAGCCACCTCGCCGCGTACGGCGGTGACATCGTCGAGCACCAGCAGTTCGACGACCCCGTGAGCGGGCGGCTGTTCCTGCGCACCCGCGTCACGGCCCCGGCGGGCACCGACCTCGACGCGCTGTCCGCGGACTTCGCGCCGATCGCCGAGGCATTCGCCATGGAGCACGCGTTCCACCGGCAGACCGAGCCCCGCGTGCTCGTCATGGTCTCGACGTCGGGGCACTGCCTCAACGACCTGCTGTTCCGGTGGCGCGCGGGCAGCCTCGGCGCCGAGCTCGTGGGCGTGCTGTCCAACCACGAGACGCTGCGCCCGATGGCCGAGTCCGCGGGCCTGCCGTTCTTCCACGTGCCGGTCACGCCGTCGACCAAGCCCGGCGCCGAGGCCGCGATGCTGCGGATCGTCGACGAGCTGGACGCCGAGCTGGTGGTGCTCGCCCGGTACATGCAGGTGCTCTCCGACCGCACCTGCGCGACGCTGCGCGGCCGGGCCATCAACATCCACCACTCGTTCCTGCCCGGCTTCGCCGGCGCCAAGCCCTACCACCAGGCCTACGACCGCGGCGTCAAGTTCGTCGGCGCCACCGCGCACTACGTCACCGCCGACCTCGACGAGGGCCCGATCATCGAGCAGGAGGTCGTGCGCATCGACCACACCCACGACCCGCGCGCGCTGCAGACCGTGGGACGCGACGCCGAGGCGCTCGCCCTCGCGCGGGCGGTGCGGTGGCACTGCGAGCGCCGGGTCCTGGTCGACGGGCACCGCACGGTGGTGTTCCGGTAGCGGCCGCGGTGCTCCGGGCGGAGGGCCCCCCGCTCGCGTCGACGGGCCGGGGGCGCCCGTCGCCGGCACCGGCCCGCGGGCTCTACTCCCCGCGGTAGCCGAGCTTCGCCGAGAGCTCGGCGGCGCCGTCGCGCAGGTCGGCGACGATCGCGCGGGCGCGACGGCGGGGGAGGCGGTAGGCGGGGCCGGTGGCCGACAGCGCCGACCCGACGGTGCCGTCGGCGGAGAACACGGGGACGGCGACGGCGTGCATGCCGACCTCGAGCTCCTCGAACGACCGGGCGTGCCCCTCGTCGAGGACGCGCGCCAGCTCGGCGCGCAGCACGGCGGTCTCCACGATGGTCTCGTCGGTGTAGCGGGTGAGGCGGCGCCGCAGCACGGGGCGTCGCTCCTCCTCGGGCATCCAGGCGAGCAGGACCTTCCCGGCGCCGGTGGCGTGCAGAGGGCTGCGGCGCCCGACCCAGTTCTGCGAGGTGATCGCCGCGGTGCCGTATTCCTGCGCGACCGTGATGCCGGCCTCCCCGTCGGTGACGGCGATGTTGACGGTCTCGCCGAGGCTCTCGGCCAGCGCCTGGCAGACGGGCTGGCCGAGGCGCGCGACGTCGAGACGGCCGGTGGTGGCCGCCGCGAGGCGGACCACGCCGAAGCTCAGGGTGTACTTCCCGCGCTCGCCGAGCTGCTCGAGCAGGGAGCGGTGCTGGAGCGCCGCGACGAGCCGGGACGCGGTGGACTTGTGCACGTCGAGCTCCTCGGCGATCTCGGTGATCCCGAGCTCGCCGCGCGCCGCGACCATCTCCAGGATGGTGATCGCGCGGTCGACCGACTGGACGGCGGTGTCCCTGGCTCCCATGGCGATGCCGGTCAGTCCGTCGAGTCCCGGCGGATGGCCTGCGCGAACTCGGACAGGAGCCCGGGCAGGCGGGCGGCGCAGGTCGGGCAGACGCAGTCGCTGCCGTGCACGGCCAGCTCGTCGGCGACGCGGAAGGCGTCGCGGTACTGCGTGGTGGAGACGCCGTCGCCGGACGGGTCGCGGTTCTCCGGGGTGATGGACATCGGTCTCTCCTGCGGTGGTGGGGTGGTCGTGGGGGTGGTCAGCCGACGCGCCGGGCGACCCAGTCGTGGAACTCGCCGATGTGGTGCTCGCTGGGCACGAGGACGCCGCCGCGGGCGTAGGAGCGCGAGTCCATGGAGAGCTGGCAGCGCTCGCAGGCGTCGAAGTCCTGCTGGTTGACGCGGTGGAACAGCTCGACCGAGCGGTCGATGTCGGCACCGGAGTCGACGACGTCGGGCAGGTAGAGCCAGTCGCAGAGCACGAGCGTGCGGTCCGCGGTGAGCGGGAACATGCGGTGGAACACGACGTGGTCGGGCACGAGGTTGATGAACACCTGCGGGCGCACGGTGATGGCGTAGTAGCGCCGGTCCTGGTCGTCCCCCACGCCGGGGATGCGCTCGAGGCCCGCGGAGCCGTCGACGGTGAACCCGGCGACGTCCTCGCCGAACTCCGCGCCGTGCCCGACGAAGTACTGCGCCGCGAGGCCGTTCGCGAACTCCGGCAGCACCTCGGTGAGCTCGGGGTGGATCGTCCCGCAGTGGTAGCACTCCATGAAGTTCTCGACGATCTGCTTCCAGTTCGCCTTCACGTCGTAGGAGATGCGCCGGCCCAGCTTCAGGTCGGCCACCTGGTAGCCGACGATCGCGTCCGGCGACCCGAGGCGGGCCGTGACGTCGCCGATGACCGTGTCCTCGAACGACGGCGGCTCCTCGGCGAGGCACAGCCACACGTAGCCCAGCCACTCGCGCACGTGCACGCGGTGCAGGCCGTACTCGACCCGGTCGATGTCGGGCATCTCGCCGATGTTCGGCGCCGAGATGAGCTTGCCGTCGAGGCCGTAGGTCCACGCGTGGTACGGGCACTGGAAGGAGCGCCGGACGCTGCCCTTGTCCTCGGTGCAGATGCGGGCCCCGCGGTGGCGGCAGACGTTGAGGTAGGCGTTGACGCCGCCGTCACGGCCGCGCGCGACGATCACGCTCTCGCGCCCGATCTGCACGGTCTCGAAGGCGCCGGCCGTGGGCAGGTCGGCGGCGAGCACCGCGCAGAACCAGCCGGTCTCGAAGATGAGGGCCTGCTCGGCCGCGAAGATCGTGGGATCGGTGTAGTACCGGCCCGGCAGCGTGCCGCGCAGGCTCGCCGGCAGGGCCGGCGACGCGATCCCGGGTGCGATCTCTCCGGTGGTCATGGAATCCGTGCTCCTCGAGGTGGCGCCTACGGGGGAGGGGCGTCGTCCGACCGGCGTAGCGGCCGCGACCCGATGTGGGAGCGAACCGGCGGCCTGACGCCGACTCGCCGTTGAGTTGCGCTATGTGGAACACGATCCGTCATGCGCAACACCACGGTCGACGACCGGCGGGCCGCGTGTCAAGAGAGCGCGCGGGCGAGTTCGCGCGGGCGTGTGTCACAGGTCCACCTCGGACCCCTCTTGACAAGCGGGTTCCCGTCTCCCACGGTCTTGAGTTGCGCACAGAGCATCATGTCTCTCATCGCGCAACTCGGCGCTCCAGATCGTGGGGTGTCCCTCCACCGGTCCGTCCCCCTGTCGAGGCCCACGGGAGGCCGCATGCACACCATCACGATCGTCGGCGGATCGGTCGCCGGCGTCCGCTCCGCCGAGGCGCTGCGCGCGGCCGGGTTCGACGGCCGGCTCGTCCTGGTCGGCGACGACGTCCACCGGCCCTACGACCGGCCCCCGCTGTCGAAGGCGTTCCTGGACGGCAGCCTCGACGTCGACGCGATCGGCCTGCTCGACGCCGAGGACGAGGCCGACCTGGCCCTCGACCTGCGCCTCGGGACCACGGCCGCCCGCCTCGACCCGGCCGGCGGCCGGGTGGTGCTCGCCGACGGCACGGACGTCGCCACCGACGGCGTCGTGGTCGCCACCGGGGGGAGCGCCCGCCGGCTGCCCGGCAGCGAGGGCGTCGAGGGCGTGCACACGCTCCGCACGCTCGACGACGCGCTCGCCCTGCGCCGGGCGCTGCGCGACGGCTCGCCGCGCGTCGCGATCGTCGGCGGCGGGTTCATCGGCGCCGAGGTGGCGTCCACGTGCCGCGCGATGGGTCTCGAGGTGACCGTCCTCGACGGCCTGCCGCTGCCGCTGGCCCCGGTGCTCGGGCCGCGCATCGCCCGCAGCTGCGTCGACCTGCACGCCGAGCACGGGACCGACCTGCGCGCGAACGCCGCGGTGGCGGGCCTCGCGACCGTCCCCGTGCGCGAGGACGCCCGTCGCGTCGTCGGCGTCGAGCTCGGGGACGGCACCACCGTCAAGGCGGACGTCGTGGTGGTGGGCATCGGCATCACGCCGAACACCGGCTGGCTCGACGGCTCCGGGCTGCACCTCGACAACGGCGTGTGCACCGACGCCGGGATGGTCACCGACCTGCCGAACGTGGTCGCGGTCGGCGACGTGGCCCGATGCGGGGGCGGCGCGGCGCGGGGGCACCGCCACGAGCACTGGACCAGCGCCGGCGAGCAGGCCGCCGTCGCCGCCGCCAATCTGCTCTCGGGCCGCTCCGGGTCGACCTTCCGGCCCAGCGGCTACGTGTGGTCGGAGCAGTACGGGCGCATGCTCCAGCTCGCCGGCCACCCGTCGGCCCACGACCGCGTCGACGTCCTCGAGGGCGAGCCCGCCGACGGGCGCTTCGTCGCCCGCTACGTCGACGACGAGGGCGTCACCACCGGCGTCTTCGCCATGGGCGACCCGCGCCGGTTCGGGCGCGTGCGGCGCGCCGAGCTGGGACGCCCGCAGGCCGCCTGAGCGGCGGCCCATCCCTGCAGGCTCAGTCCGGCGGGTCCCGCGGCGGCTCGAGGGGCACGCCGTCGTCCGAGAGCGCCGGAGGCGGCAGGTCGGCGCTGGAGGACAGCGGGGCGGCACCGGGCAGGGGCCGCCCCGCGGACTCCGTGAGGAACACGACGCTGACCACGCCGATGACGCCCGCCGCGACGAGGTAGTAGCCGGGCCAGTCGAGGTTCCCGGTGGCCGTCGTCGCTGCGGCGATGACCGTCGGCGCCGTGCCGGCGAACAGCGACACCGCCACGTTGAACGTCAGCGCGAGCCCGCCGTAGCGCACGAGCGTCGGGAACAGGGCGGGCAGCGTGGACGGCGCGACCGCCGCGAAGCAGACCAGGCACGCCCCGATGAGCGCGAGCCCGCCGAGCTGCCCCAGGAGGCCCTGGCGCAGGAGCCACACCGCGGGCAGCCCGCCGACGACGAGCGCGAGGCTGCCCGCGAGCAGCACGGGGCGGCGCCCCACGCGGTCGGACAGCCGGCCCAGCGAGGTCACGACCAGGAGCATCGCCACCATGACGACCACCTGCAGGGCCGTGGACGTCGCCTTCTCCGTGCCCGTCTCGCCGTACTCGCCGAGCGTGGTCGTCAGGTAGACCGGGATGTAGTTGGTCAGCACGTAGTTGGTGATGTTCCAGGCGACGACCAGCCCGCCGGCGACCGCGAGCGCGCGCCGGTAGCGCACCCACAGGATCTGCAGGGCGCGGCGCAGCGGCATCGTCGCCAGGGCGGGCGAGCGCTCCATGAGCTGGCGGAACGCGGGGGTGTCCTCGAGGCGCAGCCGCAGGTAGATGCCCACGATGCCGAGCGGCAGGGCGAGCATGAACGGCAGGCGCCAGCCCCACGTCAGCAGGTCCTCGTCGGGGAGCAGGGCGATCAGCGCAGCGCTGATGCCCGCGCCCAGCGTGTAGCCGGTGAGGGTGCCGAACTCGAGCCAGCTGCCGAAGAACCCGCGGCGCCGGTCCGGGGCGTACTCGGCGATCATCGTCAGCGCGCCGGTGTACTCGCCGCCTGCGGAGAAGCCCTGCAACATCCGCATGACGAGCACGAGGATCGGGGCGGCCGCGCCGATCGCCCCGTGGCTGGGGACGAGCCCGAGCAGCACGGTGGCCACGGCCATCAGCAGGACGGTCACCGAGAGCACCTTCGTGCGCCCGATGCGGTCGCCGAGCGGGCCGAAGAACAGGCCGCCCAGGGGCCGCACGAGGAACGCCGCGGCGAACGCGCCCAGGGCGTACACGGCGGCCCACGGGCCCGCGTCGGGGAAGAACACCCTGGTCAGGACCGCGCCGGCGAGATAGGAGTAGAGCCCGAAGTCGTACCACTCGGCGACGTTGCCGATGGCCGCCGCGGCCGTGGCCCGGCGCACCGTGTGCTCGCCCTCGATCGCCCGGGGCACGCCGCCGCGCCGTCGCGGCTCGGCGTGCTCGGCCATGTCGTCAACCTCCGGCCCGGCGGCGGGGGGCGGCGGGATCCGCCGCGCAGTGTGGCACCCCGGTCACGCCGTAAACTTCACGCCACTGACATATGAGACTCGTATCAGTAACACGCCAGTGCCGCAACGAAAATCTCGGCAACGTCGGCCACATCGCTTGACGGCGGACTTCGGAAGCCTCAGGCTCCTTGTTGCGGATAGCAGGACTCGATGCGCAGAGCGCAACTGGAGCCAGAATGATCTACGTGGGCGAGCTGTCCGACATCCCCGTCGGGGAGTCGGTTCGGGTGCAGGGCTCGGTGGCCATCGCGGTGTTCAACGCGGACGGCGAGCTCTATGCGATCGACGACACCTGCACGCACCAGGACGCGTCGTTGTCCGACGGGTGGCTCGAGGGGTGCGCGGTCGAATGCCCGCTGCACGCCGCGTGCTTCGACCTCCGCACGGGGCAGCCGAGCGGCCCGCCGGCCAAGAAGCCCGTGCGGACGCACGCCGTGACCGTCTCCGACGGCCTCGTCTACGTCGAGGAGACCGTGCGCGTCGAGGCGCGGGAGCTCGCCCGCGCGGAGTGAGCCGGGGGGACGTCAGCGCCGGCGCCCCAGGGTCAGGGGCGGCGGGGCGGCGGCGCCCCCGTTCTCCCCGTGCTCGAACAGCGACGCGGCCGGCCCGACGACGTTCGGGTCGGGCGTACCGACCGCCTCGTGGTCCTTCTCGGGGTAGTCGAAGCGCGAGAGCACGGAGCGCATCGCCTCGAGGCGGGCGCGCTTCTTGTCGTTGCTCTTGACGACGGTCCACGGCGCGTCGGCGGTGTCGGTGTAGAAGAACATCGCCTCCTTCGCGGCGGTGTACTCGTCCCACCGGCCGAGCGAGGCGATGTCGGTCGGGCTGAGCTTCCAGCGCCGGACCGGGTCGACCTGGCGGATGAGGAAGCGCGTGCGCTGCTCGTTGCGCGACACCGAGAACCAGAACTTGACCAGGTGGATGCCGCTGCGCACGAGCATCCGCTCGAGGTCCGGTGCGGCCCGCATGAACTCCATGTACTCGCGCGCCTCGGTGTAGCCCATGACGCGCTCGACGCCGGCGCGGTTGTACCAGCTGCGGTCGAACAGGACGATCTCGCCGCCCGCGGGCAGGTGCTCCACGTAGCGCTGGAAGTACCACTGCGTGCGCTCGCGCTCGCTGGGCTTCTCCAGCGCCACCACCCGGGCGCCCCGCGGATTGAGGTGCTCCGTGAAGCGCTTGATCGTGCCGCCCTTGCCCGCGGCGTCGCGGCCCTCGAACAGCACGACGATCCTGCTGCCCGACTCCCGCACCCAGTTCTGCAGCTTGAGTAGTTCGATCTGGAGCAGGCGCTTCTGCGCCTCGTAGTCCGTGCGCGCCATCCGCTCGGCGTACGGGTAGCCCTCGCGCCACGTGTCGACCGGGACCCCGTCCGCCCCCAGGAGCAGCGGGTCGTCGTCGCCGTGGTCCTCGACGGACGCCCCGTCGACGTCGATCTGCGGGTCGAGCTGCTCGTCGCGGTCCCGGGCGTCGTCGATCATCGGCGCATCGTCGCCGGGCCAGGTGGCGCGCGGGTGAACACGGGTCCCGGCTGTGCGGTGGCCCACGTCGCCCGCGCCGGGGTGTGGGGGCGACCGGGGCGCGCTGCTCTCCGCGGTCCGCGTTCGCGGTGAACGGGCCGGCCCTTGCGAGAGCAGTGCTCTTGTCTCTCCGGCCCGCGTGGTGCAGGGTGAGAGCACTGCTCTCGGACCTGATGGAGGACGCCGTGACCGTCACGACCCCCGCCCCCGCCGCTCCCGCCGCGCGCCGCACCCCGCGCTCCGTCCTCGTCGCCGCCTGGGCGGTGCCCGTGATGATCGTGGGCGGGTTCGCGATGCTCGCGATCGTCCCGGTGACCGTGGTGGTGGTCGGCGTCCTGCGCGACGCGCGCCTGCGCGCCCTGCGCTGGTGGGCCGCCGCGCTCGCTCTGGCCTACGCGACGCCGCTCGCGCTCTGGGCGATCGGCCCCGACCGCGCGCCGAGCCTGACCAAGGACATGCACCCGGCCCTCGCCGCGCTCCTCGTCGCGGTGTCGGTGGGCCTGCTCGCGGCGCTGCACGTGCGTGCGTGGCGGGGTCGTCGGTCGGCGGGCTGAGCGCGGCGCCGGCGGGAGATCACGGGCGCCTGGTGCACCACGGGGGCCGCGCGGAGGGGGACGAGGTGCTTGTGATCTCCGGGCCGGGGGGCGGGCACTCCGGAGATCACGAGCACTCCGTGCACCTCGCGGGCCCGTGCGCGGTGGACGACGTGCCCCTGATCTCCGTGGCCCTCCCGCCCCGGGCCGGGCGCTGGGAGCATCGGCCCATGGACCCGGCCCCGAGCCTCGCCGCGGCGGTGCCCGCCGACGCCACGGCCTACCTCGTCACCGTCACCCCCGACGGCCGCCCGCACACGGCGCCGACGAGCGCGGTGGTGCGCGACGGCGTGGTGGTCGCCCGCGGGCCCGGGCGGCGGACGCGGGAGAACGTGGCGGCGGGCGGCGTCGTCTCCGTGCTGTGGTCGCCCGCCCACCCCGCCGGGTACGCGCTCATCGTCGACGGGGCCGGCGAGGCCGACGGCGACGTGCTCGTCGTCCGGCCCACCCGCGCGGTGCTGCACCGTCCCGCGGCCGGCGCGCCCCACGAGGACCCCGGCGGCGGGTGCACCGCCGACTGCGTCGAGGTCGCGCTCTAGCGCGCCGGGGCGTACTCGAGGATCGCGCCGAGGTCGCGGAACCCGAGACGCGCGTAGACCCGCTCCGCCGCCGGGGTCGACTGCAGGCTCGCCGTGCGGCATCCGCGCGCCCGCGCCCGGTGCAGCGCCGGCGCGGTGAGCCCGGCGCCCAGACTGCGGCGGCGCGCGTGGAGCAGGGTGCCGACCGTGTCGACGCCGCAGTCGCCGGCGTGGTCGTAGGTCATCGCGCCGGCGACCGCCTCGCCGAAGGTGGCGACGCCGCGGGCGCGCAGGTCGGCGTCGGTCACGACCAGCATCCTGTCGCGTCAGGTCCCGACCGGGGCCGCCATCGCCACCGCCGGCGCGCGCTGCTTGGTGCGCGGCCCGAACAGGGCCACCACGATCGCGCCGACGATCCACATGGCGGCGATGAACACGAAGACCGACTGGTAGCCGCTGCCGTTGTAGAGCGCCGCGATGATCAGCGGCCCGGCGGCGTTGGACAGCCGGCCCACCCCGTAGGAGATCCCGGTGCCCAGCGAGCGCGTCCGCGTGTCGAACAGCTCGGGGGAGTAGGCGTAGGCGAGGGCGGTGTAGCCGCGCTCGACGAGGTTGACGAGGAACCCGAACACGACGATGAGCACGGGGTCGAACGTCAGGCCGTAGAGCAGGCCGCAGAGGCCGATGACCGTGCCGAAGACGGCGAGGCACCACTTGCGCTCGAAGCGGTCGGTCACCGCGGCGGCGAGCAGGCAGCCGAGCGGCGCACCGATGGTGGTCAGCGCGACGTAGAAGATCGAGTTCTCGACGCTGAAGCCCTGCTTGGCGAGCAGCGTCGGTGCCCAGCTCGAGTAGCCGAAGAAGCCGATGGTCTGCGTGACCCACAGGACGCAGAGCAGCAGGGTCGGCAGCAGCACGCGGCGTCGCAGCAGGACGCGCCACCACGGGGCGGCGGCCTCGTCCGGTGTGACCGTGACGGCGGGTGCTGGCGCCGGCTCCGGCAGCGGGCCCTTCTCGGCGGCCACGGAGTCCTCGATCTGGCGCAGCACGGCCTCGGCGCGGGCGTGGTCGCCGCGGCTCTCCAGCCAGCGCGGCGACTCCTTGAGCCGGCCGAGGAAGAAGAGGAAGAACAGGCCGAGCGCGCCCCAGAGGTAGACCAGCCGCCACGACCAGTCCGAGAGCGGCACGACGAAGCTGGCGATGAGGCTGGTCGCGGGCGTACCGCAGATGCCGATCGCGATCGCGTAGGCCTGGTACTTGCCGCGGCGGGCGGCGGGGAAGAGCTCGCTCACGTAGATGACCGCGACCACCGTCATGGCCGAGAGCCCGGCGGAGGTGAGGAAGCGGAAGACGCCGAGCGACACCACGTCCCACGAGAACACCGACACCAGCGAGAAGACGCCGAAGAAGACCACCGTGGCCGTGAGGGCGGGCTTGCGCCCGACACGGTCGGCGAGCGCGCCGGCGCCGATCGACCCGAGGAACATGCCGACGAAGGACGTCGAGGTCACGTAGGCGACCTGGTCGACCGTCACGCCCCACAGCTTGAGCAGGCGCGGCGCGGTGACGGCGAAGGTGTTGATGTCGGCGAACTCGAAGAAGTACGCGAACGACACCGCGATGAGCGTCGTGATGTGGAACCGGCCGATCGGCAGCCGGTCGAGACGTTGCTGGGCGGTCACGGCGCGACCTCCGTGTGCTCGGGCCAGTAGAGGCGCCGGGGGTTGTCGACGAGGAGCCGCTGCCGGTCCTCGGGGGTCGGCGCGACGTGGCGGACGTGGTCGACCAGCAGCCCGTCGTCGGGCATGTGGTCCGTGAGGTTGGGGTGCGGCCAGTCGGTGCCCCACAGCACCCGGTCGCCGGCCTCGGCGACCACGCGCCGGGCGAAGGGCACGACGTCGGCGTAGGCGTGGCGCTCGCCGCCGACCGCGGGCGGCCCGGTGACGCTCAGGCGCTCCGGGCAGCTGACCTTGACCCAGACGTCGTGACGGTCGACGAAGCGCAGGAACCGGGTGAACTCGGGTCCGTCGGGGTCGCGGGTGACGTCCGGGCGGCCCATGTGGTCGACCACCACGGGCACCGGGAGGCGCCCGAGGAAGTCCTCGAGATCGGGCAGGTCGGCGGCCTCGAAGTAGACGACGACGTGCCAGCCCAGCGGGGCGATCCGCTCCGCCACCGCCGCGAGCTCGTCGGTGGGCACGGCGTCGACGAGGCGCTTGACGAAGTTGAAGCGCACGCCGCGGACCCCGGCCCGGTCGAGGTCGGCCAGCTCGCGGTCGGTGACGTCGCCGCGCACGGCCGCCACCCCGCGTGCCCGGCCGTCGGCGGCGTCCAGGGCGTCGACCAGCGCGCGGTTGTCGGTGCCGTGGCAGGTGGCCTGCACGACCACCTGCCGGGCGATCCCGAGGTGGTCGCGCAGGGCGAAGAGCTGCTCGCGGCCGGCGTCGGTCGGGGTGTACTTGCGCTCGGGGGCGAAGGGGAAGCGCTCGCCGGGGCCGAAGACGTGACAGTGGGCGTCGACGGCGCCCGGCGGCAGCGCGAGGGTGGGCGCGGAGGGTGCCGGGTCCCAGGTGAGCCACCCGGCCGTGGGTGCTGTTCCCACGCGTCCTCCCGTCGTCGATGGCGGTGCGTCGGGACGTGAGCTTCCACCGTCACCAGGATCGGCGCAAGGATTGTCGACAATTCTGCGGACGTTCTCGGTGCTAAGGTCGTCGCGTGAGACCCGGGGTGGAGTCCGGCGACGTGGTCGACCACGTCCGCCACGCGATCTTCGAGGGCGACTTCGTGCCCGGTCAGCGGCTCATCGAGGTCGACCTGTCCGAGCACTTCCACGCCAGCCGGGCCGCGGTCCGCAGCGCCCTGGTGCAGCTCGCGGGCGAAGGGCTCGTCGAGCGGGTGCAGAACCGCGGGGCCCGCGTGCGCGCGGTGTCGCTCGACGAGGCGATCGAGATCTCCGAGGTGCGCATGGTCGTCGAGGGCCTGTGCGCGGCCAAGGCGGCGCAGCGGGCCACGGACGACGATCTCGCCACGCTGCGGGCGATCGGCACCGACATGCGGGCCGCGGTGGAGCGCGGCGACGTCGTCGGCTACTCCGAGCTCAACCGCCGGCTGCACGCGACGGTGCGGGCCGTCGCCGGCCAGAGCGTCGCCGAGGGGGTGCTCGAACGCCTGCGCGGGCAGAACGTGCGCCACCAGTACCGGCTGGCCCTGCTGCCGGGACGCGCGTCGGTGTCGCTGCCGCAGCACCTCGAGATCGTCGACGCCATCTGCGCGCGCGACGCCGACCGCGCCGAGGCGGCCATGCGCGCCCACCTCGCGAGCGTCATCGAGACCCTGCCCCGGGTCGGGGATCCGTCCGGCGCCTGAACCGTCGCGAGGATTGTTGACAATCCTGGCGCCATCTCTGATGCTCGGGACGGACCGAGCGAGGAGGCAGGCATGAGGACGGTGGTGGTGACCGACCCGCCGCGGGCCGACGTCGACGACGCGGCGGCGCTGGGCGGGTACGGGGTCGCGACGGTCCACGAGGCGCTCGGGCGCACCGGGTACCTGGGGCCCGAGTTCCGCCCCGCCTGGGCCGGCGCGCGCACCGGGGGCACCGCCGTCACGGCCCTGTGCTGGCCCGGCGACAACCTGATGATCCACGTCGCCGTCGAGCAGTGCCGGCCCGGCGACGTGCTGGTCGTGGCCACCGCGTCGCCGTCCACCGACGGCCTGTTCGGCGAGCTGTTCGCCACGGCCCTGGCCCACCGCGGCGTGCGCGGCGTCGTGCTCGCCTGCGGTGTGCGCGACGTCGCGGAGCTGCGGGCGATGGCCTTCCCGGCCTGGTCGCGGGCGGTGTCGGCGCAGGGCTCGGTGAAGGCCACGGCCGGGGCGGTGAACGTGCCGGTCACCCTCGGCAACCAGGTCGTGCACCCCGGCGACGTCGTGCTCGGCGACGACGACGGCGTGATGGTCGTGCCGCGCGGGGACGTCGGGCGGGCGCTCACCGCGGCGCAGGCCCGTCTCGAGAAGGAGGACGCGACCCGCGCCGCGTTCCGGGCGGGCGAGCTCGGGCTCGACCGCTACGGGCTGCGCGAGCGGCTGAAGGAGTTCGGCATCGCGTACGTGCCGCACGCGCAGGAGCACGGATGAGCGACGACGGCGTCCCCGTGATGATCCTGCGGGGCGGCACGTCGCGCGGGCTCTACTTCTGCGCCCCGGACCTGCCCGCCGACCCCGCCGCCCGCGACGGCCTGCTGCTGCGGCTCATGGGCACACCCGACCCCCGCCAGATCGACGGGCTGGGCGGGGCGACGTCGCTGACCAGCAAGGTCGCGGTGATCGGTCCCTCGGAGCACCCCGACGCCGACGTCGACTACCTGTTCCTGCAGCTCGGGGTGGAGGAGGCGACCGTCTCCGACCGGCAGAACTGCGGCAACATCCTCGCGGGCGTCGGGCCGTTCGCCCTCGAGCGCGGCCTGGTCGCCGCCCGCGAGGGCACCACCGACGTGCGCATCCGCATGGTCAACTCCGACAGCGTCGCCGTCGCAGGAGTCGCCACCCCCGGCGGGCGCGTGACCTACCGCGGCGACGTCGCGATCGCGGGCGTCCCGGGCACCGCCGCGCCGGTCACGCTCGCGTTCGCCGACACCGAGGGCTCGGCGACCGGTGCGCTGCTGCCGACAGGTCGCGTGCGCGACACCGTCGACGGCGTCGAGGTCACGTGCGTCGACAACGGGATGCCCGTGGTGCTCGCGCCCGCCCCCGCGTTCGGGCTGACCGGCCACGAGACCCACGACGAGCTCGCCGCCGACGACGCGCTCGCGGCGCGGATCGACGCCCTGCGGACCAAGGCCGGCGCGCTGATGGGGCTCGGGGACGTCGGGGGCTCCTCGGTGCCGAAGACCGTGCTGCTCGCCCCGCCCGGCGACGGCGGCCACGTCGCCACCCGCTCGTTCATCCCGGTCCGCCCGCACACGGCGATCGGCGTGCTCGCCGCGGTCAGCGCGGTCACCGGGATGCTGCTGCCCGGGGCCGTCGGCCACGAGATCGCGACCGGCTGGCCCGACGGCACGACCAGCGTCGACGTCGAGCACCCCACCGGCCACTTCCTCGTCGACGTCGCGGTCGACGCCACGGCCGACGCGCCGCGCGTGCTGCGCTCGGGGGTCGTGCGCACCGCCCGCAAGCTCGCCGACGGCTGGGCGTTCCCCCGGGAGGAGGCGTGAGGATTGCCCTGCTCGGGCTCGGCGAGGCCGGGTCCGCGATCGCCCGCGACCTCGTCGTCGCCGGCGCCGACGTGCGCGGGTACGACCCGCTCGTCCCGAACGTCGAGGGGGTCGCGCGCCGTGCCGACGAGGCCGACGCCGTCCGCGACGCCGACCTCGTGCTGTCGGCCAACAGCTCCCACGACGCCCTCCCGGCGCTGACCCACGCGCTGCCCGGCCTGCGCCCCGGCTCGCTCTGGGCCGACCTCAACACGGCGTCGCCGGGGACGAAGCAGGCGCTGGTGGCGGCGACCGCGGCCGACGTCGTCGACGTCGCCCTCATGGCGCCGGTGCCGGGCAAGGGCCTGCGCACGCCGATGCTCGTCTCGGGCGACGGCGCGGCGCGCTACGCCGAGGCGATGGGCGGGCTCGGGGCGTCGGTCACCGTGCTGCCGGGGCCCGCGGGTTCCGCGATCTCGCGCAAGCTCCTGCGCAGCGTCTTCTACAAGGGGCTCGCGGCCGCCGTGGTCGAGGCGCTCGCCGGCGCGCAGGCCGCGGGCTGCGCCGACTGGCTCGCCGCCGACGTCGCCGCCGAGCTCGCCGGGTTCGACGAGCACGCGATCGAGCGGCTCGTCGACGGCACCCACCGCCACGCTCGCCGCCGCGCCGACGAGATGGCCGCCGCGGCCGAGCAGCTGCGCGAGCTGGGCGTCGAGCCCCGCACCGCCACCGCCGCCCACGACCTGCTCGCTGCCCTGCGGGACGGAGAACGATGATCATCGACTGCCACGGCCACTACACGACCTCGCCGGCCGACCACACGGCCTGGCGCGAGGCGCAGACCGCCGCCTTCGACGCCGGCGACCCCGCGCCCCGCTACCCGGAGATCCCCGACGACGCGATCCGGGAGTCGGTCGAGGGCAGCCAGCTGCGGCTCATGGCCGAGCGCGGCGTCGACCTGACGATCTTCTCCCCGCGCGCGTCGGCGATGGGCCACCACCGCGGCGACGAGGCGGTCAGCACCGCGTGGGCCCGGGCGAGCAACGACCTCGTCGCCCGCGTCGTCGACCTGTTCCCGCAGCACTTCGCGGGCGTCGGGCAGCTGCCGCAGTCGCCCGGCGTGCCGATCGAGCGGTCGGTGGCCGAGCTGCGCCGGTGCGTCGACGAGCTGGGCTTCGTCGGCGTCAACCTCAACCCCGACCCCTCGGGCGGGCACTGGACCGCGCCGCCGCTGACCGACCGGCACTGGTACCCGTTCTACGAGGCCATGGTCGAGCTCGAGGTGCCCGCGATGGTGCACGTGTCGGCGGTGACCAACCCGAACTTCCACGCCACCGGGTCGCACTACCTCAACGCCGACACCACGGCGTTCATGCAGCTGCTGGCGGCCGACCTGTTCCGCGACCTGCCCGACCTGCGGCTCGTGATCCCGCACGGTGGCGGGGCGGTGCCGTACCACTGGGGGCGCTTCCGCGGGCTCGCCGACATGCTCGACCGGCCCGCGGTCGAGGACGCGCTGATGGGCAACGTCTTCTTCGACACCTGCGTCTACCACCAGCCCGGCATCGACCTGCTCTTCGAGGTCGTGGAGGTCGACAACATCCTCTTCGGGTCCGAGATGGTCGGCGCGGTCCGCGGCGTCGACCCGCGCACCGGCCACCACTTCGACGACACCCGCCGCTACGTCGACGGGGTGAAGCTCGAGGCCGAGGACCGGGCGAAGGTCTACGAGCACAACGCCCGGCGCGTCTACCCGCGGCTCGACCGGCGGCTGCGCGCGCAGGGGCGCTGAGCTGTCGGTCCGCCGTGCCACGCTGCCCGGTGTGACCGTCCTCGACCGGCGCGCGCTCAACCGGGCGACGCTGGCTCGCCAGCACCTCCTCGAGCGCGCGCCGCTCCCCGCGCTGGACGCCGTCGCGCACCTCGGCGGGCTGCAGGCCCAGGAGCCGCAGGAGCCCTACGTCGGGCTGTGGTCGCGGCTCGCCGGGTTCGACCCCGCCGAGCTCTCCGGCCACCTCGCCGCGCGCCGCGTGGTGCGTACCCACCTCATGCGCCGCACGGTCCACCTCGTCACGGCCGGCGACGCGCTCGCGTGGCGGTCGCGGCACGACGCGATGCTGCGCCAGCGGCTGCTCGGGGTGTACCGCCGGGAGCTCGCCGCCGTGGACCTCGACGAGCTGGTCGAGGTCGGCAGCCGGCTGCTCGCCGACGAGGCGCGCACGCTGCCCGAGGTGGGCCGGGTGCTCGCGGACCGCTGGCCGGACGTCGCGCCGCGGGTGCTCGGCGAGGCCCTCGGCACGCTGGTGCCGGTGGTGCAGGTGCCGCCGCGCGGGCTGTGGGGCGAGGCCGGCCCGGCGCGCTGCCTGCTCGTGGCGTCGTGGCTGGGCCGTCCCGTCGACCCGCCCGCCCCGGACGGCGCCGACCCGGTGGGGGAGTCGCTGGTGCTGCGCTACCTCGCCGCGTACGGCCCGGCGGCGTCGGCCGACCTGCGCGCCTGGTCGGGCCTCGCCGGGCTGCCGGCCGCGGTGGCCGCCGTGCGCGAGCGACTGGTGGGCTTCCGCGACGAGCGGGGCCGCGAGCTGCTCGACCTGCCCGACGCGCCCCGGCCCGACCCCGACACCCCGGCCCCGGTGCGCTTCCTGCCCGCGTTCGACAACGCGATCCTCGGCTACGACGACCGCAGCCGGATCGTCGACGACGCCGACCGCGGGCTCTCGGTCGCGGGCGAGCGCGCGGTGCTCGTCGACGGCCGGGTGGCGGCCACCTGGACGTCCACCGACGGCGCGGTCACCGTGACGCCCCGGCGCCGCTTCACCCGCGCCGACCGCGCGGCGGTCGCCGAGGAGGGCCGCGCCGTCGCCGGCTTCCTCTCCGGCGGCGCGCACGAGAAGGTCACGGTCGCGGCATCACCCCGCTGAGTGTCATCCGGCGGAGCGGCGGCCGGCCCCCCACCAGGCGAGCAGCGCCGCGAGGGCGTCCTCGGCGAGCGCGCCGGGGAGGTCGGCGCCGAAGCGCTCCGCGGCGCGGGCCCGCAGGTGCTGGCCCCCGAACGCGGCGCCGGCCGCGGCGGCGGTCGCCACGAGCACGCCCGGCCCGCCCTCGTACCCGTCGCGCCGGGCCGCGGTGTCCGCGCCCACGGCGGCGAGGCCGAGACGCGGGGCGAGCCCGGGCGGCGCCGTGCGGGGCGGGACCGCCGGGTGCTTGTCGCCCGCGGCCTCGCCGAGGGCGCCGAGGGTCGCGGCGCCCCGCCCGAACCGGCCGGCGAGCAGGCTGCTCGGCCCGGGGTCGCCGGAGCGGGCGCGCCAGGCGAGCGCCGCGGAGCCGAAGGTGCTGCGGGCACCGGTCGCCGCGCCCAGGGCGGCGGCGCGGGCGAGCGCCCCCGTCGTCGCCGAGCGGGGGAAGCGCTCGGGGTGCTCGGCGCGCTCGCGGTCCTCGGCGCGGAAGGTCGCGGTGAGGGTGGCGTGGGTGGCGACGCCGTAGGCCAGGTGCGGGACGACGTCGGCGGCCCAGTCGACCGAGCCCCACTTCCGGGGGTCGGTGAGGCCCAGCCGCGCGGTCGGCAGGTCCGAGGCGAGCATCGCGGCGGCGCCGAGCGCAGGGACGCCGAGGACGGCCGGGAGGCGGACGCCCGCGCTGCGCAGGACGCCGGCCAGCCCGCCGACCGCGACGCCCGTCGTGGACCCGGCGAGCCCGCCGAGGCCCTCGAGACGATGGCGGCGCTCGCGGCGCCCGCCGGGGATCGCCACGTCGGCCCGGTCGGCGAGCGCGGACACCGTCTCGACCGGGGTGTCGCTCGCGGGCCGGGCCCGCAGGGCCATGTCGGTCTGGGTCGCGACGTTCAGGGCGGTCGTGCCCGCGGCGCCGGCGGCGGTGCCGCGGAGGAGCCCGGTCAGCAGGGAGGTCACGCCCTCCGGACTACCCGGCGCCGGGCCCTGAGAGTCAGAGCGGCGTCCGGCGGTGTCATCTAGCCCGTCCGGGCCAACGTCTCGGCGTCCCGTCGTCCGCGGACGGCCGCCCGTCCCGCCCGTCGATCACGAGCTCTCAGGACCGGACGATCATCGCCGGACCAGCCCCTAGCGTCGGCCAGGTGTCGAAGCGCGCGAGGCGGACGGTGTGGTCGGGGGCGTTCGTCCTGCTGGTGCTGGGGCCGCCCGCGGTGTACCTGGGCCGGGAGGGCGTCGATCCCGGCAGGCTCCTGGGGCTCGGGATCGTGCTGTCGGGCCTGGTCGCGGTCGTCGCGATGGTGCTCACGACCGTCGGTGCCTCGCGGATCCGGGCGCTGACCACGTCCCTCGGGATCGACCGCGTCATGAGCGGCCACCGGTGGCTCGGTGTCGCCGCCCTGGGCCTCGTCGCCGCGCACACCGTGCTCGCCGTCGTCCGCAGTCCGAAGCTGATCGACCCGTTCGCCGCCTCGGCGGGTGTCCAGCTCGGCTACGCCGCGTTCGCCGCGATGATCGTGCTCGCGGGGGCGGCGGCCTGGGGCCGGCGTCGCGGGACGCGCTACGAGTGGTGGGCACGCCTGCACGTCGCCGCGGCGGGCCTCGCGCTGCTGCTCGCGGGCCTGCACGTCGTCTGGATGGGCGACCTGCTCGCCGACCCGGTGATGCGGGTGGTCGTCTCGGCGCTGGTCCTGCTGCTGATCGTGGTCCTCGCCCGGCGCTGGGTGTGGCAGCCGCTGTTCTCGCCGCGCGGCGCGTACGTGGTCTACGGCGTGCGGCACGAGGGGCCCGAGGTCGCGACGCTCGCGCTGACCCCGGTGTTCCGGCGGCGCGGGCTGCCCGCCTTCGCGCCCGGCCAGTTCGTGTGGCTGCGCCGGCACCGGCGGGTCGTCGGGGTGCAGGAGCACCCGTTCACGATCGCCTCCAGCGCCGAGCTCACCGACCGCCTCGAGCTCACCGTGCGCGCCACCGGTGACTTCACCCGCGCCCTGGCCCGCATGGGGCCGGGCACGAAGGTCTGGCTCGACGGCCCGCACGGCAGCTTCACTCCCGACGTGCCGGAGCGCGTGGACGGCCTCGTGCTGATCGCCGGCGGCGTCGGCATCACCCCGATGATGAGCATGCTGCGCACGCTCGCCGAGCGCGGCGACCGCCGCCGGCACCGCCTCGTGCTCGCCGAGCGGGCCGACCAGCCGCTGTTCGGCCCCGAGCTCGAGGTGCTGGCGCGCCGCCTCGACCTCGAGGTGCTGCGCACCGCGGGCCGGCGCATCGACGCCGACCTCGTCGCGGGGATCCTCCCGCGGGCCCGCGGCCGCCTCGAGTACTACGTGTGCGGGCCGCCGTCGCTGCTCACCGGCGCGCTCGCCGCCCTCGAGGCGCTGGGCGTCCCGCCGTCGACGGTCCACAGCGAGCAGTTCGGCTGGACCGGCCCGGTGCCGACGGCGGCCCCGGCCGCGGTGCCCTCACCTCGGGACGCGCGCACGCATCCGTCCGCCGGGTCGCCGGCCGACCGGCTCCCCACCCACCCCTCGTTCCCGATCCCGCGCGTCAAGGCGGGCCGGGAGGGTCAGGAGACCGGCTCGCTCAGGCGGTGACCGGCGGCGGGTCCGGGTCCGACCACCCCTCGAACGCGGCGACGAGGTCCTCGATGGCCCGGGTGAAGCGGTGCCGGGCGTGGCCGTCGCCGAGGCGGCGGTGGGGCAGGCCGCGGGCGGCCTCGTCCCGCAGGGCCGCGGCCCGGTGCGCGACGCGGCGGTCCGGCAGCCGCGGCAGCACGCCGGTGACGGCGTGCACCGGGACCCCGTAGCGGTCGCCGAGGACGCGCAGGGTCGTGTCGTCGGGCGGTTCGGCGCGCCCGCCCCGCGCCAGCCAGCGGGTGCGGCGCACGCGGGCGAGGCCGGGGGAGAGGTACTGCTCGAGGGCCTGGTCCAGAGGTCGTCGCCGGAGGGCCAGCAGGGCGAGGGGGTAGGCGTGCTCGGCGCGCCAGCCGTCGTCCGCCTCGACCACGCGCCCCCACAGGGCGACGCACCCGAAGATCGCGCCGTCCCCGGAGTAGGGCACCAGGAGGCGCTCGAGCCCCGCGGTCGCGTACAGCCCGCACGCGCAGCCCCACCCGGGCGGCTCGGCGCAGCCGCGGGCGCACGCCGCCGTCATCGCCGCGCGCGGCGGCCAGATGGCCGTGACGGCCGGTGAGACGAGTCCGGGGGCGCTCCGCTCGCCGCCCAGGAGCCACAGCCGCCAGCCGACCACCGGGATCGCGGCGTCCGGGGCCTCGCCCACCGCGTCAGGACCCGGCGTCGCTCACCCGTCGCGGCACCGGCACCGCCCCGGAGCGCGGGGTCGGGCGGGGGAGCTGGGGGCGCACCTCGGCCGGCCGCTCGGGGAAGTCACGGTCGGGGACGGGGTCGACGATCGGTTCGACGCGCAGGACGCGCCGTGGTGCTCCGATGTTCACGGTCGCCACCTTCCCGAGCCCCGCAGGTCTCGTGGCGTAGGTCTCACTCGAACGGCTGAGCAGGACTGTACGGCATGGGCGGGCGGTCCTCGCCGCCGTCGCCCGTCCGGCCGCCACGTGGGCCGGGTCCTCGGCTGGCGGTCGGCGTCCCGGGACGAGCGGGGACCCGCGCCGCCGGGGCGTGCACGCCCCGGCCCGTCCCGGTCGCCGCCGCGCGCCGTCGCTTCGTCGTGACGTGGGCGTCGTCGGCGTTTCGCCTGTTCGACGGGGGGAATTCGCTCTGTGATCCGGCGACAGCGGCCCGCGAACCCTCCTCGGTGCTCCCGTCGTCGACAGCACGCCGCCGAGGGAGTCTCCTGGTGCTCGACGAACGCGAACAGCGCATCCTGGCCGACATCGAGCGCGAGATCGAGGGCAGCGATCCCGCGCTGGCCCGGCTCGCCCGGCCCAAGGACGACCGCCGCACCTACTGGTGGTCGGTGACGGCCCTCGTCGTCGGCGTCCTGCTGGGCGTCGGCCTGGCCGCGATCGGCCCGGTCGGCCACGGGCTGCTGCTCATGGTGATGTCCGCGGTCCCCATGGGGGTGTGGCACTGGCGACGGCCCGGTTCGGCGCACCCCTGGCCGACGGTGTTCCGCGGCAGGGACTCCTAGCTCCCCGCTAGCCCACCTCGGCCAGCCGCCCCTCCAGGCGGCGCGCGGCGGTGAGCAGGGCATCGGCCCAGCGGGCCCCGGGGCGCCGGCCGATGCGGTCGACCGGGCCCGACACCGACACGGCGGCCACGACCGTCCCGTCGGCGTCGCGCACGGGGGCGGACACGCTGGCCACGCCGGCTTCGCGCTCGGCGACGCTCTGCGCCCAGCCCCGGCGGCGGACCTCGTCGAGCACGGGCTCGGGGAACGTCGAGCGGTGCTCGCGGGACCAGGCGGCCAGCACCTTGGCGCCCGACCCGGCGGCCATCGACACCCGCACGCCGACGGGCACCGTGTCGCGCAGCCCGCTCGACGGCTCGGCCGCGGCCACGCAGACGCGCGCGTCACCGTCCCGGCGGTAGAGCTGGATGCTCTCGCCGGTGAGGTCGCGCAGCTCGGGGAGCACCTCGTCGGCCGCGGCGAGCAGCGGGTCGCCGTGCCCGTGGGCGAGCTCGCCGAGCGCGGGCCCCGGGCGCCAGCGGCCGTCGGCGTCACGCGCCAGGAGCCGGTGCGCCTCGAGGCCGACCGCGAGCCGGTGCGCGGTCGCACGCGGTAGCCCGGTGCGTTCGCACAGCTCGCCCAGCGCACACGGCGTGGCCGCGGCCGCCCGCAGGACGACCACCGCCTTGTCGAGCACGCCGATACCGCTACCCTGTCCCACAGGACGACACCCTAGTCCCAGGATGTGGGAAAGAGGCAACGCTGTGGGACGCACGCTCGCGGAGAAGGTCTGGGACCAGCACGTGGTCCGGTACGGGGAGGGGCAGGAGCCCGACCTCCTCTACATCGACCTCCACCTCGTCCACGAGGTCACCAGCCCGCAGGCCTTCGACGGCCTGCGCATGGCCGGCCGTCCCGTGCGGCGCACCGACCTCACCGTCGCGACCGAGGACCACAACGTCCCGACCAAGGACCTCCACCTGCCCATCGCCGACGAGACCTCGGCGACGCAGGTCTCGACGCTGCGGCGCAACTGCGAGGAGTTCGGCGTCCGCCTGTTCCCCATGGGCACCGAGAACCAGGGGATCGTCCACATGATCGGCCCCGAGCAGGGGCTGACCCAGCCGGGCACGACGGTGGTCTGCGGCGACTCGCACACCTCCACCCACGGGGCGTTCGGCGCGCTCGCGTTCGGCATCGGCACCTCCGAGGTCGAGCACGTGCTGGCCACCCAGACGCTGCCGCTGCGCCCGTTCAGGACGATGGCCATCGAGATCTCCGGATCGCTGCGCCCGGGCGTGACCAGCAAGGACGTCATCCTCGCGGTGATCGCGCAGATCGGCACCGGCGGCGGCGCGGGCTACGTGCTCGAGTACCGCGGCGAGGCCGTGCGGAACATGACCATGGAAGCGCGCATGACCATGTGCAACATGTCGATCGAGGCCGGCGGGCGCGCGGGCATGATCGCCCCGGACGAGACGACGTTCGCCTACCTGGAGGGCCGCCCGCACGCCCCGCGGGGCGAGCAGTGGGACGCCGCCGTCGCCGCCTGGCGCGAGCTGCGCACCGACGACGACGCCGAGTTCGACACCGTCGTGCACATCGACGCCGACGCGCTGACGCCGTTCGTCACCTGGGGCACCAACCCGGGCCAGGGCCTGCCGCTGGGCGAGACGGTGCCGGACCCGGCGACGATGAACGACGACGACGCCGCGGCCACCCGCAAGGCCCTGCACTACATGGCGCTCGAGCCCGGGACCCGGCTGCGCGACATCCCCGTGGACGTCGTGTTCCTCGGCTCGTGCACCAACGCCCGCATCGAGGACCTGCGCGCGGCCGCCGACATCCTGCGCGGCCACCACGTCGCCGACGACGTGCAGATGCTCGTCGTCCCCGGGTCCATGCACGTCAAGGCGCAGGCCGAGGCCGAGGGGCTCGACGCCGTGTTCACCGAGGCGGGTGCCGAGTGGCGCTCGGCGGGCTGCTCGATGTGCCTGGGCATGAACCCCGACCAGCTCGCGCCCGGCCAGCGGTGCGCGTCGACGTCGAACCGCAACTTCGAGGGCCGGCAGGGCAAGGGCGGGCGCACGCACCTCGTGTCGCCGCTGGTCGCCGCGGCGACCGCCGTGCGCGGCACCCTGTCCTCGCCCGAGGACCTGTCCGAGCCCGCCACGCTGCAGCACGCCTGAGGAGTCGACCCGTGGACGCCTTCACCACCCACACCGGCATCGGCACGCCGCTGCGCGTGTCGAACGTCGACACCGATCAGATCATCCCGGCCGTCTACCTCAAGCGCGTGACGCGCACGGGCTTCGAGGACGGCCTGTTCGCCTCCTGGCGGGCCGACCCGCAGTTCGTCCTCAACGTCGAGCCGTTCTCCCGGGGCAGCGTCCTGGTCGCCGGCTCCGACTTCGGCACCGGCTCGTCGCGCGAGCACGCCGTCTGGGCGCTGATGGACTTCGGGTTCCGGGTCGTCATCTCGTCGCGGTTCGGCGAGATCTTCAAGGGCAACTCGTCGAAGGCGGGCCTGCTGGCGGCGACGGTCGACCAGTCCGACGTGGAGCTGCTCTGGAAGAAGATCGAGGAGCGCCCCGGCCTCGAGCTCACCGTCGACCTCGAGGCGAAGACCGTCACCGCCGACGACCTCACCGTGCGCTTCACCGTCGACGACTACACGCGCTGGCGGCTCATGGAGGGCCTCGACGACATCGGCCTGACCCTGCGCCACGCCGAGGACATCGACGCCTACGAGGCGACGCGGCCGGCGCACAAGCCGGTCACGACGGGCTGACCGCCCTTACCAGGGGATCGACCCGGCGTCCTCGAAGTAGCCGCCGGTCGGCCCGTCGTCGGGCAGCGTCGCGAGCCGGATCGGGGTCGCCGCACCCTGCTGCGGGGTGCGGTGGCCGCGGAACCCGTTGAGGTCGGTCGCGACGTAGCCGGGGCAGGCCAGGTTGATCTTGATGTTCGTGTCGGCCAGCTCCTTGACGTACTGGACGGTCACGGCGTTGAGGAAGGTCTTCGAGGGGGAGTAGGCGGCCGAGATCGGGCCGGTCTCCCCGCCGGAGGTCTGGCGGGTCAGCGAGCCGACGCCCGAGGACACGTTGACGATCCGCGGGTGCGCCGAGCGGCGCAGCAGCGGCAGGAACGCGTTGGTGACCCGCACGACGCCGTAGACGTTCACCTCGACGGCCGCGCGCATCGTGTCGATGCTGACCTGCGTCGGCTCCTGCGGCCGGTCGCCGGTGATGCCGGCGTTGTTCACCAGCACGTCGAGCCGGTCGAACGACGCCGTCGCGGCGGTGACGCTCGCGTCGTCGGTGACGTCGAGCGGCACGCCGAACGCGTCGACGCCCGCGGCCTGCAGTTTCTCGACGGCCTCCTCGCGGCGGGCGTCGTCGCGCGCGCCCACGCCGACCCGCCAGCCCAGCGCGCCCAGTCCCGCCGCGATCTCGTAGCCGATGCCCTTGTTCGCCCCGGTGACCAGGGCTGTCGTCTTGTCGCTCACGCCCTCGATCCTCGGCCCGGCGAGGACCGGTGGTCCAAGACCGTCTCGGTGCACACCCATACCGCACGGGTATCAAGGACGGTGTGGAGACGCGGGAGCTGAGGTACTTCGTCGCGGTCGCCGAGGAACGGCACTTCGGGCGCGCGGCCGAGCGCCTCGGCATCGCCCAGCCGCCGCTGTCGCGGGCGATCCAGCAGCTCGAGCGCCGCCTCGGCGCCCGCCTGCTGGACCGCACGACGCGCGGGGTCGGGCTCACGGAGGCCGGGGCGGTGCTGCTGGCCGAGGGCCGGGCCGCGCTCGACGCGGTCGACGCCGCGGAGCGCCGCGCCCGCCGGGTCCACGAGGGCGCGGGACTCGTCCTGGTCTCCAAGGCGGGCGCCTCGGAGGAGCTGCTGGCGAAGCTGCTCGACGCCTACGCGGCCGAGCCGGGCGCGGTCGAGGTCGACGTGCAGCTGTGCGGGCCGGGTCAGCAGGAGCGGCTCCTGCGCGACGGGCGCGCCGACGTCGCCCTGCTGCACCGTCCCTTCGACGCCACGGCCGGCTTCGACACCGAGGACCTCATGACCGAGGGGCAGTCGCTGTTCCTCCCGGCCGGGCACCCGCTCTCCGCCCGCGCGCAGCTGTCGATGGCCGACGTCGCCGACGTGCCGCTGCCCCGGTGGCCGCGGCCCGACGGCGGGTACCTCGACGGGCCGGGTCCGCAGGTCCGGGACACCGCGCAGCTGCGTCAGCTCGTCTCGCTCGGGCGGGCCGTGGCCGTCCTGCCCGACTCCGCCCGCCACGGGCTCGCCGGCGACGTCGTCGCGGTGCCGGTGCTCGACGCGCCGCGGGTCACCACCGTCGTCGCGTGGCCGCCGCACAGCCGCTCGCGGGCGCTGGCCGACCTGGTCCGGGTCGCAACCCGCCTCTGAACTTAGGCTCACCTAACCGCTAGGGGTACGGTCGGGATCATGGCTGCTCCCGAGACCCAGGCCCCCGCCCGCCGATCGAAGGGCGGGCCGGGCCACCGGTTGCGGGTCCTGCGCACCGAGCGGCTCACGCCCCACCTGGCGCGCGTCGTCCTCGGCGGGCCGGGCCTCGACGGCGTCGTCGACAACGGCTGCACGGACAAGTACGTCAAGCTCGCCTTCCCGCGCCCCGGCGTCGAGTACCCCACGCCGTTCGACGTGGCGGCGATCCGCGAGGCGATGGCCCGCGAGGACTGGCCGCTCGTGCGGACCTACACCGTCCGCTCGCTCGACCATGCCGCCGGCGAGATGGTGATCGACTTCGTGGTGCACGGCGACACCGGCGTCGCCGGGCCGTGGGCGCTGGCCGCCGCCCCCGGCGACGAGATCACGCTGATGGGGCCGGGCGGGGCGTACGCGCCGTCGCCCGAGGCCGACGCCCACGTGCTCGTCGGCGACGAGGCGGCCCTCCCGGCGATCGCCGCGGCGCTCGAGCACGTGCCCGCCGGGGTGCCCGTGCACGCGTGGGTGCAGGTCGACGGCCCCGACGACGAGCTGGCGCTGCCGACGCCCGGGGCGCTGTCGCTGCGCTGGCTGCACCGCGACACCGGTGAGGACCTCGTCGAGACCGTCCGCGCCGCCGACTGGCCCGCGGGCACCGTGCACGCCTTCGTCCACGGCGAGACCGGCGACGTCAAGGCCCTGCGCCGCCACGTGATCGAGGAGCGCGGTGTCGCCCGGGAGCTGCTGTCGATCTCGGGCTACTGGCGCCGGGGCGCCGACGAGGACACGTTCCAGGCGGAGAAGAGGGCTGCCGCCACGTGAGTGATCCGGGTCGTCAGGACGACCCAGATCACTCACGTGGCCGGAGGCCATCCGCCCGGCCGACGGAGACCATCCGCGCCACCGAGGGCACGCCGCGGTCGTCGACGAGGAAGAGCATGTAGGGGCCCGGCGGGGTGAGGGCCGGGTTCTCCGGGACGTGCACCGACACGCCGCCCGCGGCCGGGGCGACGTCGAGGGCGACCGAGCGCATGTCGGTGGTCGTCACGTGGGTCGCGGTCGACGCCTTGATGAGGCGGGCGCTGCGCACGTGGCCCGCGTCCGGGGTCGGGATGGTCGCCGTCTGGTCGCGGGCCAGCCTCGCCGGCGCGTCGGCGATCGTCGGCCGTGCGCCCTGGTAGAGGTAGGGCGGGCTGTAGATCTCGATGCGCTGCTCGAAGGTGCCCGGGACGAGGTTCTGCTCGTCGTCGAACAGCGGGTCGGAGCCGGCCGTGAGGACGCGGCCGTCGGGCAGCAGGATCGCCTCGGTGTGGTAATCGCGGCCGACGGCGGGATCGGCGGCGGGGGTGATCTCGCCGGAGTCGGGGTGCAGCAGGCGGGCGATGTGGTTGTTCGTCCCACCCTTGCCGCGGTAGTCGCGCGATCCGCCCGAGATCAGCATCGTGTCGTCGGGCAGGTCGACGAGGTTCGGGTAGCGCACGCCCTCGGGCAGCGACGGGCCCGGGGTGAAGTGCGGCGCCGGGTCGCGCATGTCGAGGTAGTCGATGCGCCCCGTCGACCGCGGGCTCTCGCCGACGCCGCCGCCCCCGACGACGGCCAGGCGCTGGTCGTTCACCGGGCCGACGTACGCCGATCCCGCCGTCTCGAGCAGGTCGGGGTCGCGCAGGCCGGGGATCGGGGTGAACGCGCCGGTGCCGGTGTCCCAGAAGCCGGGCTCGCGACCCCGGTCGGCGGGTCCGTAGCCGGCGTTCGCGCCGGTGTAGACCATCCGCCCCGCCCGGTCGGTCTCGAAGATCGCCGGGTACGTCGGGAAGTAGTGCGTGAGGTCCTTGCGCTCGGCGAAGGCATCGGTCCGCGGGTCGAAGATCTCGGTCTGCCCGTTGAGGACCTCGCCGGTGCCGTCGAGGCCGGCCGTCGTCAGCACCCGGCCGTCCGACATCGGGGTGAGGGTGGCGTACCAGCGGTGGAACGCCATGTCGGAGACGCGCGACCACGTCTCCGTCACCGGGTCGAACGTGTAGGCCTGGTTGGTGCCCTGGTAGTCCTGCTTGCGCAGGGTCATCGCCTGGCCCTGGCCGTAGACGTTGCGCGCGACCGCCGGCGGCAGGCCCTCGACCTGGTACTGCGCCGGGTCCTCGTTGACCGCGGCCGGTCCCGCGTCGACCGCCTCGACGAACACCGGCTCCTCCGACGCCGTCACCTGGGTCCGGCGGCCCTGCCCCGTCTTGGCGGCGGGCGGCAGGGCCGTCTCGGCGTCGGCGCGGTAGCGCACGCCGGTGGGGGAGACGAACACGGTGCCGGCGGGCAGCACCATCGGGTTGTTCGGGTCCTCGTTCTTGACCGTCATCGTGCCGGCGGCGTTGGTGACCGCGCCGTCGAGCTTCTCGTAGCGCTGGGTGCCGCCGGCGACGAGCAGGCGCCCGTCGGGCAGCGTCGTCTGGCCGCCGCAGAACATGTCGTCGGGCACCGGGATCATCCGCGACTGCCCGGTCGCCGGGTCGTACAGCAGGCTCTTGAGCGCCCGCGTCGCGAACATGTCCTCCTTGTTGCCCGACCCGGCGATGAGCAGGACCTTGCCGGTGGACAGCAGCGCCGCGTGGATCGCGTTGACGCGGTTCGGGTCCGGGACGTCGATCGTGTCCCAGTGCCCGAAGCGGCTCGTGTACTCGGGGCTGTTGATCAGCTCCTCGTGGCGCCACTCACTGATGTACGACCACGCCGGGGGGACGTTCACGCCCAGCAGGACGGCCGCGGCGACGACGACGAGGACGACCTGGCGGACGCGTCGGGTGTTCGACGGACGCACCGGGGCAAGCTCCAACGGGGTGGACGACGGCGGCCGGGAGGGGGAGCGGGGGCTGGGGGCGGCCCGACGCTAACCCAGCCGGGGAGGCCGTCCGCGCCCGCCCTGATTGCTCCCGGAGCGTCCCGCGGCGGGCGATTCGTCCTGCGACGTAGATCTCTAGAAGGTCGCGTCGCGGTGGTAGTCGGCGGCCACGAGCTCCCCGTCGGGGCCGACCGAGAGGACCCAGACGCTGCCCTTGCGGCACGGCGGGTCCGCGAGGTCGCGGTCGGACTCGGGGGGTTCGGGGGCGGCCGCGGCCAGCGCGCGCACGAGGCGCGGGATGCCCTCGCCCTGGGCGCACACCGCGGCCGTCGGGGCGGCACCGGCGAGGCGGGCGAGCACGGCGAGCGCCGCGTCCTCGTCGGCCAGGACCGCGTCGTCGCCCAGCTCCGCGGTGTCGTGCACGGCGAGCCCGGTGAGCGCGGCGTAGGGCTCGAGGGTCTGGCGGCACCGCGTCTTCGGGGCGGCGTACAGCGCGCCCACGCCGAAGCCCGCGAGCAGCCCGGCGAGCTGCTGTGCCTGCACACGGCCCTCGGCGTCGAGCGGGCGCTCGTCGTCGGGCCGCGCCCACTCCGCCCGCTTGCCCGCCAGGGCGTGGCGCACGAGCAGCACGGTCCGCAGACCCGCGGGGCGCGCGGCGAAGGCGTCGACCACCTCGCGGTCCGAGGCGTAGGTCAGCAGCGGCGCCGCGTCGGCCGGGGCCAGCCAGCGCAGCTCGTCGGTCTCGTCGCCGGGGACGAACTCGCCGGCCCCGGCGCGCGCGGCCCAGAACTCGACGAGCTTCTCCTCGTCGTTCACCGGGTAGCGCACCGTCCGCAGGTGCCGGCCCAGCACGGCCGCGAAGCCGGTCTCCTCGGCGAGCTCGCGCACGGCGGCGTCGACGCGCGTCTCGCCCGGGTCGACCTTGCCCTTGGGCAGGCTCCAGTCGTCGTGGTGCGGCCGGTGGACGACGGCGACCTCGACCTTCTCGTCGGTGCCGTCGTCCCCGGCGGGACGCCACAGCACCGCCCCCGCAGCGTGCACGGTCACTTCCCCGCCTGCCGGAGCAGCTGCACCTGGTGGTCGTCGACGGCGAGGCCCTCGTGGTCCTCGCCCGCCGCGACGGGCCACGGGTCCCAGGACCCGTCGGGCCGGAGGATCCAGCAGCGGGTCGACGGCGACACCGCCGAGTCCATGATCTCGTCGAGCTGGGCGACCAGATGGGGGTCGGTCACGGGCACGAGCGCCTCCACGCGTCGATCGAGGTTGCGGTGCATCATGTCCGCACTGCCGATCCAGCGCTCCTCGGCCCCGACGAAGTGGAAGATCCGGGAGTGCTCGAGGAAGCGCCCGAGGATCGAGCGCACCCGGATGTTCTCCGAGAGCCCGGGCACGCCCGCCCGCAGCGAGCAGAGCCCGCGCACCACGAGGTCGACCGGCACGCCGGCCGCCGACGCCCGGTAGAGCGCGTCGATGATCTGCTCGTCGACCAGCCCGTTGACCTTGATCCGGATGCCCGCGGTGTCGCCGCGCTCGGCCCGCTCGCGCTCGCCGTCGATCCGTTCGAGGATGCCGCGCCGCAGCCCGTAGGGGGCGACCAGCAGCCGGCGGTACGAGGTGCGCCGGGCGTACCCGGTGAGCACGTTGAACAGGTCGGTGAGGTCCGCGGCGATCGTCTCGTCGGCGGTGAACAGGCCGATGTCCTCGTAGAGCCGGGCGGTCTTCGGGTTGTAGTTGCCGGTGCCGAGGTGGCAGTACCGCTTGATCGTCGAGCCCTCCTGGCGCACGACGAGCACGGCCTTGCAGTGGGTCTTGAGCCCGACGAGCCCGTAGACGACGTGCACGCCCGCGCGCTCCAGCGCCCGCGCCCAGCCGATGTTGGCGCGCTCGTCGAAGCGCGCCTTGATCTCCACCACGGCCACGACCTGCTTGCCCGCCTCGGCCGCGTCGATCAGCGACTCGACGATCGGCGAGTCGCCCGAGGTGCGGTACAGCGTCTGCTTGATCGCCAGCACCTTGGGGTCCGCCGCGGCCTGCTCGATGAAGCGGTGGACGCTCGTGGAGAACGAGTCGTAGGGGTGGTGGACCAGGACGTCGCCCTCGCGCAGCGTCGCGAACACGCTCCTGGGTGTCTCGCCCTCGCTGAACGCGGGGTGGGTGGCCGGCACGAACACCGGGTCCTTGAGCTCGGGGCGGTTGAGGCCCATGAGCTCCATCAGCGCCGACAGGTCGAGCAGGCCGGGCACCTGCACCACGTCGTGCGGGTCGACGTCGAGCTCGCGCAGCAGGAGCTCGAGCATGTGCTCGCTCATCGTGTCGGTGATCTCCAGCCGCACCGGGGGGCCGAAGCGCCGGCGGGCGAGCTCGCGCTCGAGGGCCTGCAGCAGGTCCTCGTCGCGGTCCTCCTCGACCTCGAGGTCGGCGTTGCGGGTCACTCGGAACACGTGGTGCTCGACCACGTCCATGCCCTCGAAGAGCTGGTCGAGGTTCTCGGCGATGAGGTCCTCGATCGGCAGGAACCACGCCTGCCGGTCGTTGGACGCGGTGCCGTCGTCCTCGGGCTCGGGCCGTACCCGCACGAGACGCGGCACGTTGTTGGGCACCTTGACGCGGGCGAAGTGCTCGGTGCCGGTCTGCGGGTCGTGCACCGCGACCGCGAGGTTGAGCGACTGGTTCGAGATGTAGGGGAACGGGTGCGCCGGGTCGACCGCGAGCGGCGTGAGCACCGGGAACACCTGGCGGGCGAACCAGTCCGAGAGCCGCGGCCGCGCCGATTCGGTGACCTGTGACCAGTCGATGATGTGGATGCCGGCCTCGTCGAGTCCCGGGCGGACCTCGTCGAGGAACACCCGCGCGTGCTTGTGCGAGAGCTCCTGGGTGCGGGCGGCGATGCGCACGAGCTGCTCGCGGGGCGTCAGGCCGTCGGCGCCCCGCACCGCGAGCCCGGCCTCGTCGCGGCGCTTCAGGCCGGCCACGCGGACCATGTAGAACTCGTCGAGGTTCGACGCGAAGATCGACAGGAACTTCGCCCGCTCGAGCAGCGGCTGGCTCGTGTCCTCGGCCAGTGCGAGCACCCGCGCGTTGAACTCCAGCCACGACAGCTCGCGGCTGTCGTAGCGGTCCGAGGGCAGGTCCGCGGCGACCGCGGGGCCCGAGGTGGGGGCGGCCGGCGCGGAGGGGGTGCGGCGCACCGAGCGCGCGGTCTCGTCGGGCGCGGCCGGCGGGTGCGGGCCGGTGAGGACCGTGGGGTCCGACGGATCCGTGGGGTCCGGGTGCTCGGCCTCGGCGGCCGTCGTCGCGGCCTGGTCGGACGAGCCGGTCGACGTCGCGGAGGACGCGGAGGACGCAGAAGGGCTCACGGGGCGATCGTGCCCGAGGTGACGGGGCGTCGCGAGCGTCCGCGACCCGGGCCACCCCGAGATGCCCCGCCCGGGTCAGACGGCGGCGGCGGTCGGCCGCCGCAGCGCCGTGCGCACCAGGGCGATCGCGGCGGGCCCGTCGCTCACGGCCCCCCGGCGGGCGGCGGCCTCGTAGGCGACCGCGCCGAGCGAGGCGTCCAGCTCGGCGAGGCGGTCGGGGCTGCACAGGGCGGGCTGCGCGGCCGCGACCAGCGCGTGGTGCAGGGTCACGACCTCCGCCTCGGCGCCGAGCCGGTCGAGCAGGCGCGCCGAGAACAGCAGGCAGAGCCACTGCTGGCTGCGCTCGCCGAGCTGCTCCCACGCGTCGAGCACGGGCAGGAGCGCCGCGGTCGCGGTCGGGACGTCGGAGTGCTCGACGTGGGTGGCGGCGGCGTACATGCGGGCGTAGGCGCTGAACCACCGGTTGTGCACCGACGCGAACGTCGCAGCGCTCTCGTCGAGGTAGGCCAGCGCGGTGGCGGGGTCGGTGTCCTGGCACGCGCGCCCGATGCACAGCAGTCCGAGGCCGACCGCCGTCGGGTTGCCGCCCGCGGCGCGGGCCACGGCGAGGCACTCCTCGGCGTCGCGCAGCGCGGCCTCCGTGGCGCCGAGGAAGGTTCGGCTCAGGGAGAGCTGCGAGAGCGTCCACGACAGGCGCACGAGGTTGCCGGTCGGGCGGGCGAGCTCGACCTGGCGCGCGTAGTGGGCGTGGCCGCCGGGCCCGCGTCCCTCGTAGACGTCGATGATCCCGAGGACGTCGCCGGGCTGCGAGCCGCGCGAGGCGCCCTCGACCCAGTCGGGCACGCCGGTGGCGCGGGCGAGGCGGACCGCGCGGGGGAAGTCGCCCAGGCAGAAGGCCCCGCGGGCGGCGGCGCCGGACACCGCGGGCGCGAGGGGGTGCTCCGCGGCGCCGGGCAGGCCCAGCGCGTCCTCCGCCCAGCCGGCCAGCTCGTAGCCCACGCACCAGTAGGCGAAGTCGGCGACGCCCGCCACGAGCCGCAGCGCGAGGTCCGCGTCCTGCCGGGCGATCGCCCACCCCACCGCGAGCCGGAAGTCGTCCCACGCGCGCAGGAGGCGCTCGACCCACTGCCCCTCGTCGGGGCCGACGAGCCCGGCCGCGGCGCGCCCGGCGAGGTCCCCGACGGCGCGGGCGTGCCGTTCCCGGACCCGCTCGAGGTCGTCGCCGAGCCGATCGCGCCCGAACCGGCGCAGGGTCTCGAGCAGCCGGTAGAGGGTGACGCCCGCGGCGCGGTCGACCGTGACCATCGACTTGTCGACCAGCGCCCCGAGGAGGTCGAGGGTGTCGTCCTCGGTGTCGCCGGGGTCGGCGCAGGCGGCGTGGGCGGCCTCGAGGTCGACGCCGCCGGCGAACACCGACAGCCGCTCGAACAGCGCCCGTTCCCGGCCGGAGAGCAGGCGGTGGGACCACGCGACGGCGGTGTCGAGGCTCTGGTGGCGGGTCGGGGCGGCCCGCGACCCGCCGGCCACGAACGTCGGGCTCGCGAGGCGCCCGGCGACCTCGGCGGCGTTCATCGCGCGCATCCGGGCGGCGGCGAGCTCGATGCCCAGCGGCAGCCCGTCGAGGCGCCGGCACACGTCGAGCACCGCGCCGGGCGTCTCGGCGGCCGGATCGAAGCCGGGCCGCACGGCGCGGGCGCGGTCGACGAACAGGGCCTGCGCGTCCGGCGGGGGCAGCGGGTCGAGCGGCACGATCCGCTCGCCCTCGACGCCGAGCGGCTCGCGGCTGGTGGCCAGCACCGTGACCGCCGGGCAGTGCCGCAGGACCTGGTCGGCGAGCCCCGCGGCGCCGAGCAGGACGTGCTCGCAGTTGTCGAGCACGAGCAGCAGCTCGCGCTCCCGGAGGTAGTCGATCACCGTCTGCTCGATCGTCGAGCCCTGGCGCTGCTGCAGGTGCAGCGCCGTCGCCACGGCCTCGCTGACCGGGCCGCCGTCCTCGAGCGCGGCCAGCTCGACGAGCCAGGCGCCGCCCGCGCCGGCGGCGGCCTCGAGAGCCAGACGGGTCTTCCCGACGCCGCCGAGGCCCGTGAGCGTGACGAGCGGCCCGGCGGCGAGGGCGGCCGTGACGCGCTCGAGGTCGGTGCGGCGCCCGACGAAGCTGGTGGTCCGGCGGGGGAGGGCGGGTCCGGGCGCGGGTCCGGGCGCGGGCTCGGGTGGCGGCTCGGGTGCCGGGACGGTGGGTGGGCTCGGGGACGGGGCGGCGGCGTCGCCGGTGAGGATCCGCTGGTGCACCGCGCGCAGGGCCGCGCCGGGGTCGACGCCCAGCTCGTCGGCCAGGCGCGCGCGCACCGCCCGGAACGACGCGAGCGCGTCGGCCTGCCGGCCGCTGCGGTACTGGGCGAGCATCAGCTGGCCGGCCAGGCGCTCGTCGAGGGGGTGCGCGCGGACGGCGTCGGCGAGCTCGACCAGCAGGTCCGCGTGGCGCCCGGCGGCGAGGGCGGCGTCGGTGCGGTCGAGCTGCACGGCGAGCCGCTCGGCCTCCAGCGAGGTGCGGGTGGCGGCGAACCAGGGCGTGTCGAACGAGCCCAGCGGGGTGCCGTGCCACAGCGCGAGCGCGCGGTCGGCGAGCGCGGCCGCGTCGGCGGGCCGGTCGGCCGCGCGCGCCTGCGCCACCAGCCCGCGGAAGGCGTGCAGGTCGACCGTCGCGGGGTCGGCGGTCAGCACGTAGCCCGCGGCGCGGCGGGCGAGGTCGACGTCCGGCGCCGCGACGAGCGTCCGCAGGCGCGACACGTACGCCGAGAGCGCGTTGCGCGCCCGGTACGGGGGCCGGTCGGCCCACACGCGATCGATGAGCTCGTCGGCCGGCACCGGCCGGCCCAGCTCGACCAGGAGCACCGCGAGCACGCACCGCTGCCGGGCGTGACCCACGTCGACGGGGCGTCCGTCGCGCAGCGCGCCGACCTCACCCAGCACGCGGAACGCGATCCCCACCCGCCCGATCCCACCACGCGGCGTGGCCGGCGCCCAGGGGCGTGACCTGGGGATTTCACGAATCCGGAGGGTCGGGCGCACCGCTGTCGCGCACGGTGCGCAGCGGACGACCCACCGTCCCCACCGGAAGGACGACGACCATGCCCCACATCCTCGACGCCCCCACCGACCGCTTCGCCGCGGTGCCCCCGCCGACACGGCCGGTCCCGCCCCCGGGGTCACGCCCACCACGGAGGTTCCTGCGGACGCTGGGGGCGGCCGCGGTCGCGCTCGCGGTCGCCGGTGGGGTCGCCGGGGTCCTCGAGGGCCTGGGGAGCGCGGGGCCCGAGAACCGGTACCAGCCGGTGTCGTACGCCGGCGACAACCCGTTCGCCTCGCCGGTCGGCACCGACCGGCCCGGCGTCGCGCCCGTCGCCGGGGCGGGCGGCGAGCAGGACGGCGACACCCCGGAGATGTACGCCGCCGACCCGGCCGCCCCGGCCTGCGACGCGGGGATGCTCCTCGCGGAGCTGCAGGCCGACCCGGCCCGCGCGGCCGTGTGGGCGCAGGTCCAGCGCGTCACGCCCGACCAGGTCCCCGCCTTCGTGCAGGGGCTCTCGCCGGTCGTGCTGCGCACCGAGACCGCGGTCGTCGACCACGGGTACCGCGACGGGCGCTCCGTCGCGACGCCGTCGGTGCTCGCCGCCGGCACCGCGGTGTTCGTCAACAGCTACGGGCAGCCGGTCGTCAAGTGCTTCTCGGGGAACCCGCTGACCCCGGGCGCGAGCACCGACCCGGCGGTGACGCGGGTGCGCCCGGCCGCGGCCCCGATCGCCACGTACGCCTTCCACGACCCGGCCTCCCGCGGCCCCCTCGCGCAGCCCGGCAGGCCGGACACGACGGGCAGCGGCCCGGTGCCGATCCCGGTCGAGCCGGACGCCGGGAGCGGCGGCACGCCGATCCCGGTGGAGCAGGACGGCGGCCCCGGCGGAACGCCCGGAACCCCGACCACACCGACCACGCCCCCGCTCACCGGCACGTTCAACTGGGACGGGTCGGTCACCCTGTCCGACGGGCGCGTCCAGACGGTCGACGGGCGGATCCTCACCCTGCCGCCGCTGCCCGCCGGGGCGGTCCCGCTGCCCGACGGCGGCTACCGCGAGGCGGACGGCACCTACCGCAACCGGGACGGCTCGCGGCGCGAGGAGGTGCGCCTCTCCGAGCAGGGCGGCGCGCTCGTCGTCCTGGCGCCCGACGGGACGCTCCTCGACGCCGGCGGCTCGCCGCTCGGGGAGCGGGAGCTCGAGGGCGTGACCGTCGTCCGCGGCCACGACGGGTTCGTCACGGTGATCACCGACAACCCGCGCGGCGACGACACCGTCGTCGTCTACCACCCGCAGGGCAAGCCGATCAACATCGTGACCGGCACCGTCACCGGCGGCGTGATCCGCGACGCGGCGGGCCAGGTGCGCAACCCGGACGGCACCGTGCGCCGGGAGACCACGCTGCCCGACGGCGGCACCGTCCTCCCGGACGGCACGCACGTGCCCGCGCCGTCGACCGGGCACGGCGGCGGGACGCCGCAGCACCCGCAGGGCGGCGGCACCCCGACGCCCACGGTGCCGATCGACCCGCCCTTCGAGCCGCGCCCGACCGGCGGCACCACCGTCCCGCCGATCGACCCGCCCGTCGAGCCGCGGGAGGACCGGGGCGAGCGGGACGGCGGCGCCGCGAGCAGCAGCGCCGGCGGCGGCAGCGGCAGCACCTCGGGCTCCGGGGGCACCTCCGCCGCGGACGGCGAGGGCTGAGCGACGAGGACGAGGAGCCCGGGGACCCGGTCGGTCCCCGGGCTCCGTGGCGTCGGACGCGAGACGTCAGGCGCGCGCGGAGGGCGCCCCGACCGGCCGGTGCGCGCGGTCGTCGGTCCAGGCGCGGGTGGCCGGTCCGGTGCCGAGCGCCCGGGCGCGGGTGAGGTCGGCGACGGTGTCGACGTCGCCGCGCAGGCCCGGCCAGTCGCCGTCGAGGGCGACCGCGCCGCCGCGTATGTGGGCCCGCGCGGACCCGGGGCCGAACCGGGGACGCAGCACGTGCCCGGGCGCGGCGACCAGCAGTGTCGTGCCCGTGCCGTCGTGGTCGGCGACGACGGCGGCACCCGCGCCGGTCGCGAACAGCGCCGCCGCCCGGGCCAGCGCGTCGTCGAGCTCCTCGGGGCGCAGCGAGGGCAGGTCGGCCTGGAGCGCGGCGACGGCCCGGGCGCCTCGATCGTGACGGCTGCGCCGCAGGTGTGACTCGCCGACGCGGATGGCCGCGTTGAGGCCCTCGCCCTCGTCGTGGACGACCTCGCGCGGCTCGCCGGCGCCGCCGAGGCGCTCGGCGGACTCGGTGGTGACGACCACGAGGCGCCCGACGCGGTGCGCGGACCGGGCGGCCGCGAGCGTGTCCCGGGCCAGGGCGAGGGCCAGCGCGCGGTGGGCCTGCTCACGGTCGGCGTCGTCGCCGGGGAGGTCGGCGACGGCGGGGGCGAGCCGCGACTTCGCGCGGCGCAGCTCCTTGACCGGCACCACGAGGTCGACCGCGACGTCCACGACACCAGTCTGCCCCCGTTCGGCGCAGCGAGGTGACGGTGGCGGGTCTCGCTGGACCGCTCGCCGGGCGCGGGAGAGACTGCGCGCGTCGGGACGGATCCCCTCCGTGCCCGAACGGACGGTCCGGACGGGACCCTGAGGCGGAGGTGGCGAGCCGGTGGCACGGGCGCGCGAGAAGGGCGGGCCGGCGGTGGCCCTGGCGGCCGCCGTGTTCTACCCGCTGACCCTGGTGCTGGCCAAGCGCCGGATGGAGGGGCTCGAGCACGTCCCCGCGCAGGGGCCGGCGCTGCTGGTGTGCAACCACGTCTCCTACCTGGACCCCGTCTACACGGCGGTGTTCGTGCACCGGGCGCGGCGGGTGCCGCGGTTCCTGGCCAAGGCGTCGCTGTGGAAGGTCCCGGTGCTGGGTCCCGTCCTGAGCGGCAGCCGGCAGATCCCCGTCAGCCGCGGGTCGGCCGAGGCGGGGGCGAGCCTGGACGCGGCCCGGACGTCGTTCGCCGACGACGGCGTCGTCGTCATCTACCCGGAGGGCACGATCACCCGCGACGAGGACGGCTGGCCGATGGCGGCGCGCTCGGGCGCGGCGCGCCTCGCGCTCGACGTCGACGTGCCGGTGATCCCGGTCGTGCACTGGGGGACGAAGTCGGTCTACGACCACTACCGGCGCCGCTTCCGGCCCTCGTGGCGCACCACGATCACGGTGAAGGCCGGCCCGCCGATCCCGATGGACGACCTGCGCGCCCGCGTCGCCGAGCGCGGCCCGCGCCCGCTGCTGCGCGAGACCACCGACCGGATGATGAGCGCGGTGCGCGAGCTGCTCGGCGAGGTCCGCGGCGAGGCGGCGCCCGAGCCCACCCGCGGCGCGCGCGGCGGCGAGCGGTGAGCGCGGTCCTCCCCGAGGGCGTGCGCCCCCTCGACCGGGTCGCGGTGCTCGGCGCGGGCTCGTGGGGCACGACGTTCGCCAAGGTCCTCGCCGACGCCGGGACCCCCGTGACGCTCTGGGCGCGCCGGGCCGAGGTCGCCGAGACCGTCGCCCGCGAGCACCGCAACCCCGAGTACCTCCCCGACGTGGAGCTGCCGGCCGAGCTGGCCGCCACCGCCGACGCCGACGAGGCCCTCGCGGGCGCCCAGGCCGTCGTGCTCGCGCTCCCGGCGCAGAAGCTGCGCGAGAACCTGCAGCACTGGCGCCCCCACCTGCCCGAGGGCGTGACGCTCGTCAGCCTCGCCAAGGGCGTCGAGCGCGGCACGCTGCTGCGCATGAGCGAGGTGATCTGCGAGGTCACCGACGCCGCGCCCGACCGCGTCGCCGTGGTCTCCGGGCCGAACCTCGCGGGCGAGATCGCCGCCGAGCAGCCGACCGCGACCGTGGTGGCCTGCCGCGACCACGAGCGCGCCATCGCGGTGCAGCACGCCTGCTCGACCGGCTACTTCAAGCCCTACACCAACACCGACGTGATCGGCTGCGAGCTGGGCGGGGCCTGCAAGAACGTCATCGCGCTGGCCTGCGGCACGGCGGCGGGGCTCGGGTACGGCGACAACACCATGGCCTCGCTGATCACGCGTGGGCTCGCGGAGATCTCGCGGCTGGCGGTGGCGCTGGGCGCCGAGCAGCTGACGCTCGCCGGGCTGGCCGGGATGGGCGACCTGGTGGCCACCTGCGCCTCGCCGCTGTCGCGCAACCGGCGCTTCGGCGAGGCGCTCGGGCGCGGGCTGTCGGTCGCCGAGGCCGAGGAGGCGAACCACGGCCAGGTCGCCGAGGGCGTGAAGTCGTGCGACGCGATCAGCGAGCTGGCCCGGCGCCACGGCGTCGACACGCCGATCGTGGACGCCGTGCGGCGGGTGTGCGACGGCGAGGTGTCGGCCAAGGAGGTCGGCGACGAACTGATCAACCGCGAGCTGAAGGTGGAGTGAGGCGGCCACCGCGTTTGGCCCGGAGGGCCCCGGGAACACTGCCCGCGATGGACGTGCTGCAGCGGATGGGCCCGAGGACGGCGCCGGCGACGGCCGTGGCGCCGATCGAGCTCTGCGCGCTCGCGACCACCGAGAACGCCGCCACGCTGCGCCGGCGCTTCCGGCACTGGGTCGGCGCCATCACCGACGAGGACACCGCCGACGACCTCGCGCTCGCGCTCTACGAGGCGCTCGCCAACGTCGTCGACCACGCCTACGTCGAGCGCGGCGCCCCGGGCCTCATGACCCTCTGGGCCGCGGTGTCCTGCCCCCTGCTGACCGGCCGCGACCTCGTCGTCACCGTCGTCGACGAGGGGACCTGGCGCCCGAGCAGCGGTCCCGGGTGGCGCGGTCGCGGGCTGCCGCTGATGCGCGAGCTCATGCACGCCACCGCGGTGCTGCCCGGCCCCACGGGCACCACGGTGCAGCTGCGCCGGCGGGTCCCCGTCGCCGCGCGGCGCGAGGCGGCGCTGGTCCAGGAGGCGCGGGTCCAGGAGGCGCTGGTCTAGGGGGCCGTGCGCGGGACGTGCGACGGCACCGGCGTGTCCGCCGGCAGCGCCGGGCACGTCGTCACCTCGGCCACGCGCGTCTCCAGGCGCACCACGCCGGCCCACCGGTCGTCGCCCGCGGCGACCGCGTCCCCGTCGCCCGGGGGACCCGTGCGCGCCTTGACGCTGGCCTCGGTGAGGTCGATCGCGATCACCGAGGTCGCGGCCATCTCCTTCCGGCTGGGCGCGGCCGCGTGGTCCTCCTGGCCGGGCGCGACGTGGGCGACGAGCGCGCGCAGGGCGGTGAGCGCCTCGTCGGGGTCGGTGACCTTGCGGGCGTGGCCCCGCACGACCGCGCTGCGGTAGTTCGCGGAGTGGGTGAACCAGCGGCGCGCGTAGACCAGTCCGTCGATCAGCGTGACGGTGACGCAGACCGGCTCGCCACCCCGCAGGCTCGCCGCGCCGCTCGACCCGTGCAGGTAGAGCGTGTCGCCGACGCGCGCGTGCATGGTCGGCAGCACCACGGGCTCGCCGTCGACCACCCGGCCGAGGTGCGCGACGAGGGCCTCGTCGAGCACGGCGTGCAGCTCGGCCCGGTCCTCGCGCTGGCGGTCGCGGTGGCGGCGGACGCGGGAGCGGTCGGTGGGGGAGAGGGTCGCGGTCATGGGCACCAGGGTGGCGTCCGGAGTGGCATGCTCGAACGGCCACTCGCCGGCGAGTCCAGGAGGCCACTCGTGCGCGGTGTGTCCCCGGAGCTCGCGCTCCCGCTCGACCGGGCGGCCGCGACCCCGCTCGCGGTGCAGCTCGCCGACGGCCTGCGCGCCGCCGTGACGCGGGGTGCGCTGCGCGTCGGTGAGCGCGTGCCCTCGACCCGCGCGCTCGCCGACGAGCTGGGCGTGAGCCGCACGGTCACCGCCGCGGCGTACGACCAGCTCGTCGCCGAGGGCTGGCTGGGCCCCCGCCGCGGCGCCGGCACCTACGTGCTCGCCACCGCCCATGTGAGCGAACTTCGGGGCTATAGCCCCGAAGTTCGCTCACATACCCCGGACGACGTCGACCTCCGGCCCGGCTCCCCGTGCGTCGCGGTGCTCGACCGGTCGGCGTGGCGGCGGGCCTGGCGCCGCGCCGGCGACCGCGAGCCCGCCGCCCGCCCCGAGCCCGCCGGGGTCCCCGCCTACCGCGACGCCGTCGCGCGCCTGCTGCTGCACCACCGCGGGCTCGCCGCGACCCCCGACGACGTGCTCGCCACCTCCGGGACCACCGACGGCTTCGCCGAGATCGTGGCCGTCCTGCGCCGGCAGCTCGGGCGCGCACCGCGGGTGGTGGTCGAGGAGCCGGGCTACGGGCGGGCCACCGCGCTGCTGCGCGACGCCGGCGCGGTGCCGGTCGGGGTGCCCGTCGACGACGAGGGCCTGCGCGTCGCGGACGTGCCCGCCGGCGTGGACGCCGTGTACCTGACGCCCGCCCACCAGTACCCCCTGGGCGCGCGCCTGCCCGTCGCCCGGCGCGCGGACCTCGTCGCCCGCGCCCGCGCCGAGGGCCTGCTGCTCGTCGAGGACGACTACGACGGCGAGCTGCGCTACGACGTCGCCCCGCTGCCCCTGCTCGCCGGGCTGGCCCCGGACGTCACCGTGCACCTCGGCACCACGAGCAAGATCCTGAGCCCGGCGCTGGGCGCGGGCTGGATGGTCGCGCCGCCGGCCTGGCGCGACGCGGTGCTGGCGCGCCGGCAGGCCACGAGCGTGCGCCCCGGGCCGGCGGGCCAGCAGGTGGTCGCCGCCCTGCACGCCGACGGCGCGCTCGCCCGCCACCTCGCCCGGCTGCGCCGCGAGCTCGCCGCCCGCCGCACCCGGGTCGTCGCCGCCGTCACCGGGGCCGGCCACACCGTGCGCGGCGACCGGGCGGGCGCGCACCTCGTCGTCCCCCTGCCCGGCCGGACGGGAGAGGACGCCGTCGTGGCCGCCGCCGCGCGGGCGGGCGTGCGCGTCGGCGGGCTCGCCGAGTACCACCTGGGTCCCGCCACCGTCTCCGGCGTGCTCGTCGGCTGGGCGGGCCCGGGCGGCGCCGAGCTCGACCGGGCCCTCGCGGTGCTGGCGGACGTGCTGGGCTCCTCGCGAGGATCGGGGCCATGAGCGAGCCCCTGACCTACGGTCGCTACCTGCACCTCGACGCGCTGCTCACCGCGCAGGCCCCGCTCTCGCGCCCCGAGGCCCACGACGAGCTGCTGTTCATCATCCAGCACCAGACCTCGGAGCTCTGGCTCAAGCTCGCCCTCCACGAGCTCACCGGCGCGTGCGACGACCTCGCCGACGACGACCTCCCGCTCGCCCTCAAGCGCCTCGCGCGGGTCAAGCACGTGCAGAAGCAGCTCATCGAGCAGTGGACGGTGCTCGCGACCCTCACGCCCACCGAGTACCAGCGCTTCCGCGGCTTCCTCGGCTCGTCGTCGGGGTTCCAGAGCTACCAGTACCGCGCCGTCGAGTTCCTCCTCGGCGCCAAGGACCCCGCGATGCTGGAGATCCACGCCGACGACCCGGCCGCGCACGCCCTGCTGACCGCCGCGCTGGAGCGCCCGAGCCTCTACGACGAGTTCCTGCGCCTGCTCGCCCGCCGCGGCCACGCGGTGCCCGCGGACCTGCTGGAGCGCGACGTCCGCACGCCGCACCACGAGGACCCGCGCCTGGTCGAGGTGTTCCGCGCGATCTACGACGCCCCCGAGCAGCACTGGGACGTGTACGAGACCTGCGAGGAGCTCGTCGACATCGAGGACAACCTGCAGCTCTGGCGCTTCCGCCACCTCAAGACCGTCGAGCGGACCATCGGCCTGCGCACCGGGACCGGGGGGACGACCGGCGCCTCGTTCCTGCGGCGCGTGCTCGACCTGTCCTTCTTCCCCGAGCTGTACGCGGTCCGCACCGCGCTCTGACCGCCGCGTACGCTCCGGCGCCATGACGGGCCCGGGAGACGGAGCGCAGCGGAGCTCGACCCCTCAGGACGCGCACCGCCCCCGCGTCGTCGTCCTCTTCGGTGGGCGCAGCAGCGAGCACAGGATCTCGTGTCTGTCCGCCGGCAGCGTGCTCGCCCAGCTCGACCCGGCCCGCTACGACGTGCTCCCGGTCGGCATCACGCCCGACGGGTCCTGGGTGCTCGGCCCCACCGACCCCGCCGAGCTGCGCCTCGAGGGCCGCGAGCTGCCCTCGGTGACCGCGGGCCGCCCGGTCGCGCTGCCCGCCGACCCCACGCGCCGCGAGCTGATCGCCCTCGACGACGGCAGCTCGCTCGGCCGCGTCGACGTCGTGCTGCCCGTGCTGCACGGCCCCGGCGGCGAGGACGGCACCGTGCAGGGCCTGCTCGAGAGTGCCGGCGTGCCCTACGTCGGCGCCGGCGTGCTCTCCAGCGCGGCGTCGATGGACAAGGACATCACCAAGCGCCTGCTGCGCGACGCGGGGCTGGCGGTCGGCGACGTCGTCGTCCTCACCCGCGACCGCGCCGGGCTCACCGCCGGCGAGCGCGAGCGCCTCGGGCTGCCGGTGTTCGTCAAGCCCGCGCGCGCCGGGTCGTCGGTGGGCATCACGCGGGTCGCCGACTGGGCCGACCTCGACGCCGCCATCGCCACCGCGCGCGCCGAGGACCCCAAGGTGCTCGTCGAGGCGGCGATCGTCGGGCGCGAGATCGAGTGCGGCGTGCTCGAGCACCCCGACGGCCGCGTCGAGGCGAGCGTGCCCGCGGAGATCCGCGTCGTCGGCGGCGACGCCGGCTGGTACGACTTCGACACGAAGTACCTCGACGACGCCTGCGAGCTCGACGTGCCCGCCAAGCTCGACGACGACGTCGCCGAGGCGGTGCGCGCCACCGCGGTCGCGGTGTTCCGGGCGATGGACGTCGAGGGCCTCGCGCGGGTCGACTTCTTCCTCACCGGCGAGGGCCGGCTGGTGGTCAACGAGCTGAACACCATGCCCGGGTTCACGGCGACGTCGCTCTACCCGCGCATGTGGGCCACCGCGGGCGTCGACTACCCGACCCTGCTCACGACGCTGGTCGAGACGGCGCTCGCGCGGCGCGGCCTGCTCAGCGGCTGACGAGCGCGATCTTGACCCCGCGCGAGATGTCCTGGATGGGCCCGGTGCCGATGTCGTCGGGCACGGTCAGGCCCACGTAGACGGCGCGGTCGGCGGTGACCCACGTCGCGCTGCCCGGGACGCCGTCGTCGACCTCGATCCAGTCGACGCCGTTGACGATGGTCACGGAGCCGCCGCCGGCGAGCTCGGGGGGCCGGGGCAGCCCGCAGCGCATGACCACCGGCGCCGTGCCGTGCTCGCCGCCCCACGCGACCGTGGCGGGCGGGACGGGGTCGGCGAGCACCCGGCGCGCGATCATCCCGCGCTCGGTGGCCATCTCGCCGGGCAGCCCGGAGAGCAGGCGCGAGCAGTCGGCGCTCGCCGCGGCCGGCGTCGGGACCGCGGCCACCCGCAGGCGCACCGTGTCGGCGTCGGGCACCGGCTCGCGCACCAGCACCAGCGAGGCCACCACCACCCCGGCCACCAGCAGCACGGGGACGGTCAGCGCGACGCCGACGAGCACGCGAGGGAGCCGGCGCACCACCTCGGGTGCGCGGGAGAGGACCATCCGGCGTCTACTCGGTGGACACGACGGGACAGGTGAGCGTCCGGGTGATCCCCGGGACCTTCTGCACGGCGCCGACGACATCCCGCCCGAGCGTGTCGACGTCATCGGCCTCGGCGCAGACGATGACGTCGTAGGGTCCGGTGACGTCCTGGGACCGGGTCACACCGCTGATGCCGGCCACGTCCGAGGCGACCGCGGCGGCACGACCGACCTCGGTCTGGATCAGGATGTAGGCCTGGACCACGGACGAGCCTCCTCGGGGAACGGGCCGACGGTGACGATCGGCCAGGGTGGCAGGGAAGGTACCGCAGGGAGTCGAGGGGTGAGCCGGACGGCGAACGGGCGCGGGGGACACGGACGATCCGGGGGGTCCTCCCGGCGGAGCGCGGGCGCGCCGGGCGGGGGAGGACCCGCCCGGGCGCAGGAGGCTGCCGCGGGGACGGCGGCGGAGCTCGGTGAGTTCGGCGTCATCGAGCGGCTGGCCGGCGAGCGCTTCCAGCCCGAGCCCACGCTGCTCGGTCCCGGCGACGACGCGGCACTCGTCGCGTCCCCCGACGGACGGGTCGTCGCGACCGTGGACACGCTGGTCGAGGGCGTGCACTTCCGTCTCGACTGGTCGGCGCCCGAGCAGGTCGGCCGCAAAGCGGTGGCCGCGAACCTGGCCGACATCGCGGCGATGGGCGCGGTCCCGACCGCGCTGCTGCTCTCCCTCGCCTGCCCCGGGTCGACGAGCACCGAGGTGCTCGACGGGCTCGCGTCGGGGATCTGGGACGCCGCCGCGGACGCGGGGATCGGCGTGGTCGGCGGCGACACCGTGTCCTCGGACACCATCGTGGTCTCGATCACGGCGCTCGGCTCGCTGGAGGGTCGCGCGCCCGTCACGCGGTCGGGGGCGCGCCCCGGGGACGTCGTCGCGGTGCGCGGGGTGCTCGGGTGGTCCGCGGCCGGGATGGCCGTGCTGCGCCGGGGGTTCCGCTCGCCGGTGGCGATGGTCGCCGCGCACCGCACCCCGCGCCCGCCGTGGCGCGAGGGCCCGGTCGCCGCGCAGGCCGGGGCCACCTCGATGATCGACACCTCGGACGGGCTGCTCGCCGACCTCGGCCACGTCGCCGCCGCCTCGCGCGTGCACATCAACCTGTCCTCGACGCTGGTGCCGGTCGCCGACAAGCTGCGCGACGTCGCCTCGGCCCTGGGCGGCGACCCGCTGAGCTGGGCGCTCACCGGCGGCGAGGACCACTCGCTCGTCGCGACCTTCGCCTCGCAGGACGCCGTGCCCGCGGGCTGGGTGGTGTGCGGCGAGGTCCGTGCCGGCACCGGCGTCACGGTCGACGCCGACCGCTGGGGCGGCGCCGGCGACCCGGGCTACCTGCACTGGCGCTAGACCGGCCGGCGTATGTGAGCGAACTTCGGTGCTATAGCACCGAAGTTCGCTCACATGGGGGAGGCGGCGCGGGCGCAGCGGGCCGCCAGGGCGGCGAAGGCGTCGGTGAGCTCGGGCGGTCCGACGACCTCGATCTCGGCGTCGATCCGGCCGAGGCCCGCGGCCAGGCCGATCCACGACCACGCCCCGGCGACCAGCCGGCAGCGGTCCGGTCCGATCGGCTCCACGAGGTCGTCGCGGGTGTACGGGGCGACCTCGGACGCGGGCCGGGCGACGATCACCTCGCCGCGACACGGCCAGCCACCCGCGCCCGGGTTCCCGCGGAACCGTCCCGCCACGAACGCCGCCACGTCCCCGCCGGGCACCTCGCGCGGGGCGAAGCGGGGCCCGGTCGGCGTGCGCGGGGCGATCCGGTCGGCGCGGAAGGTCCGCCAGTCGACGCGGTCGAGGTCCCAGGCGACGAGGTACCAGCGCCCGCCCCGGGTGACCAGGTGGTGGGGCTCGGCCCGGCGCAGGTCGTCCCCGTAGCCGAACCGCAGCACCTCGCGGGCCCGCACGGCGTCCCCCAGGGACGCGAGCACGCCGGGGTCCACGGTCGTCGACCCACCGAGCGCCGTGACCCGCAGCCCGTCGATCCGGTGCCGCAGCCGCGCGGGCATCACCTGGCGCACGGTGCCCAGCGCGCGGGCGGCCGCCTCCTCGACGCCGGCCCCGCTCGTCGCCGCGATCTGCAGCCCGACGGCGAGCGCCACGGCCTGCTCGTCGTCGAACAGCAGCGGCGGCAGGTCCGCGCCCGCGTCGAGGCGGTAGCCGCCGTCGGGGCCCTTGGTGGCCCGGATCGGATAGCCGAGCTCGCGCAGCCGGTCGACGTCGCGCCGCACGGTGCGCGGGCTGACCTCGAGCCGCTCCGCCAGCAGCCCGCCCGGCCAGTCGCGGCGCGCCTGCAGGAGCGAGAGCAGGGCGAGCAGGCGGGCGGAGGTCTCGTGCACGGTGCCCATTCTCGTCGAGAAGAGGCCAGAAGCTGGCCTCTTCCCGGACGAGCATGGGTCGTGCCACCGGAGAGAAGGAGCCCGATCCCATGACCGTGCAGACCGTCGTCCACCTGAACTTCCGCGGCGACGCCCGCGAGGCGCTCGAGTTCTACGCGGGCGTCGCCGGCAGCGAGGCGACGATCGTCACCTACGAGGACCTGGGCGCGGTGGGCGACCCGGCCGAGGCGAAGCAGGTGATGTGGGGCCAGATCGCCGCGCCGGGTGGCTTCCACGTCATGGCGTTCGACGTGCCCGCGGCGCGCGCGTTCGACCGGGGCACCGAGTCGTTCTTCGTGTCGGTGCGCGGGCAGACGCCCGAGGAGGTCACCGCGCTCTGGGAGGGCCTCGTGCCGGGCGCCGAGGTCCGGCAGCCGCTCGGCCCGGCCCCGTGGTCGCCGCTCTACGGCATGCTCACCGACCGCTTCGGCGTCACCTGGGTCATGGACGTGGCCACCCCGTACTGACGACCCATGTGAGCACTTTCCGGTCCTGTAGGCCGGAAAGTGCTCGCAGAGGAGGGTCAGCCCATCTCCGGCGGGCGGACGCCGCGGATGGAGGCGTCGACGAGCTGGATCGGGTGGAGCATCGGCAGCTCGCCCTCCAGGTACTTGCGGATCTGCAGCAGGCAGCCCGGGTTGGCGGTGACGAGGACGTCGGCACCGGTGCCGCGGATGTTGTCGGCCTTGCGCCGGCCCAGGTCGCCCGCGGCCTGGGGCTGGAGCATGTTGTAGATCCCCGCCGACCCGCAGCAGATCTCGGCCTCGGGCAGCTCGGTGAGCTCGACGCCCGGGATCGAGCGCAGCACCCGTCGCGGCTCGGACCGGATCTTCTGAGCGTGCCCCAGGTGGCAGGCGTCGTGGTAGACGACCTTCGCCTCGATGGGGTGCCGGCGCGCCCGCGGGTCGGCGAGCGTCTCGTCGACGACCTCGGAGATGTCGCGCACCTTCGCCGCGAACGCGCGCGCCCGCTCCGCCCACTCCGGGTCGTCGGCGAGCAGCTCGCCGTACTCCTTCATGGACGACCCGCAGCCCGCGACGTTCGTGGCGATCGTGTCGACGCGCGCGCGCTCGAAGGTCGCGATCAGCTTCTTCGCCCGCTCGATCGCCTCCTGCTCGCGCCCCGCGTGCAGGCCCAGCGCCCCGCAGCACGTCTGCTCGCGCGGCGCGATGACGTCCCAGCCCTCGGCGGCGAGCACGCGCACGGTCGCCTCGTTGACCGGGTGGAAGAACACGTCCTGCACGCACCCGGTGAGCAGGCCGACGCGCCCGCGCCGGGGACCGACCGCGGGCGTCCGCGCCGGGATGCGGGCGAACGCGTCGCGCACCCGCACCGGCGGCAGGAGCGATTCCATGGCGGCGAGGCGGTTCGGCAGCTTCGCCACGATCTTGTCCATGCTCTTCGGCCGCAGCTTCTGGTACAGCGCGCCGCCGATCGACGCCGCGCGCAGCCGCCGCTTGTAGGGGAACAGCGCGAAGATCGCCTCGCGGAAGAGCCTGTCCGCCCGCGACCGCGGCACGTGGCGCTCGATCTGCGGCCGGGTCGCCTCGAGCAGGCGGTCGTACTGCACGCCCGACGGGCAGGCCGTCACGCACGCCATGCAGCCCAGGCAGCGGTCGATGTGGGTGGTGAACGCGCCCTCGAGCGGGATCTCGCCCTTCTCCGCCATCTCCATGAGGTAGATGCGCCCGCGCGGCGAGTCCATCTCCTCGCCCCACAGCGCGTACGTGGGGCAGGTCGGCAGGCAGAAGCCGCAGTGCACGCAGTCGTCGAGCAGCTCCTGGGCCGGCGGGCGGTGGCTGTCGAAGGACCCGAAGTCGCCGCCGAGGACGTCGGCGCGCTCCGGGGCGGGCTTCTCCCCGCGCTCGGAGGAGAAGTCGGGCGACGGGCCGGTGGTGGGGTGGGTGGTCATGCGCGCACTCCGGTCGGCTCAGGGGTGGGGACCCAGGGGGCCAGACGGCCGCGCCCCAGGCGCTGGTCGGGGTCGAGGGACGCGGCGACGGCCCGCAGCACGGTCGCCGCGGCGGGCTCGGGTCCGAAGGCGGGCAGGTCGGCGCCCTCGGGGCGCTGGCGCAGCGTCGAGGTGCCGCCGGCGTCGGCGACCCGGTGGTGGGCCGCCGCGACGACCTCGGCGTCGGCCGGGAGCGACACCGTGGCGACGCCGGTGCGCGGCGAGGCGGTGACCTCGCCCAGCCCGCCGGTGTCGGCGTCGAGCCCGTCGAGCACTCCGGGCAGCGCCGAGGGGATGACGCCGAACCGCAGCACGGCGTGGCCGTCGGGGCGGGCGCGGACGGACGCCGCGTGCGCCTCCCACGCCGCCGTGGCGTCGTCCGGGGCGAGCAGCTCGCCGCCGACGGCGTCGGCCAGCCGCTGCGCGCGGGCGTCGGCGCCGCTCTCCGAGCCCTCGACGTCGGCGAGCAGGCGGCCCGCATGCCACTGCACCGCGACCGCCTCGGCCGGGCTGTCGGCGATCCGGCGCGCGAGGTCGGCCGACGCGGCGCGGTCGCACGCCACGGCGACGGTGGCGGTGGCCTGCGGGGTGGGGTGCAGGCGCAGCACGAGCCCGGCGATGACGCCGAGCGTGCCGTGGGCGCCGTGCAGCACCTTGGTGAGGTCGTAGCCCGCGACGTTCTTGATCACGTGCCCGCCGGTGCGGGCGACGGTGCCGTCGGCGAGCACGATCGTCGCGCCGATGACCAGGTCGCGCAGCGAGCCGTACTGCAGGGCGCGCGGCCCCGAGTCGGCGGTCGCGAACAGCCCGCCCAGCGTGGCGCCCGCGGAGGCCCGCGCCGGGTCGACGGCGACGCGCTGGTGGTGCTCGCCGAGCTCGGACTGCAGGGCGGCGAAGGGCGTGCCCGCACGGACCTCGACGGTCATGTCGCCGGGGTTGTGGGTGACGATCCCGGACAGGCCGGTCATGTCGAGGACCGTGTCCGCGGGCGCGGGCGTGCCGGCCCAGTCCGCGGCGGTGCCCGCTCCGGCGACGCGGATCGTGCCGGGGCGGTCGAGGACGGTGTCGCGCAGGTCGTCAACGGTGGTGGGCGTGACGGTGTCACTCACAGGCGCTCGATCACTCCGGCTTCCTCGAGGGGGTGGGGCTGGTACCTGCCCGGGCGCTCGCCGCACAGCCGCGGCGTCGGGAAGAGCTTGCCGGGGTTGCACCGCGAGTCCGGGTCGAAGGCGAGCCGGACGCGGTGCATGACCGCGAGGTCGTCCTCGGAGAACATCGCCGGCATCGAGCACGCCTTGTCGGTGCCGATGCCGTGCTCGCCCGACAGCGACCCGCCCAGCTCGACGCAGAGCTCGGCGATGTCGGTGGACAGCTTCTCGGCGGCGTCGTGCTCGCCCGCGGCCTCCGAGTAGAGCACCAGCGGGTGCAGGTTGCCGTCGCCCGCGTGGAAGACGTTCGCGACGCGCAGCCCCGCGTCGCGGCCCATCTCGGCGATGCGGGTGAGGACCTCGGCGAGCCGGGTCCGCGGCACCACGCCGTCCTGGACGATGTAGTCGGGGCTGATCCGCCCGACCGCGGCGAACGCGGCCTTGCGCCCCTTCCACACCTTCTGGCGCTCCTCGGCCTCGGCCGGCACGTGCAGGCGCGTGGCGCCGTGGCGCTCGCAGATGGCGGTGAGGTGCTCGAACTCCGCCTCGACCTCGTCGGCCGGGCCGTCCAGCTCGATGATCAGCGCGGCCGGGGAGTCGACGGTGAGGCCCGCGCCGGTGGCGGCCTCGGAGGCCTCCATCGCCAGCGAGTCCATCATCTCCACCGCGGCCGGGATGATCGCCGCGTCGACGATGTCGCCGACGGTGTCGCCCGCGGCCTCGATCGACGGGAAGTCGGCGAGCACCGTGCGCACGGTCTCGGGGGTCTGCAGCAGGCGGACGGTGACCTTCGTGCAGACGCCGAGCGTGCCCTCCGAGCCGATGAACAGCCCGCGCAGGTCCGGGCCGGCCTGCTCGCCGGTCGGTCCGCCGAGGGTGACCACCGAGCCGTCGGCGAGCACGACCTCCATCTCCAGCACGTGGTTGGTGGTGAAGCCGTACTTCAGGCAGTGCGCGCCGCCGGAGTTCTCCGCGACGTTGCCGCCGATGGTGCAGACCTGCTGGCTCGACGGGTCCGGCGCGTAGTACAGCCCGTACGGCGCGGCCGCCTTGGAGATCTCGAGGTTGTAGACGCCCGGCTCGAGCACGGCGCGCCGGTTCTCGACGTCGATCTCGAGGATGCGGCGCAGCTTCTGCAGCGAGATCACCACGCCGTCGGCGACGGGCATCGCGCCGCCCGACAGGCCGGTGCCCGCCCCCCGCGCGACGAACGGCATCCCGTGCTTCGCGCACAGCCGGACCGCGCCGGCCACCTCCTGCGCGTCCCGCGGCAGCACGACCAGCGCGGGGACCTGGCGGAAGCCGGTCAGCCCGTCGCACTCGTAGCTGCGCAGACCCACCTCGTCGGTGATCACCCCGTTCGGCGAGAGGAGATCGACGAACTCCTGCACCATCGCGGCGTCCAGCATGGGTTACCTCCCCGGTTCCGCTGCGTGACGATCCTCGCGCGCCGACCGCACCACCGCCACCAGACGGCCGGGGTCGGCGAGGTCGTCGAACACGTGCTCGGCGCCCGCCGCGTGCAGTTCCCCGACCGACGACCGCCCCGTGGCGACGCCGACCGCGACCGCGCCGCCCCGGTGGGCGGCCTCGACGTCGAGGGGCGTGTCGCCGACCACGACCATCACCGGCGCCGTCCCGTAGCGGGCGGCCAGGGCGTCGCGGGCCTGCTCGACGACCCGCACCCGCTGGCCCGGACCCTCGCCGTAGCCCCCGAGCGCGAGGTCGATCGGGCCGTCCGCGAGCCCGACCGCGTCGAGCTTCGCCCGGGCCCCGACGCGCACGTTCCCCGTGGTCAGGGTCTGGACGACGTCGGGGTCGCCGGCGAGCGCGGCGACGGTCTCGGGGATGCCGGGCAGGGTGCGGGCGACGGCGGCGAGCTCCCCGGCGCGCCGGCCCCACCCGTCGGTGACCGCGGCGATGACCGCGTGCCCGAACTCGTCGCCGGCGAACGGGGCGGCGTCCTCGCGGGGCAGCGCGTCGCGGAGCGCCTCGCCGATCAGCCAGTCGGTGCGACCGCCCATCGCCACCGCCTCGATGGGCGCCCGGTACCCGGTGACGGTGGTGAACGCCTCGCACAGCACGTCGCGCCCGACCGTCCCGCCCCACAGCAGCGTGCCGTCGACGTCCCAGCAGACGGCGACGCGTGGTGTCGGGCTCACGGGTGTCCTCCTCGGGGAGATCGGCGTGCTCGGTGTCGCCATCATGGGGGGAGGACGCCGCGACCGCCGGGGACGCCGAGCTCACCCTTCCCGCGGACGAGCTGATCGACTAGGCACGACTCCCGTGGCGACCGGAGGGCCCCCTCGCGCGGATCGGGCGGCGCGCGTGACGTTGCGGGTCGCCGCCTACGACGACCCCGAGAGCGTGCGGTTCGTCGACGCCGTGCAGGCGTTCTACGTCGAGCGCTACGGCGGTGCCGACCGCACGCCCGTCGACCCCGCCGAGTTCGCGCCGCCGCGGGGCATCTTCCTGCTCGGCAGCCTCCCGGGTACCGGGCCGGTGTGCTGCGGGGGCTGGCGGCGCCACGACGCGGCGTCGATCGACGCCCGCGACGCGGGCGTGCTGCGTCCGGGCGACGCCGAGATCAAGCGCATGTGGGTCGACCCCGCCCACCGGCGCCGGGGGCTCGCGACGGCCGTGCTCGGCGAGCTCGAGCGCACCGCGCTCGCCGCCGGCTGTCGGCGCACCGTGCTCGAGACGGGCACCGAGCAGCCCGAGGCGCTCGCCTTCTACCGCGCGCGGGGGTACGTCGCGATCCCGCGCTTCGGGACCTACCGCGACGAGCCCTCGAGTCTCTGCTTCGCGCGCGAGCTGGACCGACCCGGGGACGTCCGGGTGGGGTCCGGGGGGCGCGGCGGAGGGCGGGGCGGCGGGCGCTAGCGTCGGGGGCCCGACATCGCCCGTCCGTGCGGAGGCTCCCATCGTGGCCCGTCCCCTCAGCGAGTCCGTCGAGGCCGGCTGGGCCGAGGCGCTGGAGCCGGTCGCGGACACGATCGCGGCGATGGGCGACTTCCTGCGCGCCGAGGTGGCCGAGGGGCGGACCTACCTGCCGGCCGGCGCGAACGTCCTGCGGGCGTTCCAGCAGCCGTTCGCCGACGTGCGGGTGCTGATCATGGGTCAGGACCCGTACCCGACGCCGGGGCACGCGGTCGGCCTGTCGTTCTCGGTGGCGCCGGACGTGCGCCCGCTGCCGAAGAGCCTGCAGAACATCTTCCGCGAGTACTCCGCCGACCTCGGCCACCCGCCGCCCACCAGCGGCGACCTCTCGCCGTGGGCGGCGAACGGCGTGCTGCTGCTCAACAGGGTGCTCACCGTCGGCCCCGGGGCGCCGGGCTCGCACCGCAACAAGGGGTGGGAGAAGGTGACCGAGGCGGCCGTCGCGGCGCTCGTCGCCCGCCTGGACCAGCCGCTCGTCGCCGTGCTGTGGGGGCGCGACGCGCAGACGGTCAAGCCGCTGCTCGGCGAGGACGTGCCGACCGTCGAGTCGGCGCACCCCAGCCCGATGTCGGCCGACCGCGGGTTCTTCGGCTCGCGCCCGTTCAGTCGGGTCGACGAGTACCTCGGCGAGCTCGGGGACGAGCCCGTCGACTGGCGCCTGCCGTAGGGCCCGGCAGAGGGCTCAGCGGCGTCCCCACCGCCGGCGGCGACGCCGCACCGGCGAGATCATCCCCCAGCTGTGGGGCGGCGTGGTCTCCGGACGGTGCCGCCCGGCGCGGCGGCGGGAGAACACGAGCCGCCAGATGTCGGCGAACCGGCGGCGCGGGCGCGGGGCCACCACGGGCAGGGACGGCCGGGACGCGACGACGGGCGCGGCGGTGAGCACCGAGGTTCCACCGGACATGCCCCCGGACGTCGCCGTGGACGCCGGGCCCCAGCCGTCATGGACCGGCGGCGTCGGGAGCGGACCGGTCGGCGCGGCGGGGACGGCGTTCGGCGGAGCCTCGGTCGCGGCGGCCGGGGGAGCGGAAGCCGCTGAACGGGCCTCGTCCTCGGTGAGACGCTCAGAGGTCACCCGGAGCGGCGCAGGAGCGCGCCCCGGAATCCCTGGGCGTCCCGGCTGGCTCACGCGGACCTCCGTTCGTCGCTCTCCCCGACGTCGGCGACGACGTCGATCCTGACCGACGTACTGTGCAGATGCAAGAACATCTGCACCGCCGACAGCCGTTGCACGACCAGGGGGAGGTCGCATGCCCGAGCCGACGGAGGCCCGCGACATCGGGGACGACGACGTCGCGTGGCGCAAGAGCCGCCGCAGCAACCCCAAGGGCAACTGCGTGGAGGTCGCCCCGCTGCCCGACGGCGGGGTCGCCGTGCGCAACTCCCGCCACCGTGACGGGCCGGTCCTCGTCTACACCCGCGCCGAGATGACGGCCTTCCTGCTGGGCGCCAAGGACGGCGACTTCGACGACCTCCTCGCCGAGGGGGCCTAGCGCTTCCGTCCCACCCCGATGCGTGACTGTTAGGGTCGTCTCCCTGTCCGGGCGCGCCCTCGTGCGCGCCGGCGAGCGGAGGTGCCGGCGTGGTCCCACCCGGGGAACCCGCGGGTGCCGACGTGCCGCCGGACCCGCCGCGCGACATCCGTGACGCCCCCGGCGGCGGGCCGACCGTGCTGCGCATCATGCTCGGCCAGCAGCTGCGTGGCCTGCGCGAGCGGGCGGGAGTGACCCGCGAGGCCGCGGGCGACCGCATCCGCGGCTCCCACGCCAAGATCAGCCGGCTGGAGAACGGGCGCACCGGGTTCAAGGAGCGCGACGTCGGCGACCTGCTGACCCTCTACGGCGTGCACGCGCCCGACGAGCGCGACGCGCTGCTCGGGCTCGCCCGCCGGGCCAACGCGCCGGGGTGGTGGCACCGGTACTCCGACCTGCTGCCGCCGTGGTTCGAGACCTACGTCGGGCTCGAGCAGGCCGCGGCGCAGATCCGCACCTACGAGGCGCAGTTCGTGCCGGGGCTGCTGCAGACCGAGGCGATGGTGCGCCACGTGACCGCGCTCGGGCACGTGTCGATGCCCGACGAGGAGGTCGAGCGGCGCGTCGAGCTCCGGCTGCGGCGCCAGGAGGTGCTCGAGCGGGACGACGCGCCGCTGCTGTGGGCGGTGCTCGACGAGGCGTCGCTGCACCGGCTGACCGGCGGGCCCGCGGTGATGCGCGAGCAGCTCGACCACCTGATCGACGTCTCGGAGCGCCGCGGGGTCGTGGTGCAGATGGTGCCGTTCCACCTCGGCGGCCACGCCGGGGCGGGCGGGCCGTTCAGCATCCTGCGGTTCCCGCGGGAGTCCGCGGTGCCCGACGTCGTCTACCTCGAGCAGCTCACCAGCGCGCTGTACCTCGACAAGCGCGCCGACGTGGACGACTACCTCGCCACCATGGAGCTGCTGTGCGTCCAGGCGCTGGCGCCCGACGAGACGCGGGACGCCCTGCGGACGCTGCGGGTCGAGCTCGGGTGAGCCCGGGCCCGTCCTAGCGGTTGACCTTGCCGGCCTTCAGGCAGGAGGTGCAGACGTTCATCCGCTTGCGGTTGCCGTTGTCCAGGCGGGTGTGCACGACCTGCACGTTCGGGTTCCAGCGGCGGTTCGTCCGCACGTGCGAGTGCGACACCGACTTCCCGAACCCCGGGCCCTTCGCGCACACGTCACACACGGCACTCACGACTGAACTCCTCGACACGCTGACGACTCCGCGGACGCGCACTCTCGCCGTGACCGGCGGGTGCGCACTGCGTCCAGCGTAACCGAGGCCCGCGCCGCGACCGGTCGCCGGGGTGTCGGGCCCGCCCGCAGCCGCGCTGTCGGTCCGGGGTGACATCCTCGGCGACGTGGTCGGGATGGACACGACGCTGCGCACGGCCCTCGGCGACAAGACCGCGCGGCCGCTCGCCAAGCAGCTCGAGCTGGAGACGGTGGGCGATCTCCTGCGCCACTACCCGCGCCGCTACATCGCCCACAACGCGGTGACCCACTCCTCCGAGCGCGAGGACCAGCGGTTCCGGCCGGGCGAGCACGTCACGCTGCTCGGCAAGGTCGACGGAGCGAGCGGCCGGCGGATGCGCCACCGCCGGGGCCACGTCCTCGAGGTCGCCGTGTCGGTCGGCGGACAGCGCTTCACGTGCACGTTCTTCAACCAGCCCTACCGCGAGCGCGACCTGCAGCCGGGCACGACCGCGCTGTTCTCGGGCGACCTCAAGCGATACCGCAACACCTGGCAGCTCACCGCGCCGGAGTTCATCGTGCTCGGCGACGGCGACAGCGGGCTGCTGCCGGGGCTCATCCCGATCTATCCGGCCAAGCGCAAGCTGCGGTCCTGGGTGATCATGATGGCGGTCCGCCAGGTGCTCGACCTGCTCGACGAGCCCGAGGACCCCCTGCCCGACACGCTGCGCGCCGCCCACGGCCTGGCCTCGCTCGGCGACGCCCTGCGCCGGGTGCACCTCCCCGACACCTGGGAGGAGCAGGTCGACGCCCGCCGGCGCCTGGTGTGGGACGAGGCGTTCGGGCTGCAGCTCGCCATGGCGGGGCGGCGCGCGAGCGCCACCACCCGCCCGGCACCCGCCTGCCCGCGCCGCGACGACGGCCTGGCGGCGGCGTTCGACGCGCGGCTGCCGTTCACGCTCACCGGCGCCCAGCAGCGGGTCGGTGCGTCGCTGGCCGAGGCGCTCGCGGGCGAGCAGCCGCTCAACCGCCTGCTGCAGGGCGACGTCGGCTCGGGCAAGACGATGGTGGCGCTGCGGGCGATGCTCCAGGTCGTCGACGCCGGGCGGCAGGCGGTGCTGCTCGCGCCCACCGAGGTGCTGGCCGCCCAGCACGCCCGCTCGCTGCAGGCGATGCTCGGGCCGCTGGGCCGCGCGGGCGAGCTCGACGGGGATGCCGACCAGGCCACGCGGGTCACGCTGCTCACCGGCTCGCTCGGGGCGAAGGCCCGCCGTCAGGCGCTGCTCGACGCCCAGTCCGGCGCCGCGGGCATCGTCGTCGGCACCCACGCGGTGATCCAGCAGAGCGTCGGGTTCGCCGACCTCGGCCTCGTCGTCGTCGACGAGCAGCACCGCTTCGGGGTCCACCAGCGCGACGAGCTGCGCTCGCGACCCGGCGCGACGACGCCGCACGTGCTGGTGATGACCGCGACGCCCATCCCGCGCACGGTCGCGCTGACGATGTACGGCGACCTCGACACCTCCGAGCTCGACGAGCTGCCGGCGGGCCGCCGGCCGATCGCGACGACGGCGGTGCCCGCGGGCGTCAAGCCGCGGTGGCTGGAGCGGGCGTGGGAGCGGGTGCACGAGGAGGTCGCCGCCGGGCACCAGGTCTACGTCGTGTGCCCCCGGATCGGTGAGGAGGGCGGCGAGCCCGGCGAGGCGTGGCCCGAGCCGCCGGCCGACGACCTGCTCGACCCGGAGGCGCCCGGGCCCGACGAGTTCGAGGAGACCCTCCGCAAGCTGCGTCCCCCCGAGGACGGGGACGAGCAGGAGGAGGCCGCGCGCCCGCCGCTGGCGGTCACCGACGTCGCCCCGATGCTCGCCGAGGGGCCGCTGCAGGGGCTGCGCCTCGAGGTGCTGCACGGCCGGATGCCCACCGACGAGAAGGACGCCGTGATGCGGGCGTTCTCCGACGGCACGGTCGACGTCCTCGTCGCCACCACGGTGATCGAGGTGGGCGTCGACGTCCCCAACGCGACGATGATGATCATCATGGACGCCGACCGGTTCGGCGTCTCGCAGCTCCACCAGCTGCGCGGCCGCGTGGGCCGCGGGCCGGCACCGTCGTCGTGCCTCCTGGTCACCGAGGCGGTCGAGGGCTCGCCCGCCCTCGAGCGCCTCGAACGGCTGGCGGCCACCCCGGACGGCTTCGAGGTCTCGCGGATCGACCTCGAGGTGCGCGACGAGGGCGACGTGCTCGGCGCCCAGCAGTCCGGGCGACGCTCCGGGCTGCACATGCTCTCCGTGCTCAAGCACCAGGACCTCGTGGCCGAGGCGCGCGACGAGGCCCGGTCGGTCGTGGCCGACGATCCGACGCTCACGCATCACCCGGGTCTCGCCGGACTGGTGCGGTCGGTGGTCGGCGAGGACGAGGCGGCGTTCCTCGATCGGCTGTAGGCCCCGCTCGTCCGGCCGCACGCCGACGACGAGGCGTGAGATCCACCGTTCGTCGTCACCGATTCGGGGCAGTCTCGCGGCGAGCGGTTCAGGACCTCGATCACCCTGCCGATGAGCGCGGTGCGACGACCGGCGAGCGCGCTGTGACGGCGTGGCGTGGCGTCCGGGGGTCACGGATCGGTTACGTTCTGGTGGTCGCCCGGCATCAGCGGGGCGGCGCGCTCGGCCGCTTCGTCCGACTCCCCGTCCGGCGGCCTCCCCGGAGCGCACGACCACCCAGGACGGGGCGGGTGACCGACGTCGCGCCGCAGCTCCCCAGCGGCACGCCGTCCACGGACCCGGAGCCGTCCCCACGGCGCCGGTCCGTCGCGAGCCGCCCGGCGGACGTGGAGTCCACGCATGACGGCTGTGCTGCCCGAGATCGCTGAGGTCCCCCCTCGCGCCCAGGGACGCCACCGGGCGCCCGAGGACGCGACGACCGGTTCGATGGGCGTCATCCCCGCCGAGCGCCGCACGCGGTCCGGCCAGGGACGCCACGGACGTCCGGACGGCGCCCCGCAGGCGCCGACGGCCCACCCGCTCTCGCGTGCTGCGCGCACCGCCGGGCTGTCCCTCGCGGCCCTCGGGGCCGTCGCGACCGCCGGTGGCCTGGCCACCCACGGCCTCGTCGGCGGTGACGACGCGCCCGCCACCGGTGAGCACGCGCTCGACCCGCAGCTGGCCTCCGCGAACCTCGCGATCGCTCCGGCCGCGCACGACACGGGCGCCGTCACCTCGTCGGTGCTCCCCGTCGTCAACCAGCCCGCCGCGGGTGCCTCGTCGATCAAGCACGACTCGCCGGACTCCCGCGCCGCGGCCGCCCGCACGGCCCAGCAGACGCAGGAGCGCCAGGCCGCCGCCTCCTCCGACCGGTCGGAGAAGAAGGAGCCGCAGGCCTCGAGCGCCGGCTCGTCGGTGGCGCAGCAGGCCATCTCGGCCGCGCGCGCCCAGCTCGGCGTGCCCTACGTCTGGGGCGGCACGAGCCCGGACGGGTTCGACTGCTCGGGCCTCACGCAGTGGGCGTTCGAGAAGGCCGGCATCGAGCTGCCGCGCACCTCGCGGGCCCAGGCCACCGAGGGCCAGGAGGTCAGCGAGGCCAACATGCAGCCCGGCGACCTCATCTTCTTCAACAGCCCGGTCAGCCACGTCGGCATCTACATCGGCGACGGCAAGATGATCGAGGCTCCGCAGACCGGCTCCGACGTGAAGATCTCGAACGTCGAGCGGCGCATGGACGACCTGAACACGATCCGGCGCCTGGCCTAGGAGAAGGGCCCGGGCCCGTCGCCCCGAACGACGGGCCCGGACCATGTGGTGTGCGGAGGCTCCCCAGCTCCCACTCACCGAGTCCGTGGGCCGGGGATAGCCCCGTCGCGCACGCCACAAACACCGATTCCGGGCCGATCGGTCTGTTTCGCGCGATCGCCGGTCACCCTCACCGTGTGCGAGCCGGTCCCGAGCGCTGTCCGCCGTTCGGCGCAGCGCTGCTGGTGATCGTCGCCGTCATCTGTTCGTGCGGTGTGTCGCCCGCACCGGGGCCGTGTGTTCCCGCCGTGCCCGGGGCGGTCGTGCGCACGGTCGAGACCGCCGTTACCCGCCTGCAGGTCACGCTGGCCGGGCCGGTCGACGCCCCGCCGGTCGTGCTCCTGCACGGCTTCCCGGAGACCGCGGCGACGTGGCGGGCCGTCGCGACGGACCTCGCCGTCGACCACCGTGTCGTCGTCCCGGACCTGCGCGGTGCCGGGTGCTCGGGCTTCGCCCCACCCGGCACGGACGCCTACGCCACCGCCGATCTCGCCGCGGACCTCACGGAGCTCGCCGCGGCCCTGCGCCTGCCGCAGGCGACCGTCGTCGGGCACGACCTGGGCGCGATGACGGCGCTCGCCTGGGGCGACCGTCGTCGGGCACGACCTGGGCGCGATGACGGCGCTCGCCTGGGCCCGCAGCCGCCCCGATCAGGTGGCCCGCCTCGTGCTCTCCGGCGGCGGCGTCCCCGGATTCGGTCTCGCCGAGCTCGGCCCGCCGCACCTGCGGGCCTTCGGCGAGGCCCCGCCCGGCGCGGTCGAGACCGCGCAGCGGGACCGGCTCCCCGCCTTCCTCAGCGCTTTCACGGCCACGCCGGCCTTCCCCGTCGACGAGGCGGTCGCCGCGTACGCGCCGCCGGGGCGCCTCGACGCCGCGATGGGCCGCTACCGGGCGCTCGACCGCGACGCCGCGGCCCAGCGTGCTGATCCCCGCCTGCTGGCGACGCCGGTGCTCGTCGTGGCCGGCGGCGTCCCCGACCTCACGGTCGCGACGGTCACGCCGCGGGCGCCGCAGCGGCGCGTGGTCGTCGTGCCGGGCGCGGGGCACTACGTGCAAATCGAGCAGCCGGCGGCGTTCGCCGACGCCGTCCGGGACGAGCCTCGGTGATCAACGGGGAGTTCGTGCGCGTAGAAGCAGCGAACAGCGCGTTCGCTGCAACAACCCAGGCGCTGCAGAACCTCAGGCGCGCAGGCGGTCGCGCAGGTCCTTGGCGCCCCGGACGGCGGCGCGCCGGACGGCGTCGGCGGCCTGGGTGTACTCCGACCCGGGCGGGTTCACGCGCGGGGGAGCGGGGTCGACGGCGAGGGTCTCGCGGGCCGGCGGAGCTTCGCCGGTCCGCCGGGCCTGCGCGAGGCCCTCGGCGACGCGCTGGGCGTCCTCCCACGCGGAGGCGGCGCGGTCGACGGCGGCCGCGAACTCGGCGCGCCGGGGGCCGGCGGGCTCCTGGTCGGTGGCCAGGAACTCGGCGTCGCCCATCGCCTGCACGAAGCGCGCGGTGGCCGGGACGGTGACGTCGGCGAGGGCCGGGCGGGCGGCCACGGCGTGGCGATCGGCCTCGAAGGCGGCGTACTCGGCCTGCAGGGACGCGAACCGGTCGCGGGCGAGGTGCCAGCGCGCCGCGTCGTGCTCGGCGAGGCGCCCGACGCGGCCCTGCGGGTGGCCGTGCACCACCGTGCGGACCCGCGTGACACCCCGGCGCACCGCGATCACGGTGGCGACGACGGCGGCGATCACGGCGGCGACGAGGTCGGCGACGGCGGCGAGCAGCGCGACCCCGAGGCCCTGCATGTCGCCCGCGGCGACCCACACGGCGAGGAAGATCACCGGTGAGAGCAGGGTGAGCAGCCCGGCGAGGCCGTACAGCCAGGGCGCGGCAGAACGTCGGGGTCGGTCCACGATGTCCTCCTCAGCTTCTCCTGCCCTCCTTGATACCGCACGACACTGCTGCGCGGCGCCGGGAGCGCGATAACCTCCGCCGGCCCGGGTGCCGGGTGGTGACGGCAGGAGGGTGTCGCTCGATGTTCCGCAAGGTGCTCGTCGCCAACCGTGGCGAGATCGCGATCCGGGCCTTCCGGGCCGCCTACGAGCTGGGCGCGGCCACCGTCGCCGTGTTCCCGCACGAGGACCGCAACTCCGAGCACCGCCTCAAGGCCGACGAGGCCTACCAGATCGGCGAGGTCGGCCACCCGGTCCGCGCGTACCTCTCGATCGAGGAGATCATCTCCGCGGCGCAGCGGTCGGGCGCCGACGCCGTCTACCCCGGCTACGGGTTCCTCTCCGAGAACCCCGGGCTCGCCACCGCGTGCGAGCAGGCGGGCATCACCTTCATCGGCCCGCCCCCGCGCGTGCTCGCGATGGCCGGCAACAAGCACCGTGCGGTCGCCGCCGCCCGCGAGGCCGGCGTCCCGGTGCTCGACTCGTCGGACCCCTCCGACGACCTCGAGACGCTGCTCGCCGCGGCGGAGACGATGACCTACCCGCTCTTCGTCAAGGCCGTCGCCGGCGGCGGCGGGCGCGGCATGCGGCTGGTCAAGGAGCACGGCGGCATGCGCGACGCGCTGCAGGCCGCGATGAACGAGGCCTCGAGCGCCTTCGGCGACGCCACGGTGATCCTCGAGCAGGCCGTGGTCGACCCGCGCCACATCGAGGTGCAGATCCTCGCCGACGGCGACGGGCACGTCATGCACCTCTTCGAGCGCGACTGCTCGGTGCAGCGGCGCCACCAGAAGGTGGTGGAGATCGCGCCCGCCCCGCACCTGGGCCCCGAGCTGCGCGAGCGCATCTGCGCGGACGCCGTGAAGTTCGCCGAGGCGATCGGCTACGTCAACGCGGGCACCGTCGAGTTCCTGCTCGACGGCGAGGGCAACCACCACTTCATCGAGATGAACCCCCGCATCCAGGTGGAGCACACGGTCACCGAGGAGGTCGCCGACGTCGACCTCGTCGCCGCCCAGATGCGCATCGCGTCGGGGGAGACCCTCGCCGACCTCGAGCTCTCGCAGGACACGGTGGCCCTGCACGGGTTCGCCGTCCAGTGCCGCATCACCACCGAGGACCCCGCCAACGAGTTCCGCCCCGACATCGGGATGATCTCGGCCTACCGCTCGGCGTCCGGGTCGGGCGTGCGGCTCGACGGCGGCACCGCGTACGCCGGCGCCGAGATCAGCGCGCACTTCGACTCGCTGCTGGTCAAGGTCACGTGCCGCGGGCGCGACTTCACCACCGCGGTGCGCCGGGCCCGCCGGGCGCTCGCCGAGTTCCGGGTGCGCGGCGTCGCCACCAACATCCCGTTCCTGATGGCCCTGCTCGACGAGCCGGACTTCCGCGAGGGCCGGGTGACGACGTCGTTCATCGCCGAGCACCCGGACCTGCTCGCGGCGCGGGCGCCCGCCGACCGCGGCACCCGCCTCATGACCTATCTCGCCGACGTCACCGTCAACAGACCCTACGGCGAGCCCCCGCGCCTGATCGACCCCCGCGAGAAGCTGCCCGCGGTCGACCTGAAGGCCGCCCCGCCGGACGGCTCGCGCCAGCGCCTCGGCGAGCTCGGGCCCGAGGGCTTCGCGTCCTGGCTGCGCGCGCAGACGAGCGTGCCGGTCACCGACACCACCTTCCGCGACGCCCACCAGTCGCTGCTCGCCACGCGCGTGCGCACTCGCGACCTCGTCGACGTCGCCCCGCACGTCGCGCGCACCACCCCGGAGCTGCTCTCGCTGGAGTGCTGGGGCGGCGCCACCTACGACGTGGCGCTGCGCTTCCTCACCGAGGACCCCTGGGAGCGCCTCGCCCGCCTGCGCCGGGCCGTCCCCAACCTCTGCCTGCAGATGCTGCTGCGCGGGCGCAACACCGTCGGCTACACGCCCTACCCGACCGAGGTCACCGACGCGTTCGTCGCCGAGGCCTCCCGGGTCGGCATCGACATCTTCCGGATCTTCGACGCGCTCAACGACGTCGGGCAGATGCGCCCGGCCATCGACGCCGTCCGCGCGTCCGGCGGCGCCGTGGCCGAGGTGGCGCTCTGCTACACCGGTGACCTCTCCGATCCCGGCGAGCAGCTCTACACGCTCGACTACTACCTGCGCCTGGCCGAGCAGATCGTGGACGCGGGCGCCCACATCCTGGCCATCAAGGACATGGCGGGGCTGCTGCGCCCGCCGGCCGCGCGCACCCTCGTCACCGCGCTGCGCGAGCGCTTCGACCTCCCCGTGCACCTCCACACCCACGACACCGCCGGCGGCCAGCTCGCGACGCTGACCGCGGCGATCGACGCCGGGGTCGACGCCGTGGACGCGGCGGTCGCGTCGATGGCGGGCACGACGTCGCAGCCCTCGCTCTCGGCGCTCGTCGCGGCCACCGACCACTCCGCGCGGGAGACCGGCCTCTCGCTCGACGCCGTCAACGCGCTCGAGCCCTACTGGGAGCTGGTGCGCAAGGTGTACGCGCCGTTCGAGGCGGGGCTCGCGTCGCCGACCGGGCGCGTCTACACCCACGAGATCCCCGGCGGGCAGCTGTCGAACCTGCGCCAGCAGGCCGTGGCGCTGGGGCTCGGCGACCGCTTCGAGCAGGTCGAGGACGCCTACGCCGCCGCCGACCGGATGCTCGGGCACCTGGTGAAGGTCACCCCGTCGTCGAAGGTCGTCGGCGACCTCGCGCTGCACTTCGTCGGCGCCGGCGTCGACCCGGCGGCGTTCGAGGCGGAGCCGTCGAGGTTCGACATCCCCGACTCGGTGATCGGCTTCCTGCGCGGCGAGCTCGGCGACCCGCCCGGCGGCTGGCCCGAGCCGCTGCGCACCCGCGCCCTCGAGGGCCGCACGGAACGGCCGGGGCTCGCCGAGCTCACCGACGACGACCGCAAGGGCCTCGAGGCCGACCGGGCCGCGACGCTCAACGACCTGCTCTTCCCCGGGCCGACCAAGGACTTCCGCGAGCACCGCCAGTCCTACGGCGACACGTCGGTGCTGCGCAGCCAGGAGTTCTTCTACGGGCTGGAGTCCGAGCGCGAGTACGCCGTCGACATCGACACCGGGGTGCAGCTGCTCATCGAGCTCCAGGCCATCTCCGAGCCCGACGAGCGCGGCATGCGCACCGTGCTGATGTCGCTCAACGGGCAGCTGCGCCCGCTGTCGGTGCGCGACCGCGCCGTCGACACCGACGTCAAGGCTGCCGAGAAGGCCGACCGCAGCGACCCGGGCCACGTGCCCGCGCCGTTCGCCGGGGTGGTCACGCTGCAGGTCGGCGAGGGCGACCGCGTCGAGGCGGGCGCGACCGTGGCGACGATCGAGGCGATGAAGATGGAGGCCTCGATCACCGCGCCCACCGCCGGCACCGTGGAGCGTGTCGCGATCGGCTCGGTCCAGCAGGTCGAGGGCGGGGATCTCGTCGTCGTGCTCTCTTCGTGACCCGCATCATCGGCGGCACGGCCGGCGGGCGGCAGATCGCCGTGCCGCCCACCGGCACCCGACCGAGCACCGACCGGGTGCGCGAGGCGCTGTTCTCGGCGCTGGACGCGCGCGGGGCGATCGAGGACGCCGAGGTCCTCGACCTCTTCGCGGGGTCGGGCGCGCTGGGCATCGAGGCGCTCTCGCGCGGCGCGTCCACGGCGATCCTCGTCGAGCGCGACCCCCGGGCGTGTGCGGTGATCGCGAGCAACGTGGGCGTCGCGGGCGTGCGCGGCGCGCTGGTGCGCCGCAGCGCGGTCGACGCCTTCCTGAGGAGGACGCCGGGGCCGGTCGACCTCGTGTTCGTCGACCCGCCCTACGGCGACCCCGTCGACGACGTCCTGGCGCGTCTGCCGCGCTGGACGCGCCGGGACGCGGTGGTCGTCGTGGAGCGGGACTCGCGCTCGCCGGCGCCGGTGTGGCCCGAGGGCCTCGAGCCCGACGACCCTCGCACCTACGGCGAGACGACCCTGTACCTCGCGACCGCCGTGGGGTGACGCACCGCCGGTGCGAGCGATGCGGCGTTGCTGGCGTCTGACGCCGGGATCGCCACACGCTCGGTGTGCGACACGCCGGGGTGCGGCCGGGCACCTCCGCGCTGATCGGACGGACGTCGCCGTGACGGTGGACGGAGCGTGGCGCGGTGGCGGGCCGCACCCGCTGCGCCGCTCGGAGCCACTTCGCCGCGGGGGCCGCGAACGTCGCGTCGTGCCCCGCCGGCCCGGGAAGACCCGCCTCCCCGACGACGGGTCGACCACCCCGGCCTGCGCGTCCGAGCACGGACAGCGACGTCCGGCACCCCGGGAAGGACCACCACCCATGACCGAAGCGTTCGGCATCGAATCGATCGACCTGCACGGGTCCGTCGTCATCGGCGGCCGCACCGTGCGGATCGACATCACGACCGAGGACGAGCAGTCGCGCGACACCGGCCGTCGCGAGGAGCGGGACGAGACCGTCGACCAGGACGCGGTCGACGAGGGGGCCACCGGGCTCGCGGCCGACGACGAGGCCGACGACGTCGCCGAGGACGACGAGGCCGAGGACGAGGCCGAGGACGTCGAGGAGGCCGACGACGAGGCCGACGACGGGGCCGATGACGAGACCGAGGCGGAGGACGTCGACGACGTCGAGGACGAGGACGTCGACGACGTCGAGGACGTCGAGGACACCGACGACGAGGCCGAGGACGAAGAGGTCGACGAGGCCGAGGACGTCGAGGACACCGACGACGAGGCCGAGGACGAAGAGGTCGACGACGTCGAGGACGTCGAGGACGTCGACGACGAGCCCGACGACGTCGAGGACGTCGACGACGAGGCCGAGGACGACGAGGACACTGACGAGGACACCGACACTCGTGGCTCCCGGGACCAGGGCGTCGACGTCGACGAGACCGCGGAGCAGGCGGGCGAGGGGGAGCAGCGCCACGGGCTCGCCGAGAAGTTCCACCTGCGCCGCAGCGGGCGGGGGAAGTCAACGGAGTCGACGGAGTCCTCGCAGGAGACGTCCGCGGAGAAGGCCGACGCCCCGCCGGCCCGGGGTGCGGGCGCACGTCGGCGCCGGTCGTCGGAGTCCGGGACGGACGAGCCGGCGCGCCCGCGCTCGCCGCGGCGTCCGCGGACCTCGCAGGAGGCCGGTGACCAGGACCAGCGTGCGGCCCGGCCGCGCCGCCGGACCGCCTCGGGCTCGACCGGCTGACCGCTGCCCCGGGCGGTCGGCGTGGGCCGGCCGCCCGGGAGCGGGGTCGTCAGGACGGGTCGTCGGGCGCCTCGACCCACGACAGGATCGCCTCGTCGATCTGCACGTCCTCGTAGGTCACGTGCGGGCGGACCTCGTCGGGGAGGTTGACCCGCCGGCTCCCCGAACGGGTGGCGTCGATCCGGACCTGCGGCTCCCGGTGGAACCGGAGGCGGCGAGCGCGCACCGAGGCACGGAACTCGATGTCGGGCTCGCGGTCCTCGCTCACCCGTTCGCCCGCCGCGCGGGCCGGGGACGGGACGAGGAGGCCCGCCGCGACGAGGCCGTCGACGAGGAGCCCCCGTCGTCGTCCCCGCCGCCCGCGTCGGAGGACTTCTGCGGAGACCGCCGCCGCCGGACGACCTTCGGAGCCTCGGACTCGCCGGCCCCCTCGTCGGCTCCCTCCCCGTCGGAGCCACCGGTGACCGCCCCGGTCGCGTCCCCGGCCACGCCACCGACGGTCTCGGTCGCGGTGCCCGCGACGTCGCCCGCCGCGTCGCCGACGCTGCCGACCGCGTCGCCGGCGGCCTCGCCGACGGAGCTGCCGAGCTCGCCGACGGCCGATCCGGCCTGCGACCCGAGCTCGCCGACCGCGTCGCCGGCGGCGCTCCCGACCTCGCCGACCGCCTCGCCGACCCCCGACCCGACCTCACGGACGGCGTCCTGCGCGGTCCGCGCGATCGTCTCGAGGATCTGCGGGTTGCGGTCGATGGTGGTGAGGACCCGGTCGATGATCCCGGCGACCTCGTCGAGGCGGACCTTCAACGTCGCCTCGGCCGACACGCCGTCGATCTCCAGCTCGACCGAGCCCAGCTGGGCGTCGACGCCCACGTTGAGCTTGAGCAGGTTCAGGACCTCGGCCTGCAGGGAGACCTTGGCGCGCAGGTCCTCGACCTTGAGCCCGATGTGCTCGACCTCGAGCTTGGGCACGTCGAGGTAGACGTCGGGGCGACCACCCGCCTCCGCGCGCCCGCTCTCGGTGCGCCTGCTCGTCGCGCCGGACGCCCGGCGCCCGTCGGTGCGCGATCCCGTGCGCGATCCCGTGCGCGATTCCGGGCGTGCGGCCGGCTCCTCCTCGGAGCGCCGGGCGCCGCCGTCGGGATCGCCGGTCGGTGTGCTGGTCCGTCGGGTGCGACGTGGGGAGCCGTCAGCCATGTGTACCTCCTGCTCGGTGCCCCGAGGGTGGGCCGCCGCGACCGGCGGGGAAACGGGCCCGGTCGGCGCAGCGGACCCCGCCCGACGGCGCAGAGGACAGGGCGGTGACCAGCTCTGAGAGCATCACCGCGTGCGGTGGACCGCCCTCGGGGGCCTCCTGGCCCTGCTGCTCGTGCTGCCCGCCTGCGGACCGGGGGTCGAGCGCGCGCCCACCGGCCCGCCGACCGCCGAGCAGGTGGACCGCGCCCTGCGCTTCGCCGCGCTCGCCCCGCTGCCCCCGGGCGCGGTGGTCACGCGTCTCGAGACCCAGGGCGGCATCGACACCCGGGTGGTGCTCGCCGTGCGCCTCCCCGCGGGCTCGACGTGGCGGGACGCCTCCGGCCTGCCCGCCGACGGGAGCCGGCAGCGCGTCGCGAACCCCGACGGCGCGATCGTGTACCGCGAGGCCCGCGGCGGGCCCGCCGACCCGACGGTCACGGCGTTCACGACCTGACGGCCGCCAGGAACGCGTCCGCGCCCTCCACGTCGACGTCGTGCAGGCGCTTGCGCCGCCACGCGCCCGGGGTCACCGCCGCGTGCACCTCGACGACGCCGTCGGTGCCGGTCTCGCGGTGGGTCTCGCGGTAGCCGCAGGCGACGGTCACGCGGCGCGAGGCGGCGTTGCCCTCGGCGGCGGCGGTGACCGCGCGCATCATCCCCAGCGGCCCGAACGCGAGCTCGAGCAGCATCAGGCGCACGCGGCGGCCGAGCCCGCGGCCCTGCTCGGCGCGGGCGAGCCACGACGAGGTGCGCACGGTGCCCGCCGGGTCGTCGAGCTCGTGGGCCAGCACGGCGAGCCCGAGCACCCGGCCCCCGTCGAGCACCGCGAGCGGCGCCCGCCAGCGGGCGGCCGACGGCGCCTCGCGCAGCCGCCACGCCCACTCGAGGAACCGGCGGGCGGCGGCCGCGCCGTCGTCCTCGGGCCAGCCCAGGAGCTCACCGGCGCGGCCCGGCTCCACGATCCCGCCCGGCTCGGCGACGAGGTCGGCGAGCTCGAGCAGTTCCTCGTCGGTCGGCGCGAGGAGCACGGTGCCCCGGTGCGCCACGCGCAGCCCGTACTGCGGGTAGAGCGCCGCGAGGTCGGCGCGCAGGAGGTCGGCGTCCACGCAGGGCATCGTGCCGGGTTCTGCGATGATCGCGGCCATGGCGATCGCGGTCTGCCCCGGCTCGTTCGACCCGGTCACCCTCGGGCACGTCGACGTCGTCACCCGGGCCGCGGCCCTGTTCGACGAGGTGGTCGTCGCGGTCGCCGTGAACCCGGCGAAGCAGGGGCTGTTCACCGTCGACGAGCGCCGCGAGCTGCTGGGCACGGCCCTGGCCGGCCTCGACAACGTGCGCACCGACGCGTTCGAGGGCCTCGTCGTCGACTACTGCACCGCGATCGGCGCCACGGCGCTGGTCAAGGGTCTGCGCTCGTCGATCGACTTCGGGTTCGAGGAGCCGATGGCCCAGATGAACCGCCACCAGACCGGGGTCGACTCGGTCTTCCTCATCACCGACCCGCGGTACTCCTACGTCTCGAGCTCGCTGGTCAAGGAGGTCGCGCGCGGGGGAGGGGACGTCGCGGCGTTCCTGGACCCCGAGGTGCACCGCCGCCTGCTCGGGCGCCTGGCGGAGTAGGGCGCGACACGCCGACGGGCGGGGCGAATCCCCGTCCGGCCTGATCGGCGGCGGCACACTGACCCCCGTGTACCGCGTGTTCGAGGCGCTCGACGAGCTCGTGACCCTCTGCGAAGAGGCGCGCGGACTCCCCATGACCACCAGCTGTGTCGTGCCCCGCGGCGACGTGCTCGAGCTGCTCGACGACGTGCGCGAGGCGCTGCCGGGCGAGCTCGACGACGCGCAGGACGTCCTCGACCACCGCGACAAGCTCGTCGCGGACGCGACCGAGGAGGCCGAGCGCGCGCGGACCGACGCGCAGGCCGAGGCCGACCGGCTGCTCGCCGAGGCCCGCGAGCAGGCCCAGCAGATGATCGCCGAGGCCGAGCACGAGGCGGAGCGCACCGTGGGCCGCGGGCGTCGCGAGTACGCCGAGCTCACCGAGCGCGCCGAGGCCGAGGCCGAGCGCATGGTCGAGGCCGGCCGCCAGAACTACGAGCGCTCCGTGGCCGACGGGCGCGCCGAGCAGGCCCGTCTCGTCGAGGCGCACGAGGTCACGCGCGCCGCGCACGTCGAGGCCGAGCGGCTCGTCGACGCCGCCACCGACGAGGCCGACCGCCGTCGCGCCGAGTGCGACCACTACGTGGACGGCACGCTCGCCGACTTCTCCGAGACCCTCGAGTCGGTGCTCGACACCGTGGGGCGCCACCGCCACCAGCTGCGCATGAACGCGCCCGCGGGCCCGGCCGCCGCCGGCCCGCCGCGCGGCCGCGACGACGAGGAGAGCGAGCCCCGCGAGGCCGCCCCGCGCGAGGGCTGGCGCCGGTGGAGCGAGCGTCTCGGCGCCTGATCCCGCTCGCGTAGACTGATCGGTCGGGCCGCGTCCTGCGGCTGCCGAGCGCTACCCCGTCGGGACCAGAGATGACGAGCGAGAAGCCCCAGCCCACCGTCGACGCGACCAGCCCCTGGGTGGTCGACGTCGCGCGCGAACTGCTGCGCCGACCCGGCCAGATGAAGACGCTGCGGCGCGACGTCGCGGCGCCCGAGGGCTTCGGTCTCGACATGATCGGCGTGCCCGTCGGCGAGCCGATCCGCCTCGACCTGCGCCTCGAGTCGGTGATGGAGGGCGTACTGGCCTCCGGCACGGTCGAGGCCGACGTGCGCGGCGAGTGCTCGCGCTGCCTCGAGCCGTTCACCGACCACGTCGACGTCGACCTCACCGAGCTGTACGCCTACCCCGACTCGGTCACCGACGACACGGCGGACTCCGACGAGGTCAGCCGCATCGTCGACGAGCGCATCGACCTGGAGCCGGCCGTGCGCGACGCGGTCCTGCTCGAGCTGCCCGTCACCCCGCTGTGCCGCGAGGACTGCCCGGGCCCGGAGTCGCCCGACCCCGAGGCGTGGGCCTTCGTCCCGGCCGGGGAGGCACGTGAGACAATCGATCCTCGCTGGGCCGCGCTGCAGGAGAAGTACGGCGGCGCAAGCAGTAACGAGAACTGAGGAGAGCTGACCGAAGTGGCCGTCCCGAAGCGCCGGATGTCCCGCGCGAACACCCACGCCCGCCGTTCGCAGTGGAAGGCGTCCGTCCCGCAGCTGATGGCGTGCCCCAACAAGGCCTGCGCCAAGCCGAAGCCGCCGCACGTGGCGTGCCCCCACTGCGGCCAGTACGCCGGCCGCCGGGCCGTCACCCCGGCCTGAGGGCCGTCCCGGACAGGCCCGCGGCATGACGGCGTCGAGCACGCAGCCGGCGGAGAACCCGACGGAGCCCACCCTCGGTGAGGTGCTCGGGGTCGATCTCGACCCCGAGCTGGTCGAGCTCGCCCTGACGCACCGCTCGTACGCCTACGAGCACGGCGGGCTACCGACCAACGAGCGCCTGGAGTTCCTCGGCGACGCCGTGCTCGGCGTCGTGGTCACCGAGCGGCTCTACCGCGAGCACCCCGACCTGCCCGAGGGGCAGCTGGCGAAGCTGCGGGCCAGCGTCGTCAACATGCACGCGCTCGCCGGCGTCGCCCGCGAGCTCGGGCTCGGCGACCGCCTGCACCTCGGCCGGGGCGAGGAGATGACCGGCGGGCGCGACAAGCCGAGCATCCTCGGTGACGCCGTCGAGGCGGTGCTCGGTGCGGTCCACCTGCAGCACGGCATCGAGGTCTCGCGCCGGGTCGTCGAGCGCCTGTTCGGCGAGCTGCTGCGCACCGCGCCGCTGCTCGGGGCCGGGCTCGACTGGAAGACGAGCCTCCAGGAGCTCACCGCCGCCTCCGACCTCGGGGTGCCCGAGTACCGGATGGTCGACGAGGGCCCCGACCACCTCAAGACCTTCACCGCCACGGTGGTCGTCGCCGGCCAGGAGCGCGGCACCGGCGTCGGGCGCACCAAGAAGGAAGCCGAGCAGAAGGCCGCCCGCGCGGCCTACCAGTACCTCGACGGTTCGGACGGGACGCCGGCGGGCGGTGCCTGAGCTCCCCGAGGTCGAGGTCGTCCGGCGGGGTCTCGCCGACCACGTCCTCGGCCGCCGGGTGAAGTCCGTCGAGGTCACCCACCCCCGCTCGGTCCGCCGGCAGGCCGGCGGCGCCGCCGAGCTCGGCGAGCGCCTCGGCGGTCGCGTGCTGCGCGCCGCCCGCCGGCGCGGCAAGTACCTGTGGCTCGAGCTCGGGGACACCGCCGGCCCGGACGGCGAGGTGGAATCGGCGCTGCTGGCCCACCTCGGGATGAGCGGCCAGCTGCTCGTCCAGCCCGCGGACCGGCTCGACGAGAAGCACCTGCGCATCCGGCTGCGGTTCGACGACGACGGTCCCGAGCTGCGGTTCGTCGACCAGCGCACGTTCGGCGGGCTCACGGTCACCGACGTCACCGGGCCCGACGCCCTGCCGGTGCCCGTGGCCCACATCGGCCGCGACCCCCTCGACCCGGCGTTCGACGCCGAGACGGCGATCGGCGACCTGCGCCGGCGGCGCACCGGGCTCAAGCGCGCCCTGCTCGACCAGACCCTGGTCTCGGGCATCGGCAACATCTACGCCGACGAGTCGCTGTGGCGGGCGAAGCTGCACTACGAGCGCCCGACGGCCACGCTCTCGCGCCCCGAGGGCCGGCGCCTGCTCGCGGCGGCGGGCGAGGTCATGGGGGAGGCGCTGGCGGCCGGCGGCACCTCGTTCGACGCGCTCTACGTCGACGTCAACGGCGACTCCGGCTACTTCGACCGCGCGCTGGCGGTGTACGGGCAGGAGGACCGCCCCTGCCCGCGCTGCGGCACCTCGGTGCGGCGGGAGGCGTTCATGAACCGCTCGTCGTTCTGGTGCCCGACCTGCCAGCCCCGCCCCCGCCGCCGGCACATCTGATCCGTGGGTCTACGGCGTCTCGGCCCGCACGACCTCGAGGTTGCGGAAGGACGCCGGGCCGTCGCAGATGCCCGTCATCTTCTCGGCGAACGCCGTGGTCACGGGGCTGTCCGAGTTCTTCTTCGCCTCCTCGGCGCTCGGGAACTCGACGACCTCGACGTAGGTGCCGTCGCGGTCGAGGTCGCGGCCCATCACCATCCAGCGCGCGGTGCGGTCGGCGCCGATCTCGGACATCCACCCGTCGATGAGCGAGTCCATCTCGTCGTACTGCTGGGTCCGGAACTCGATGAGCTGCACGAACGCGCCCGCTCCGGTCGCCTGGGGGGCATCGCGCAGGTGCGCGCGGAGCCCCGAGCGCAGCTCCTCGCCGTCGGTGTGACCGTGCACGGCGACCGCGTGGGCCGCCCCGGCCTCGAGGACCTCGGCCTCCTCGCCGGTGAGCGTCAGGGTGCAGCCGTTGTCGCTGGGCACCTCACGACAGTCGAGCATCCGGCGTGGCATGGCGGTCTCCTCGGGTCGCACGGACGGCGGAGCATCAGTGAAGTCCGTCGCGACCCGTGCGTTCGATACGGAGGGCTCCGTAGGCCGAGCGGGTGATGACGGCTCCCGGTCGACGACGAGTCGCGCGACACTCGGTGACCCGCTCACCGGAGTGGTGCCCAATGACCGCCGAGCGTGTCCTGACCGCGGCCCTCGACCTCGCCGCCGCGAGCGCCGCCGTGCGCACGTGCGCCGACCTCGACCGCGCCGTGTGGCCCGGCCTCGCCGCGCTCGTCGGCGGCGCCACCCTCGCCGCGACGGGCTTCGACGGGCGCCCGATGTGCTGGCCGCCGGACGCGGTCGACGGTGCGGGGGCGCGGCCCCGGGCCGTCCTCGCCGTCCGGCGCCGGGGCGCGGAGGCCAGCGTCGCCCTGAGCCGCGCCGACCGCGACTTCACCGACCGCGACGTCGCCCTGCTCCACCTCGTGCGGCCCCACCTCGCCGACGCGCTCTGGCGCGCCGCGTACGGCCCGCCGGCGCGGCCGCTGACCGCCCGTGAGCAGGCGGTGGTGGCGCGGGTGGCCCGGGGGGCGACCGACGCGGCGATCGCGCACGAGCTCGGCATCAGCCGCCGCACCGTCGGCAAGCACCTGGAGAACGCCTACGCCGCCCTCGGCGTGCACGACCGGACGTCGGCCGCCCTGCGCCTGGCCGTACCGCCCGCCTGAGCTGTCCCTCGCCGCGCGGTTCAGCCGTCGCGGTGGAGGGAGCGGCGGATCTCCTCGAGCTTGTCGTGGGCGGCGGCCTCGTGGTCGGCCTCCCGCTCGGCGCGCTCCCGGCCCGCGGGGCTGTCGGCGACGAGCTCCTCGTACCCCGCCGCGGTCGCGGAGCGGCGCTCGATGGTCTCGCGGACGTGCTCGAACGTGGGCACGCCGTCCTCGGTGTATCCCGGCTCGGTCACCCCTCGAGCGTAGACACGTCGGGCCCCGCACCGCGAGGGTGCGGGGCCCGGGCGACGAGCGGAGTGCTCAGACGTTCTGCGAGGAGTGCTCCATGAGCTGCTTGAACTCCTCGAGCGCCTTCTCGATCTTCTTCTGCGGGTCGGCGAAGAGCTTCGCGACGACGTCGCCCGCGGCGCCGCCCGGCGTCTGCACGTGGAGGCTGACCTCGACACCGGTGGAGTCACCGTGCGGGTCGAAGCGCACCGCGCCGCCGGTCTCGACGTGGTTGTTGCTCTGCTCGAGCGACTTCCACGCGATCTTCCGGTCGCGCTCCTCGTCGATGATCTTGGCGTCCCACTCGATGTCCTTGCCCAGCGGGCCCTCGACCACCCAGTGCGTGACGTCGGCCTGACCGTTCTTCGGCTCCACCGACTTCACGTCGTCCATGATCTGCGGCAGGTGGGTCAGCGGCCGCCACCACTGGTAGCACTGCGCGGCCGGGGCGTTGACCTCGAGGTAGTGCGTTGCGGTTGCCATATTGTCGGGTTGACGTCTCGTCCTGACCCGAAACGGACGGGTTCGGGCGGCCGGAGCACCCGACCGACCCCCATGACCTGTGCGGCGACGTGTCAGTCGGGCCCCGGCGGTGGTGGATAGATGTGGATCCAGTCGGTCTCCATGACGGCGGGCTGCAGCCCGCTCGGCGTGTTGGCGTCGAGCTGCACACACGGGGTCATCGGTCCGCCCGGCTGCACGACGGGGTCGGTCACGTCGTACCACTGCTGGCCGTCGATCCATCCCGCGATGCGGGTCGGGGTCCACTCGACCGCGTAGTTGTGCCACTGGGAGAGGTCCACGGGTTGCCGGAAGGCCTTCCGGTCGGCGTCGCTGGTCGGGGGGTGGAGGAACGTGCTGACCTGGCCGCTGCCCACGTCGGTCTCCGCGAAGTCGATCTCTCCGCCGGTGCCGCCGGGCTTGACCGAGCCACCGGCGTTCGCCGGCCAGAGCAGCAGGACGGGGTGGTAGGGGTCGCCGTCGCTCGCTCCGGGCCGGGGTGCGGCGCGCATGCGGACCTCCCATCGGCCGTACTGCTGGGCGGTGCGGTTGGCGACGCCGCCGGTGGTGCCCTCGGCGTCGCCGGTGATGGTGAGCACGCCATTGCGGACGGCGACCGCGTCGGGGCTGCGCGTGCCGTTGCCGGCGTGGCCGTCGCCGTCGTACACGTCCCATCGGGTGGGGTCGACGCCGCCGTCGGTGAAGTCGTCGGAGCCCGGGCCGGGAGCACCCCACTGGTTGACCGCCGCCGCGGTGGTGTCGCCGGTGGTGGCGTCGAGCGAGAGGACCGGCCCGCCGGAGGTGGGGCCGGGGGTGGACGGCGCCGTGCCGCACCCGGCGATCAGCGCGGCGGTCGTGACGGCCGTGCCGATCAGGGCGAGAGCCCGATGGCTTGTCATCAGTCGGCGTCCCTGGGAGGGAAGGTCAGGGGAGGTGTCGAGGTCCTGGAGCGCAGTGACACTGTGCGGGGCGGGGATGGGCACGGCAAGGACGAGCCACGCGGGTGCCACTCCCCGGGCAGTTCCTGTGAGAACGACGTGGAGCGGGACGTCGGGCTCCGGCACGCGCGTGGCGAAGCGGGGCTCCGGGCCCGACGTCGGGGCCCTCGCGTAGCGTCCACGACACCCGGGCGGGGGGAGGAGGACCGGGCGTGCACCTGAAGAGCCTCACGCTGAAGGGCTTCAAGTCCTTCGCCTCGTCCACGACGCTGCGCTTCGAGCCGGGCATCACCTGCGTGGTCGGACCCAACGGTTCGGGCAAGTCCAACGTCGTCGACGCCATCAGCTGGGTGCTGGGCGAGCAGGGGGCCAAGGCCCTGCGCGGCGGCAAGATGGAGGACGTCATCTTCGCCGGCACCTCGGGGCGCGCCCCGCTGGGCCGCGCCGAGGTCACGCTGACCATCGACAACGCCGACGGCGCGCTGCCGATCGAGTACGCCGAGGTGTCGATCACCCGGCGGGTGTTCCGCTCCGGCGCGGGCGAGTACGAGATCAACGGGAGCAGCTGCCGGCTGCTCGACGTCCAGGAGCTGCTGTCGGACTCGGGCATCGGCCGCGAGCTGCACGTGCTCGTCGGCCAGGGCCAGCTCGACGCGATCCTGCAGTCGCGGCCCGAGGAGCGCCGGGCGTTCATCGAGGAGGCCGCGGGGGTCCTCAAGCACCGCAAGCGCAAGGAGAAGGCGCTGCGCAAGCTCGAGGCGATGCAGGCCAACCTCACGCGGCTGTCCGACCTCACCACCGAGCTGCGCCGCCAGCTCAAGCCCCTCGGGCGCCAGGCCGAGATCGCCCGCCGGGCCCAGACCATCCAGGCCGACCTGCGCGACGCCCGCCTGCGCCTCGCCGCCGACGACCTGGTCGGCCTGCGCGGGCAGATCGAGCGCGAGCAGGCCGACGAGGACGCCGCGCGCCGCCGCCGCGACGAGACCGAGCGCGCCCTGGCCGAGGTCGGCGAGCAGGTCACCGCGCTCGAGGCGGCGGTCGAGGCCGCGACGCCCGCGCACACCCGCGCGCAGGAGGGCTGGTTCCGGCTCTCGGCGATGCAGGAGCGCCTGCGCGGCACGGTCGCGCTCGCCGCCGAGCGCCACCGCCACGTCGCCGCCGCCGAGGACGCCCCCACCGGCCCCGACCCCGACGAGCTCGAGCGCCGCGCGGGCGAGGCCGCCGAGCACGAGGCGACGCTCGACGCCGAGGTCGCCGAGGCCCGCGCCACCCTCGAGGCGCACGCCGAGGGCCGCGAGCGGGCCGAGGACGCGCTCACCACCGCCGAACGCCGCCTCGCCGCGGCCACGCGCGCCGCCGCCGACCGGCGCGAGGGCGTGGCCAAGCTCGCCGGCCAGGTCGAGACGCTGCGCGGGCGCCTGGCGTCCTCCACCGAGGAGCTCGAGCAGATCGCGAGCTCGCTGCACGAGGCGCACGAGCGGGCGGCCGTCGCGCGCGAGGAGCTGGCCGCGGTGGAGGAGGAGACGGGGCCGGAGCCCTCCGTCGAGCCCGCGGTCGAGCCTGCAGCGGTGCCCGATGAGGACGGCCCTGACCCCGAGGCCGCGCTCGACGCGGCCGTCGAGCGCCACGAGATCGCGCGGGCCGCCGTCGACACCGCGGGCGCGGCCCACCGCGACGCCGAGCGCGACCGCGCCCACTGGAAGGCGCGCACCGACGCGCTCGCCCTGGGCCTGACGCGCCGCGACGGTGCGGGGGCCCTGCTCGCCGCCGCCGACCCGGTGCCCGGGGTGCTCGGCTCGGTGGCGGCGCTGCTGCGGGTCGGCGCGGGCGACGAGGACGCCGTCACCGCCGCGCTCGGCCCGGCCGCGGACGCGGTGGCGGTGCGCGGCCCGGAGGCGGCCGCCGACGCGCTCGACCGGCTCCACGACACCGAGGGTGGGCGGGCCGGCCTGCTGGTCGGCGGGGGTGTCGATGCCCCGGCGTCGTCGGGTCCGCCGCCGGAGGGCAGCCGCTGGGCGGTCGACCTGGTGCGCGCCCCCGACGAGCTGGCCGGCGCCGTCGCCCGCGTCCTGGCCGGCATCGTCGTGGTCGACGACCGTGCCGCCGCCCGCGCGGTGGTGCGCGACCACCCGCACCTGCGCGCGGTCACCCGCGGCGGTGACCTGCTCGGCGCCGACTGGGCGGCCGGGGGCCCGTCGGGCAACCAGAGCCTGCTCGAGATGCAGGCCGCCGCCGACGAGGCGGGCGACCGGCTCGCCGCCGCCGAGCGCCACGTCCGCGAGGCCGGCACCGCGCTCGAGGCCGCCCGCGAGGCGGAGTCGGCCGTACGCGCGGAGGTCGGTGTCGCCCGCCAGGTCCGCGACGACCGGCGCCGCGCCGACGCCGAGGCCCGCCGCGCCGCCGACGCCCGCCGGGCCGCCGACGACGCCGCACGCGCCGACGCGGCCCGCCGCCACGGCCGCCTCTCCGAGACGGTGCGGGCCGCCGAGGCGGAGGCCCAGCGGCTCACCGAGCGGCGCGCCTCCGTCGAGCGCATCCGCGACGAGCGCCGCGACGAGCTCGACGAGCTCACCGAGCGCCTGGCGATGGCCCAGGACGAGGCCGCCGACCTGGACGGCGGGGCGGCCGGCTCCGACGCCGACGACCAGGCGGCGGCGCGTGACCAGGCGTCGGCGGCGCTGACCGCCGCCCGCGCCGCGGAGGTCGACGCCCGCCTGGCCCTGCGCACCGCCGAGGAACGCCTGCGCGACGTCGCCGGGCTCGCCGAGGGCCTGCGCCGGCGGGCCGAGGGCGAGCGCGAGGCCCGGGCGCGCGCCCAGGAGCGGGCGCGCGAGCGGGCCCGCGTCGCCGAGCTCACCGAGGCCGCCGTCCGCCACGGCCAGGACGCGCTGGCGCGCCTGCAGTCCTCGCTCGCCCGGGCCGCCGAGGCCCGCGACGCGGCCGCCGCCGTGCGCACCGCCCGCGCCGGTGAGCTCGAGACCGCCCGCGAGCGCCAGCGGGAGCTGCAGGCGGGCCTCGAGCGCCTCACCGACGCCGTGCACCGCGACGAGGTCGTCCGCGCCGAGCAGCGCACGCGCCTGCAGCAGATGGAGGCGGGCATCGGCGAGCGCTTCGGGATCGGGCTGGAGGACCTCGTCACCGAGTACGGCCCCGACGTCCCGATCCCGCCGCCGGCGGGCGAGGTCGCCGAGGTGGAGGCGGCCCGCGAGCGCGGCGAGCAGGTCGTCATGCCCCCGCCCGAGCCGTTCGACCGCGCCACCCAGCAGCGCCGGGCGACCCGCGCGGAGAAGGAGCTGGGCCAGCTCGGCAAGGTCAACCCGCTGGCCCTCGAGGAGTACGCCGCGCTGGAGGAGCGCTACCGCTTCCTGTCCACCCAGCTCGAGGACGTCAAGAACAGCCGCAAGGACCTCCTCGAGGTGGTCTCGCAGGTCGACGCCACGATCCTCGAGGTCTTCGCCACGGCCTTCGCCGACGTCGCGCGGGAGTTCGAGGCGGTGTTCCCCGTGCTGTTCCCCGGCGGCGACGGCCGGCTCGTGCTCACCGACCCCGACGACCTGCTGGCCACCGGCGTCGAGGTCGAGGCCCGGCCGCCGGGCAAGAAGGTCAAGCGGCTCTCGCTGCTCTCCGGCGGCGAGAAGTCGCTGACGGCCGTGGCGATGCTCGTCGCGATCTTCCGGGCGCGCCCCTCGCCGTTCTACGTCATGGACGAGGTCGAGGCGGCCCTCGACGACGCCAACCTCCGGCGCCTCATCGGCCTGCTCGCCGAGCTCCGCCGCAACTCGCAGCTCGTGATCATCACGCACCAGAAGCCCACGATGGAGATCGCGGACGCGCTCTACGGCGTGAGCATGCGGGGGGACGGGATCACGGCGGTCATCTCGCAACGCCTGCGCGGCGCGGATGCGCCCGGACCGTATGCCGGGACCACCCCGTCGTGATCACTCTGCGTGCTGTTATGTTGCGCTGAGTATCACCGGCAGCCCGGATCGGGGGGCGAGGACGACGCTGTCGTGGCCTCCCGGCTCGCGACCGGCGCCTCTACCGTGCTGGTGAGAGCGCTGCGAGCTGACCGGGGGGCGGACATGACGGCGGTGCGATCGGGACCGAGGTCCGGACCGGCCCACGCCGCCCCCGCGGACCGTGTCTCCGCGCCGCCGAGCGGCCCCGTGCGCTCCGGCCGGCACGCCCGCCCCGGCACCGGGACGCCCTCGGGCCCGCTGGTGAAGCTGCGCACGGTCGTCCGGCCGTCGGTCCCGGACCCCCTGGCGGCCGTCGAGCTCGCCCCCGGGCGCCTGGTGATCGACTGCTCGTACTGCCGGCTGTCCCCGCACCTCGGGGCGCGCCGGGTCGCGGTCAGCGTCGACGGGCTCCCGTGGCGCTTCGCCTGGGGCCGCACCCCGATCGACCTGCCCGCCGGCCGGCACCTCGTGGAGATCGAGGTCGAGCACGGCCGCGCCGGGCGCCGCGCGTGGGGCCACGTCGCCGACGCGGTGCCGGTGGCCGCGGGCCACACCGTCGAGGTCTTCTACCGCGCGCCCGCCCTGCCCCGGCTCGCCGGCTCGCCGGGACCCTCGCGCCAGCGCACCGCCGGGTTCGCCCTGTGCGCCGCGCTCCTGGCCCTGGCCGGCGTGGCCGTGCTCGCGGGGCTGGGGCTGCTCGCCGCGGCCCTCGTCGCGCTCGTGGGGTGACGCGCGAGATCCGGGGCGTCGTGGTGCCCGCGTCGGCGTCCGCGGGGTGGACGGTGCGCTCCTGATCTCGGCTCGGAGGGCGTGATCGCTCCGGCTGCTCCGTGCACCCGGTGACATCGGGTCGGCGGAGCACCTGGGGCGATCATGCGCATCTCGGGCACCGGGCGACCGGCCGCGCGCCGTCACCGTGCCCGGCTGGGACACTGGACTTGTGTCACTGAGCTCGTCGCTGACCTCCCCGCTCGACCCGACCGCCGACGCGGTGGCGCTCGCCGCCCCGGCCGCGGCGGGCACGCTGTCGACCGGTCTGATCGCCACGATCGTGGTGGTCGCGGTGATCGTCGTCCTGCTCATCGTCCTGGGCGTCGGGCTCTACCTGCGCCGGCGCCGGCAGGTCTCGCTCGCCGAGGAGGAGCAGGAGGAGACCAAGCCGACGAAGGGCTCCTACCAGGCCGGCGGCGGGTTCAGCTTCAGCGCGGGCAGCGGCCCCTCCACGCTCACACCGCCGCGCCCCGAACCGCGCCCCGAACCGCAGCCCGAACCGAAGCCCGAACCCGAGCCGCGGCCCGAGCCCAGCGAGCCCGCCGCCCGCCCCGAGACCGGCGGCCCCCAGGGCACCGCCCCGCCCGGCGCCGCCGAGGCGCCCCCCGCGGCCGCGCCGGCCGCCCCCGCCGAGCCGGAGCCCGAGCCGGAGCCGGAGCCCGACACCGCCGCCACCGGCCCCGGGACGCTCGCCGTCCCGGACGTCGAGGCGGGCCCCCAGGCCACGGCGCCCCCGGAGGCCGCCGAGCCGGAGACGGCCCCGCGCGAGACGCCCGCACCGGAGGCCCCGGAGACCCCGGAGACCCCGGAGACCCCAGCCGCGACGGCGACCACCACCGAGACCACCACCGAGCCGTCCCCCGAGACCACCACCGAGACCGTCGCCCCGTCCACGGGCACGACCGTGGCGCCCGCCGCGCCGCCCGAGGAGATCCCGTCCGCCGAAGGCCGCCTCGAGCGCCTGCGCGGACGGCTGGGGCGCTCGCGGTCGACGCTCGGCCAGGGCCTGCTGGGCCTGCTCGGCGCCGGCGACCTCGACGAGGACTCGTGGGAGGAGGTCGAGGACACCCTCCTGCTGGCCGACCTCGGCTCGGCGACCACCCAGGAGATCGTCAGCAAGCTGCGCGAGCGCATCGCCTCCCGCGGCGTGCGCACCGCCGACCAGGCGCGCGAGCTGCTGCGCGAGGTGCTCGTGGAGTCGCTCGGGCCCGACATGGAGCGCTCGGTGCGCGCGCTCGCGCACGACGGGCGCCCCGCGGTGGTGCTGGTCGCCGGCGTCAACGGCACCGGCAAGACCACGACCACCGGCAAGCTCGCCCGCGTCCTGGTCGCCGACGGCTTCGTCGTGCTCCTCGGCGCCGCCGACACCTTCCGCGCCGCCGCCGCCGAGCAGCTCGCGACGTGGGGCGAGCGCGCCGGCGCCGAGACGGTGCGCGGCAAGGAGGGCGCCGACCCCGCCAGCGTCGCGTTCGACGCCGTCAGGCGCGGCACCGAGTCCGGCGTCGACGCCGTCCTGCTCGACACCGCCGGGCGCCTGCACACCAAGACCGGCCTGATGGACGAGCTCGGCAAGGTCAAGCGGGTCGTGGAGCGCCAGGCCGAGGTCGACGAGGTCCTCCTGGTCCTCGACGCCACCACCGGCCAGAACGGGCTGACCCAGGCCCGGGTGTTCAGCGAGGTCGTCGACGTCACCGGCGTCGTGCTCACCAAGCTGGACGGCACCGCCAAGGGCGGCATCGTCTTCCAGGTGCAGCGCGAGCTGGGCGTGCCGGTGAAGCTCGTCGGGCTCGGCGAGGGCCCGGACGACCTCGCGCCGTTCGAGCCCGGGGCGTTCGTGGACGCGCTCCTGAAGTGACGTGTCGGGGTCCCGCCCTAGCCTGCGGGACATGACCGGCATCGCCCGCCTGCAGCTGACCGCCATCGACACCCCGCGCCCGCGGGCGCTCGCCGAGTTCTACGCGGCGCTCGTCGGGCTCCCGATCGACGAGTCCGCCACCGACGACGACTGGATCGAGCTCGACGGGGGCGGCGGTCCGACGCTGGCCTTCCAGCTCGCCCCGGCGAGGCGGGCGCCGGCGTGGCCCGAGGACGGGGCGCTGCAGTTCCACCTCGACGTGGAGGTCGACGACCTCGACGCGGGCGAGGCGGCCGTGATCGCGGCCGGCGCGACGAAGACGGCCCACCAGCCGGGGACGACCTTCCGGGTCTTCCTCGACCCCGACGGCAACCCCTTCTGCCTCGTGCGCTCCACCGATCGCGCGGCCGGTGATCGCGCACCGTCATGACCCACGTCTCACCGCGTCCGGTAACGCCGACCACGAAACATGATGGTGACATGCGTGGTCGGGCTGTTAACTGCCACGAAACGCACCGCGCTCCCATCGGAAACACGGCCTGCGCATTCTCGCTCTCCGAAAACAGTGGTAGCGAGAAGGGAAGCTGCTGGCCGTGGAACTCGACAGCGGAACGATCGCCTGGATGTTGACCAGCACGGCGCTGGTCCTGCTCATGACGCCGGGCCTGGCGCTGTTCTACGGCGGCCAGGCACGCTCGAAGAGCGTCCTCAACATGATGATGATGGTGTTCAGCACCTTCGCCACGGTGGGCGTGCTGTGGGTCATCTTCGGCTACTCGATGTCGTTCGGTGACGACGTCGGCGGTGGCCTGCTCGGCAACCCGGGCCAGTACTTCATGCTCTCGAGCCTGCTGTCCGAGACGGTGCAGACCGACGGGCTGCCCGACATCGCCTTCGTGGCCTTCCAGGCCATGTTCGCGATCCTCACGGTGGGCCTGATCGCCGGTGCCGCCGCGGACCGCATGAAGTTCAACTCGTGGATGGTGTTCTCCATCCTCTGGGCGACGCTCGTGTACTTCCCGATCGCCCACTGGGTCTTCGACCTCGACGCCGGCTGGATCGCCAACGGCATCGGCGCGGTCGACTTCGCGGGTGGCACGGCGGTCCACATCAACGCCGGTACCGCCGCGCTCGTGCTCTGCATCGTGCTCGGGCGGCGCCGCGGCTGGCCGCGTGAGGCCATGCGCCCGCACAACCTGACGATGGTCATGCTCGGCGCCGGCCTGCTGTGGTTCGGCTGGTTCGGGTTCAACGCCGGTTCCGCCGCGGTCGCGAACTACTCCGCCGCCTACGCGTTCCTCAACACCGTCGTCGCCACCTGCACCGCGATCTGCGGTTGGCTGATCATCGAGCAGATCCGTGACGGCAAGGCCACCTCGCTGGGTGCCGCCTCGGGCATCGTCGCCGGCCTCGTCGCCATCACGCCGGCCTGCGCCGCGGTCACCCCGCTGGGCGCCATGGCCATCGGCTTCATCGCCGGCATCGCCTGCGCGTACGGCGTCGGCCTGAAGTACCGCCTGGGCTTCGACGACTCGTTCGACGTGGTCGGCGTCCACCTCGTCGGTGGTCTGGTCGGCACCCTGCTGATCGGCTTCTTCGCCTGGGACGGCTCCCCGTCCGAGGTGTCCGGCGTGTTCTACGGCGGCGGCTGGGGCCAGCTCGGCATCCAGGCGATCGCGGCCCTCGCGGTCATCGCTTACAGCGGCGTCGTCACGGCCATCATCGCCTTCGTCGTCAAGGCCATCATGGGTCTGCGGGTGGAGGACGACAGCGAGGCCGCGGGCATCGACGAGGGTGAGCACGCCGAGTCGGGCTACGACTTCTCGAGCCTGCGCAGCGGGGGTGGCGGACTCGGGTCCTCGCACTCGACGCTGTCCGCTCCGACGCAGGTCACCGCGACCGCAGGCAAGGAGGGCTGAGCGAGATGAAGATGGTGACGGCGATCATCAAGCCGTTCGTGCTGGAGGACGTCAAGGGCGCCCTCGAGCAGCTCGGGGTCCTGGGCATGACCGTCAGCGAGGTCCAGGGCTACGGCCGCCAGAAGGGCCACACCGAGGTCTACCGGGGTGCGGAGTACTCCGTGGACTTCGTGCCGAAGGTCCGCATCGAGGTCGTCACCGACGACACCGCCGCGGAGAAGGTCGTCGACGCGATCGCCGAGACCGCCCGCACCGGCAAGATCGGTGACGGGAAGGTCTGGGTGACCCCGGTCGAGACCGTGGTGCGCGTGCGCACCGGCGAGCGCGGGGCCGACGCCCTGTAGTTCGGCACACGACGGCGCCGGGTCCCCCGATCGGTGGGACCCGGCGTCGTCGTCCTGACGGCACCACCGGAGAGGGGACGCGGCGGATGGCCGTGGCGGATGCGCACCGGAACGGCGGGGGACCGTCGAGCCTCGACGACGAGCGCGGGACGACGAACGGTGACGCGGTCGACCTCGTCCGCGCCCGCGCCGCGCTGCTCGACCCGCCGCCGGGGGCGCGCCGGCTCGGTCCGGCCGCGCTGCGCGAGGCGCTGGTCGAGCTGCACGACTTCTGGCTCTCGTCGCGCGCCGCCGCGGTCGGCGTCGGGGAGGGCTCGGCGCTCGTCGCGGTCGGCGCGCTGGGCCGCCGCGAGCTCGCGCCGTACTCGGACCTCGACCTCGTGCTGGTCCACGACGGCCGCCGCGGTGGCCGCGAGCAGATCTCGCAGGTCGCGGACGCGCTCTGGTACCCCCTGTGGGACGCGGGGATCGGGCTGGACCACTCGGTGCGCACCGTCGGCGAGGCCGTCGAGGTCGCCACCACCGACCTGCGCGTCGCCCTGGGCCTGCTCGAGGTCCGCTACCTCGCCGGCGACCCGGAGCTCGCCGAGCGTCTCGCCGCCACCGCCCGCCAGGCGTGGCGCGCGGGCATCCGCGGGCGCTTCGACGACCTCGTCGAGGGCACGCAGCAGCGGTGGTCGCGCGCCGGCGAGGTCGCCCACCGCATCGAGCCCGACCTCAAGAACGGGCACGGCGGCCTGCGCGACATCCAGCTGCTCGACGCGCTGGCCGCGGCGCAGCTGGTCGACCGCCCGACCGTCGACGTCCAGGACGCCCGCCGGCTCATGATCGACCTGCGCGTGGAGCTGCACCGCCGCGCCGGGCGGGCCCGCGACGTCATGCAGGCCGAGGACGCCCACGAGGTGGTCGCCGCCGCCGCGGGCGAGCTCGGCGTCACCGACCGCTTCGACCTCGCCCGGGCCCTGTCCGGTGCCGCGCGCACGGTCGTGTTCGCCACCGACACCGCGCTGCGCTCGGCGCGCGCCGCCCTGCCGCGCCGGGGGCTGGCCGCGCTGCGCCGCGCGCCGGCGCGCCGTCCGCTCGACGACGGCGTGGTCGAGCACGCGGGCGAGGTGGTCCTCGCCCGCGACGCCCAGGTCTCGCGCGACCCGGCGCTCGTCCTGCGCCTCGCCGCGACGGCGGCGCGCACCCGGCTGCCGATCGCCGCGAGCACCCTGCACCGCCTCGCCGAGGCGGCCCCCGAGCTGCGCGAGCCGTGGCCCCGGGCGGCGCTGTCCGAGCTGCTGGCGCTGCTCGGGTCGGGCGAGGGCATGGTCGACGTCATCGAGGCGCTCGACCGCACGGGGCTGTGGGGCCGGCTGTTCCCCGAGTGGGGCGCGGTGCGCGACCTGCCCCCGCGCGACCGCCAGCACGTCTGGACCGTCGACCGCCACCTCGTCGAGGTCACCCGCCGCGCCGCGGAGCTGACGACCCGGGTCTCGCGGCCCGACCTGCTGCTGCTCGGCGCGCTCGTGCACGACATCGGGAAGGGCCGCGACGAGGACCACTCGGTGGTCGGCGAGCGCCTCGCCGAGCACCTGGGCCGGCGGCTGGGGCTCTGGCCCGCCGACGTCGGCACGCTGGCGGCGATGGTGCGCCACCACCTGCTGCTGCCCCACACCGCCTCGCGGCGCGACCCGGAGGACCCGGCGACCGTGGAGCGCGTCGTCGAGACGCTCGGCGCCGACCCGGTGCTGCTGGAGCTGCTGCACGCCCTCGCCGAGGCCGACTCGCTCGGCACCGGGCCCGGGGTGTGGACGCCGTGGCGCGCGACCCTGATGGGCGACCTCGTGCGGCGCTGCCGCGTGGTGATGGCCGGCGAGCCGACCCCCGGCCCGACCGCGCTGTCGCCGGAGGCCCTGGAGCTCGCGGTGACCGTGGCCGCCAGCGGGCGCCCCGAGGTGTCGGTCGCCGGTGACGGCGAGCTGACCACCATCACGATGACCGTGGCCGCCCCCGACCGGCCCGGCCTGCTCTCCCGCGCGGCCGGGGTGCTGGCGCTGCACTCGCTGCAGGTGCACACCGCCGACCTCGGCGAGCACGACGGCGTCGCCGTCGACGCGTTCACCGTGTCGCCGCGGTTCGGGCGCCTGCCCGAGGCCTCGCTGATCCGCGAGGACCTCGTGCGGGTGCTGCGCGGCTCGCTCGACCTGCCCGCGCGCCTCGAGGCCAAGGAGCGCGACTACGACCGCCCGGGACCGGCCCCGGCGCCGAGTCGCGTGCTGTGGTTCGACGACGAGGCCACCGGCGCCGTGGTGCTCGAGCTGCGCACCGGCGACCGGATCGGGCTGCTGCACCGCGTCGCGGCCGCGCTCGAGGCCGAGGGGCTCGACGTGCGGTGGGCGCGGGTCTCGACGCTGGGCAGCTCGGTGCTCGACGCGTTCTGCCTGGAGACCGCCGAGCACGAGGTCATCGACCCCGAGCGCCGGCAGCGGGTCGAGGAGGTCGTGCTGGCCGCGGCCACCAGCGGTCTCGCGGCGCCCGAGCGGTCCTCGACGGCGTGACCGGGCGCGACCGTTAGGCTGGTGGTTCGCCCGCGGTGAAGTCGTGCCGGGGCCCGTTTGCGCCGCCAGCGACACATCGAGGAGTGCGAGCGCCGTGTTCGACGCCCTGTCCGACCGTCTCACGTCGGTCCTGTCCGACCTGCGCGGCAAGGGTCGGCTCTCCGAGACCGACATCGACACGACGTGCCGCGAGATCCGCATCGCGCTGCTCGAGGCCGACGTCGCCCTGCCCGTGGTGCGCGGGTTCGTCAAGCAGGTCAAGGAGCGGGCGCGCGGCGTCGAGGTCTCCGAGGCGCTGAACCCGGCACAGCAGGTCGTCAAGATCGTCAACGAGGAGCTCGTCGGCATCCTCGGCGGCGAGACCCGCCGGCTGCGCTTCGCCAAGCAGCCGCCGACGGTGATCATGCTCGCCGGCCTCCAGGGCTCCGGCAAGACGACGCTGGCCGGCAAGCTCGCGTTCTGGCTCAAGAGCCAGGGCCACACCCCGATGCTCGCGGCCTGCGACCTGCAGCGCCCCAACGCCGTCAACCAGCTCCAGATCGTCGGCGAGCGCGCCGGGGTCGAGGTCTTCGCCCCCGAGCCCGGCAACGGCGTCGGCGACCCGGTCGACGTGGCCCGCCGCGCCGTCGCCGACGCGCGCAGCCGCCAGTACGACGTGCTCGTCGTCGACACCGCCGGCCGCCTCGGCGTCGACGAGGAGCTGATGCGCCAGGCCGCGGACATCCGCGACGCGGTGACGCCCGACGAGACGCTGTTCGTCCTCGACGCCATGGTCGGGCAGGACGCCGTCGTCACCGCCGAGGCGTTCCGCGACGGCGTCGGCTTCTCCGGCGTGGTGCTCACCAAGCTCGACGGCGACGCCCGCGGCGGTGCGGCGCTGTCGGTCCGCGAGGTCACCGGCGAGCCGATCCTCTTCGCCTCCAACGGCGAGAAGCTCGACGAGTTCGACGTCTTCCACCCCGACCGGATGGCCTCGCGCATCCTGGGCATGGGCGACGTCCTCACCCTCATCGAGCAGGCCGAGCAGGCCTTCGAGGAGGGCCAGGCCGAGGCCGCCGCGGCCAAGATGGGCACCGGCGAGCTGACGCTCGAGGACTTCCTCGAGCAGATGATGGCCGTGCGCAAGATGGGCCCGATCGCGAACGTGCTGGGGATGCTGCCCGGCGCGAACCAGATGAAGGACCAGCTCGCCGGGCTCGACGAGAAGCACCTCGACCGCGTCCAGGCGATCATCCGCGGCATGACGCCGGCCGAGCGCGCCGACCCGAAGATCATCAACGGGTCGCGGCGGCTGCGCATCGCCAACGGGTCGGGCGTCGGCGTCACCGACGTCAACCAGCTCGTCGAGCGGTTCTTCGAGGCCCGCAAGATGATGAAGAACATGGCGGGCCAGTTCGGCCTGCCGGGCATGGGCGGCGGGCGCAAGGGCAAGCGCCAGGCGGCGAAGGCCGCGAAGAACGTCCGCAAGGGCCCCAAGCAGATGCCGGCGATCGCGGGCATCGCCCAGGAGAGCGCCGGGCAGGACCGCGGCGAGCGCTCGGTCGGCAGCTACCAGACCCCGGGCCTCAACCAGCTCCCGCCGGCGCTCGCGGGCATGAACGAGCTGCCCGCGGGCTTCGACCCCTCCGCGCTGAGCTTCCCCGGCAACGCCGGCGGGGGCGGCGGGCGCGGCAACGGCGGCGGCAAGAAGGGCAACAAGAAGAAGCGCAAGTAGTCAGGCCCGCCCGGCCAGCCACCTTTCCCGGCGACGCTGCGAGGCCCGCGACAGCCAGGCGTCCTGCACGATCTCGGCGAGCTCGTCGCGGGAGATCCGCTCGAGGTGGGCCGCACGCAGGAGCACCGAGAGGTGCCCGTCGAAGTGCGGCGTGGTGAAGAACGGCGTGGACGGGTCGCGCACGAGGGCGTCCTTGTCCTCCTCGGACTCCACCCAGAACATGATCACGTCGGTGTACCTCTCGCCGGTCTCCGGGTCGCGGGCGTCCGGCCGCGGCGTCCGGAAGAACACGAACGACTTCCCGCCGACCTGGTAGACCGTGTTGCCCTTCGGCCCCTCGACCGCGGTGACGTGCGGCATCCCGGCGGCAAGGGCGTGGACGTCCTCGACGCGGGCCGGGGAGCGGGCGGGGTTCACGGGAGAAGCGTAGGGCCCGGCTGGTTACGCTCCGGCCATGGCGAACCCCTCGGCCCTGCACCTGCGCGGCGTCCTGCTCGACGGCACCGCGGAGGGGGAGCGCGTCGGCGAGCTGTGGGTCACCGAGGAGGGGCGGATCAGCCTCGACCCGGTGCCCGGCGCCGAGACGGTCGCCGACGGCGGGTGGATCCTCCCGGGCCTGGTCGACGCGCACTGCCACGTCGGCATCGGCCCCGACGGCGCGGTCGAGCTCGAGGAGGCCCGCGAGCAGGGCCACGTCGACGCGGCCGCGGGCGCGCTGCTGGTGCGCGACTGCGGCAGCCCCGTCGACACCCGCCCGCTCGACGACGACCCGCGGATGCCCGAGATCGTCCGCGCCGGGCGCCACCTCGCCCGCCCCAAGCGCTACATCCGCGGGCTGCCGATCGACCTCGAGCCCGACGACCTGCCGGCCGCGGTCGCCGAGACCGCGCGCGCCAACCCGTGGGTGAAGCTCGTCGGCGACTGGATCGAGCGCGACGCGGGCGACCTCGCGCCCCTGTGGCCCGACGACGTGCTGCGCGCGGCCATCGACGCCGCCCACGCGGAGGGCGCGCGGGTCACCGCCCACGTGTTCGGCGAGGACGCGCTGCCCGGGCTGATCGGCGCGGGCATCGACGGCATCGAGCACGGCACCGGCCTGACCGACGACACGATCGCGATGATGGTCGAGCGCGGGACCGTGCTGGTCCCGACCGTGATCAACGTCGAGAACTTCCCGTCGTTCGCCGACGCGGCCGGTGACAAGTTCCCCCGCTACGGCGCCCACATGCGCGAGCTCTACGCCCGCGCGCCCCGCACGATCGCCGCCGCGATCGAGGCGGGCATCCCGGTGTTCGCGGGCACCGACGCCGGCGGCGGCATCGAGCACGGGCGGATCGTCGACGAGGTCGCCGCGCTGGCCGGGATCGGGCTCGGGCCCGCGCGCGCTTTCGCCGCGGCCTGCGGCGACGCGCGGGCGTGGCTCGGCCGGCCGGGGCTCGAGGACGGCGCGCCGGCCGACCTGGTCGTCACCACCGAGGACCCCCGCGTCACCACCGACACCCTGCGCGCGCCGTCGCTGGTGCTGCGGGCCGGGACGGCGTTGATCCAGGTCTGACCTAGGTCCGGGCGGGCAGCCGCCGGGACAGCGCGATCGCGGCCACGAGCACGACGGCGATCACCAGCAGCGCATCGGAGAACGGCGCCCCCGGGCCGTCGTGCAGCGGGTTCCACGAGCCGCTGCCGCCCGCGGTCCGGGCGGCGAGCACGGTGCCCAGCACCGCCGCGCCCGTCCCGCCGCCGAGGAAGAACGCGCCCTGGTAGATGCCGAGGCCGACCCCGGCGTGCTCGGAGGGCACCGCGGCGGCGACGGCGTTGATCAGCGGCGAGGTGATCGAGGCGAGGGCGAGGCCGACGGCGAAGGTCACCGCGGACAGCAGCAGCGCCGACCCGCCGGCCGCGGTCGAGAGGGTCGCGACGGCCGCGAGCAGCAGCGTCAGCCCGATCCCGACGAGCCGGCGCGGGCCGAGGCGGTCGGAGAGCCGGCCCGCGGGCGACGAGAGCGCGGCGACGGCGAGCGCGCCGGGCAGCAGCACCAGCCCCACGTGCCCGACGCCGAGCCCGTTCACGGTGGCCACGAGCAGGGGGACCAGCAGGATCGTGCCGAGATAGCAGAACATCGCGAGGAACCCGACCGCGACGGCGGTGAGGAACGGGCCGGGGGCGAGCAGGGACGGCGGGACGAACGGGCGGGGCGTGCTGCGGATGCGCCACGCGAACCCGGCCGCGAGCACGAGGGCCAGGAGCCCGGCGCCCCACGACGACGGCGCGAGCCCCACCTGCTGGGCGCGCGTGAGCCCGAAGAGCCCCAGGCCCACGGCGCCGCCGAGCAGGACGCCGCCGACGAGGTCGATCTGGCGCCACGAGGGGTCGGCGCTCTGCCGGCCGTCGGGCAGCACGCGCGGCGCGATGACGAGCAGCGGGGCGACGAGCAGGGCGGCGCCGAGGAACGGCCAGCGCCACCCGGCGAGCTCGGCGACGAAGCCCGCGAGCGGCGGCCCCAGCGCCTGCCCGGCCCCGACGCCGGTGCCGACGATGCCGAACCCGAACCCGCGGCGTCCCGGCGGCAGCGAGCGCGCCACCGCGACCGACCCGAGCGCGGGCACCGCGGCGCTCCCGAGACCCTGCAGCACGCGCCCGACCAGGTGCACCCCGATGGTGGGGGCGAGCCCGGCGAGCACCGAGCCGACCAGGAAGATCGCGATCCCGGCCGCGAACACCCGGCGCACGCCGAAGACATCGGCGATCCGCCCGTAGAGGGGCGTGGCCACCGCGAAGCTCAGCGAGAACGCGGTGACCACCCATGCCAGGCCGCCCGGCGAGGCGGCGTAGTCCCGGCCGATCTCGGGGACCAGCACCAGCACCATGCTGTTGGCGAGCACGGCCACGGCGACCGCGACGAGCAGCACGCCCAGCAGCAGGCCGACGCGGACCGGGGGCTCCTCGACGGCCTGTTCGGCGGTGCCGACGGGGGACGGCCGCGGATCACTCACCCTGACAGCCTGCGCCCTCGAGTGCGCTCCAGGTCAAGGCGAGAAGCGTCCTAGGCTGGCGATGTGAGCACCCCGACCCTCGACCTCAACGCCGACCTCGCCGAGGGCTTCGGGGTCTGGTCGCTGACCGACGACGATGCGCTGCTCGACGTGATCACCTCCGCGAACGTGGCCTGCGGCTTCCACGCGGGCGACCCGGTGACCATGCAGCGGGTCACCGCGGCGGCGGTCGGACGCGGCGTGGCCGTCGGGGCGCAGGTCTCCTACCGCGACCTCGCGGGCTTCGGGCGGCGGTTCGTCGACGTCGATCCCGCCGAGCTCACCGCCGACCTGCTCTACCAGGTCGGCGCGCTGCGGGAGTTCGCGCGCGCGGCGGGCGGGGAGGTCGCCTACCTCAAGCCCCACGGCGCGCTCTACAACGCCGTCGTGCACCACGACGCCCAGGCCCGGGCCGTCGTCGCGGCCGCGCAGCAGGCGGGCCTGCCGGTGCTCGGCCTGCCCGGGTCGCGGTTCCTCGCCCACGCCGCCGAGGCAGGCCTGACGACCTACGCCGAGGCCTTCGGCGACCGCGGCTACACCCCGGAGGGCACCCTCGTGCCCCGCCGCGAGCCCGGGGCGCTGCTGCCCGACGCGGACGCGGTCGTCGAGCGCGCCCGCCGCCTGGCCGCCGACGGCGTGGTCGTCGCGGTCGACGGCACCGAGATCCCCACCGAGGCGGCCTCGCTCTGCCTGCACGGCGACACCCCGGACGCGGTGACGTCGGCCCGGCGCGTCGCCGAGGCCCTGCGCGACGCCGGGGTCACCCTCGCGCCGTTCGCCCGGTAGGGGGTCTGGCACAATCGCCTGGTTGCCGTCCCCGCTGCCGGCGGGTGTGGCAGCGCACGAGCGGGCACGCCGTCCCCGGGGAATCCCTCCCGGCCGGGCGGCCCCGAGCACCATCGACCGAGGAGCACTCCGAGCAGTGGCTGTCAAGATCAAGCTGGCCCGCATGGGCAAGATCCGTGAGCCCCACTACCGCATCGTGGTCGCGGACGCCAAGAACCGCCGTGACGGTCGCGTCATCGAGCAGATCGGCGAGTACCACCCCAAGAGCCAGCCGAGCGACATCAAGATCAACTCGGAGCGCGCGCAGTACTGGTTGGGCGTCGGCGCCATCCCCACCGAGCCGGTGCACAGCCTGCTGAAGGTCACCGGCGACTGGCAGAAGTTCAAGGGCCTCCCGGGTGCCGAGGGCAAGCTTGCGCCGCAGCCCGAGAAGGTCGACAAGCAGGCCCGCTTCAACGAGGAGCTGGCCAAGGTTTCCGGCTCCGCCGAGTGAGCGAGCTCGCCGAGGCGCTCGAGCACCTCGTGCGCGGGATCGTCGCCCACCCCGACGAGGTGGCGGTCGACCTCGTCACCAACCGCCGCGGCCGCACCCTCGAGGTGCGGGTCCACCCCGACGACCTCGGCAAGGTGATCGGCCGCAACGGCCGGACGGCCACCGCGCTGCGCACCGTCGTGGGCGGCATCGGTGGTCGCGGCGTGCGTGTCGACGTGGTCGACACCGACCGCTGACGTGACCCCGGGGCCGCACGACCAGGCTGACGAGCGCGTCGTCGGCCGGGTCGTCAAGGCCCACGGCCTGCGCGGCGAGCTCGTCGTCGAGCCCCGCACCGACAACGTCGAAGCCCGGTTCGCGCCGGGCACGGTGCTGACGGTGCGGGGCTCGCGTGCTCTCCGGCAGGTCACGATCGGGGCCGCGCGCCGCCACGGCGACCGCCTGCTCGTCACCGTCGAGGAGGTCGGCGACCGCGACGCGGCCGAGGCCCTGCGCACCGCCGAGCTCACCGCGCCCGCGCTGGCCGAGGCGCCCGAGGACCCCGACGAGTTCCACGACCACCAGCTCGAGGGGCTCGCGGTCGTGCTCGCGGACGGGACCGCGGTCGGCACGGTCACCGCGGTGCTGCACGGCGCGGGCGGGGAACTGCTCGCCGTGGCTCGCACCGAGGGCGGCGAGCTGCTCGTGCCCTTCGTCGCCGCGATCGTCCCCGAGGTCGACGTGGCCGGCGGGCGGCTCGTCCTCGATCCGCCGGAAGGGCTGCTCGACCCCGCAGACTGACCTGCGTGGGGGACAGCACGGGGGAGTCGGGGCGCCGGACCTTGTTCGGCGCCGAGGAGCTGGAGACGCCGGCCTGGGCCCTCGGGCTCGAGGCCACGGCGCAGGCCGGACCGCTCGCGGTCGCGCGATCGGTGCCGCGGACGGTCGCGATCCTCACCCGGTGGGCGTGGCAGGGCTCGCGGCGCTGGACCGTCCTCGCCGCCGTCGTGCACCTGGTCGCCGGCGTCGTCACCGCCTTCGGGCTGCTGGCGACCGCCGACGTGTTCAGCCGGCTGCTCGCCGAGGGGCCCACGCCGGCGCGCGTCGTCGCCGCCCTGCCCGCCCTCGCCGTGGTGGTCGGGGCGCTGGCCGCGCGCGGGCTGCTCGACGCCGCGGCCGGCGCGGTCACCGCCGAGCTGGTGCCGCGCGTCGAGCGCCGCGTCCAGACCGACCTCTACGCCGCGCTCGTCGCCGTCGACCTCGTCGCCTTCGACGACGCGGACTTCACCGCGCTCGTCGACCGGGCCGAGCACGCGATCACCCGGATCCGGATGGGCGCGACCGTCGTCGGCGACCTGGTGTCGGGCTCGGTCGCGGTGGTCGCGTCGGTCGTCGCCGCCGGGATCGTGCACCCCCTGCTCGCGCCCATCGTGCTGCTCGCCGGGCTGCCGCAGGCGTGGGCCGCCGTCTCCGGGGTGCGGCTGATGTTCGCCTCGACGCTGCGCACGATCGCGCAGGCCCGCCGCCTGGCCGTCGTCGGCGACCTCATCTCGCGCCGGGACAACGCCGCCGAGGTGCGGGCGTTCACGGTGGGCGGGGTGCTCGCCGACGAGCACGAGCGCCTCGCGGTCGAGCTCTCCCGCGAGGGCATCCGGGTCGAGCAGCGGCGCAACGCGCTGGTCACCGTCGGGCGTGCGGCCTCCGGCGTCGCCACCGCGCTGGGTTACGTCGCGGTCGGGCTGCTGGTCTACACCGGCGGGCTCGCGCTGCCGCTGGCGGGCACGGCGGTGGTGGCGATGCGCGCGGCGTCGAGCGCGGTGCAGACCGCGGTGTACGGCGCCAACCTGCTGTTCGAGGCGGGGCTGTTCGTCGAGCTGTACACGCGGTGCGTGCAGGACGCCCGCGCCCGGCGGCGGGTCCCGGCGGGGCCGCCGCCGGGCCCGCCCGAGGTCGTCGAGCTCGACGGCGTGACGTTCCACTACCCGGGCCAGCAGGAACCCGCGCTGGCCGACGTCGCGCTCACGCTGCGCCGCGGCGAGGTGGTGGCGCTGGTGGGGGAGAACGGGTCGGGGAAGTCGACGCTGGCGAAGCTGCTCGTCGGGCTCTACCTGCCCACCGGCGGCGGGGTGCGGTGGAACGGGCGCGACCTGCGTGAGACCGACTCCGCGGCCGCCCTCGAGCACGTCGCGCTCGTCGCGCAGGCGCCGGTGCCGTGGCCCCTGCGCGCCGACGACAACGTCCGCATCGGGCGCCTCGACCGCGACGACCCCGCGGAGGCGGCCTACCTCGACGCCCTCGGGCGCTCGGGCGCGGCGGAGGTCGTCGACGACCTGCCCCGCGGGCGCGCCACCGTGCTCTCCCGCGCCTTCCAGGGCGGGCGGGACCTCTCCGGCGGCCAGTGGCAGCGGATGGCGGTGGCGCGCGGGCTCTACCGCGACGCCGCGCTGGTGGTGGCCGACGAGCCCACCGCCGCCCTCGACGCCCGCGCCGAGCACGCAGTCTTCGCCTCGCTGCGCGAGCTCTCCGCCGGCGGCGACCGGATCACCGTGCTCGTGACCCACCGGCTGGCGAACGTCCGCACGGCCGACCGGATCGTCGTGCTCGAGGGCGGCCGGATCACCGCGCAGGGCACCCACGACGAGCTCATGGCCGCCGGTGGGCTCTACCGCGAGCTGTTCGCGCTGCAGGGCCGCGCGTACGCCGATGCCGGGTGAGGCCTACTCCTCCTCGGCCGGCACACCGACCGCGAGGACGCCGGGCAGCTCGGAGAGCTCGCCCGAGAGCGGCGCGAGCGACCCGCGCCCGGCCAGCGAGAGGGTCACCGTCGCGACGTGCGTGGTGCCCTCGGTGCCGGCGACGCCGTCGGTCGCGTCCTCCCGGTCGACGTGCATCCCGGCCACGGCGAACCCGCGCTCGGTGCAGATCGACAGGACGCGGCGCAGCACCCCGCGGCCGTCGGTGTAGGAGAGGTGCAGGTCGCGCGGGGCGCCCGAGGTGCGGGTGACCAGGCGCGCGAGCGGCCGGTAGCCCCGGGTCACGAGGTAGTGGACGACCGTCCCGCCGATCGCGAGCAGCGGCAGGCCGGCGCCGCACGCCGTGCCCACCGCGGCCGCCGTCCAGACCGTCGCCGCCGTGGTGAGCCCGCGGACCGCGTCGCGCCGGACGAAGATCAGGCCGCCGCCGATGAACCCGATGCCCGAGACGATCTGCGCGGCCACCCGCGACGGGTCCAGCGTGATGTCGGGGGAGGACAGCAGGTCGTTGAAGCCGTACTTCGAGATCAGCATGAACGCCGCCGAGCCCACCCCGACCAGCGTGTGCGTCCGCAGGCCCGCGCTCTTGGCGGCGAGCTCGCGCTCGAGGCCGATGAGCGTGCACAGGACCACCGCCAGCGCCAGCGGCGCGAGCAGGCGCCACTCCTGCGGGTAGGACACGAACTGCTCCACCCTCGCCACCTCCTCCGCGTGCGACGTCGCGCGTGGCTCGCGGCAGGATCGTCCCCGATGCGCATCGACGTCGTCACGATCTTCCCGGGCTACCTCGCCCCGCTCGACGAGGCCCTCGTCGGCCGGGCCCGGCGCGCCGGCCTGCTCGACGTGCGGGTGCACGACCTGCGCCGGTGGGCGTCGGGCGTGCACAAGGCGGTCGACGACTCGCCCTACGGCGGCGGCCCCGGGATGCTCATGACCGCGCCGGTGTGGGGGGCGGCCCTCGACGAGGTCACCGGTTCCGGGGTGGGCGTGCCCCGCCTGCTCGTGCCGACCCCGGCCGGTGCGCCGCTGACCCAGCGCCGGGCCGCGGGCTGGGCGTCCGAGCCGTGGCTGGTGCTCGCCTGCGGGCGCTACGAGGGCATCGACGCCCGCGTGCTCTCCGACGCCGCGCGCCGGATGCCCGTCGAGGAGGTCTCGCTCGGCGACTACGTGCTCGCCGGCGGGGAGGTCGCCGCCCTGGTCGTCGTCGAGGCCGTGTCCCGGCTGGTCCCGGGCGTGCTGGGGAACCCGGCGTCGGCGGAGCTGGACAGCTTCTCCGACGGGTTGCTCGAGGCACCGGCCTACACACGGCCCGAGCGATGGCGCGACCTCGACGTCCCCGACGTCCTGCGCGGCGGCAACCACGCCGCCGTCGACCGGTGGCGCCGCGACCGCTCGCTCGAGCGCACCGCCGCCGTGCGCCCCGACCTGCTCGACGCGCTCGTCGCCCGGCACGGCGCCGCGGCGTTCGACGCCCGCGACCGCGAGGTGCTCGCGGGGTGCGGGTACGACCCGGCCCACGGGAGCCGACCGGCGGCATGGCAGACTGGGGAGGTTGCCGCGGACGGCGGACGACCCGATCAGGGTCGCTGAGCGCCGTCCCGCCGCCCGAGAACCGCTTCTCCTCGGCAGCCCAGGTCACCCGCGTGCGGGCCCTGGCACCGAGGCCGTGAGACCGCGAGGACGCTGACGATGAACGCCCTGGACGAGCTCGACGCCAAGTCGCTGCGCTCCGACATCCCCGACTTCCGTGCCGGGGACACCGTGAAGGTGCACGTCCGGGTCATCGAGGGTTCACGCTCTCGTGTACAGGTCTTCCAGGGTGTCGTCATCCGCCGCCACGGTGGCGGCCTGCGCGAGACGTTCACCGTCCGCAAGGTCTCCTTCGGCGTCGGGGTGGAGCGCACCTTCCCGGTGCACTCGCCCAACATCGACCACATCGAGGTCGTCACCCGCGGTGACGTCCGCCGCGCCAAGCTGTACTACCTCCGTGAGCGTCGCGGCAAGGCCGCGAAGATCCGCGAGAAGCGCGAGACCACGCCGGCGTCCTGAGCCGACGCGACCCGGTCTCCTAACCTGTAGCGCGTGCGTCCCCAGGAGCCAGGCGGCCCCCCGTTCCGGAGCTACGGAACGGGCGGCGAGACGACCCGTACGGACGCGTCCGACGCCTCCGGCGGGCGAGGGGCCCACGCCCGCCCGGACGACGACGACCACGTCGTCGATCCCTACGGCGACGTGCCGCCCCCCGGCCCGGGAGGCCAGGCGCCGTACGGCTCGTCGGGGTGGAGCGGTTCCGACCGCCCCGGCGGCGGTGACGCCGCGTACGGCGACGTCGGCGGGTACGGCAACGGGTACGGATCGTCGCCCGCTCCCGCGAACGGCTACGGCGACCTCGGCGGGGGCCTGAACGGCCGCCCCGGGCCCGCCGCACCGGGCGGGAACGGGCACGCCGCGCCGCCGCCGGGCCCCTGGGGCTCGTCGTGGGGGTCCGCGCCGCCGCCGTCTCCCCACGGCGCCCCGCGGCCCGACGGGCGCCCGGTCGGCCCGCCCCCGCCGCACGTGAACGGCCACCCGGGTCGGCCCGTGTCGCCGCCGGTGCCGCCGCAGGGCCCCGGGCCCGCCGGACCTCCGCCCGGGCCGCCCGCACCGTCGGCACAGGCGCCCGCGCGCCCCTCCGGCCCGGCTCCCGAGGCGAACGGGGCGGGCACGTCCCCGTCCGGCGCGTCGTCACCCACCGCGGCCGAGGAGGCCGCGGCACCGGCCGACACCGGCCTCGCGGGCTCCGACGGCTTCGCCTCGCGCGCCCCGCGTCCCCGCGAGGAGAGCTCGACCTCCTCGTCGACCACCACCACGGCGATCACCGGCGGCGCCGGCGTCGCCCCGGGCCGCCACCGCCGCGGCGGCGGCGTGCCCGGACCCGGCGACGAGGTCCCCGACGAGGCCGAGGACGCCGTCCCGGCCGGCGCCGGACGTCACGGCGGCGACAAGGGCGGTCGCGGCAAGAAGACCAAGAAGAAGGGCTCGTTCTGGCGCGAGCTCCCGCTGCTCATCGTCGTCGCCGTGGTCCTGACCTTCGTCATCCAGACGTTCCTGGCGCGGATCTACGTGATCCCCTCGGCGTCGATGGAGCGCACGCTGCACGGCTGCAACGGCTGCGCCAACGACCGCGTCGCCGTCGACAAGCTCACCTACCGCTTCTCCGACCCGGCGCCCGGCGACGTCGTGGTGTTCCGCGGCCCGCCGACCTGGGGCGACAACGGCGAGGTCGCGGGCGAGCAGCCGTCGGGGAACGTGCTGGTCCGCGGTCTGCAGGGCGGGCTGTCGCTGGTCGGCCTGGCGCCGCCCGACGAGAAGGACTTCGTCAAGCGCGTCATCGCCGTCGGCGGGCAGACCGTCGCGTGCTGCGACGCGGAGAACCGCGTCACGGTCGACGGCCGGGCGCTCACCGAGCCCTACCTCTACTACCAGCCCAACCTGGGCCGCACCCAGGCGGACTTCGCGCCGGTGCGCGTGCCCGAGGGCCAGCTGTGGGTGATGGGCGACAACCGCAACAACTCCGCGGACGCCCGCGTGCACGGCCCCATCGGGGTCACCGACGTCATCGGCAAGGCACGGGTCATCGTGCTGCCCGTCGGCCGCTGGGGCGGCGTGCCCGACACCGACCCGCAGGCCCGCCCGTCGGCACTCGGCGCGCCGGTCTGGACCTCGGGGGCGCCGCTCGCGGCCGGCGTCCTGGGGGCGGTCCCGCTGGTCGTGGTGACCCGCCGGCTGCGGCAGCGGTGGACCTCCCAGCACGGGTGGACCTCCGAGAACGGGGGGACCTCCCGGCCCGACGACCCTCCCCGCACCGGCCGGTGACGGCGGGGTACGACGCGGGCCGGCGGCGCGCCGCCGGCCGCACGGGAGGGCGGCCGGTCGCCCGGCGACGCCCGCTGCCGCCGCGCACGGGCGTGCAGCCGCCGCGCGCGATCGTGCGGCGCAGCACCGAGAGCTGGGCGCTGCAGTCGGCCCTCGAGCGTCACGGCCTCGGGCCGGTGGTCGGCGTGGACGAGGCCGGGCGCGGGGCCTGCGCGGGCCCCCTGGCGGTCGCGGCGTGCATCCTGCGCCCCGGTGACGCGCGCCGGTTCGAGGGGCTGACCGACTCCAAGCTGCTCACCCGCGACGAGCGCGAGGACTTCTTCCGACTGATCCAGCGCCGCGCGCTCGACCACCGCGTCGTGCTCGTCGACCCGCCCGACGTCGACCGCCGCGGCGTGCACGTCGCCAACATCGACGGCATGCGCCGGGCCGTGGCCCGCCTCGAGGTGCGTCCCGGCTACGTGCTCACCGACGGCTTCCCGGTCACCGGCTTCGGCGTGCCCTCGCTCGCCGTGCCCAAGGGCGACCTGGCCGCGGCGTGCGTGGCGGCCGCGTCGGTGCTGGCCAAGGTGACCCGGGACCGGCTGATGACCGAGCTGCACGAGAAGTATCCGGAGTATCGCTTCGACCTCCACAAGGGCTACTGCACGCCGACGCACGGCGCAGCGCTGGCCGAGCACGGGCCGTGCCCGGACCACCGCTTCAGCTTCGTCAACGTCGCCGCGGCGGCGCGGGGCCGGAGCCCGGACGGCGTCGCGGCGGGCGTACGCCACAATGGAGCCGTGACCGTCGACGACGCGTCCGCCGAGAGCGGGGAGGCCGACGAGCTCGTGGTGCCGGAGGACCTGGGAGACGTCGAGGACGCCCCGGCGGAGGGGGGAGAGGCGCGATGAGCGCGGAGGATCTCGAGAAGTACGAGACCGACATGGAGCTCTCGCTCTACCGCGAGTACCGCGACATCGTCTCGCAGTTCTCCTACGTGGTGGAGACCGAGCGCCGGTTCTACCTGGCCAACTCGGTCGACGTCGCCGTGCGCAACGCCGACGGCGAGGTCTACTTCGAGGTCACGATGTCCGACGCCTGGGTCTGGGACATGTACCGCCCGGCCCGCTTCGTCAAGAACGTGCGCGTCGTGACGTTCAAGGACGTCAACGTCGAGGAGCTGGAGAAGCCCGACCTCCGCCTCGACGAGGGGCCGTTCAGCGGCTGACGCTGCGCCGCACGGCCCGATCGCCGCCACCACGGCGTCGTTCCGTCCCCACCCCGCGCGGTTGTCCCCAGGCGCCGCGCCGGCGCTCCCGCCCGGCCGGCGGCTCCCGCCACGCTCGATCCCGCCGCCGGACCGCCCGGCGAGGACGAGAGGGCCGGGCCATGACCACCACGCGCGACGTCACCGACGAGCCACCCGACGGCCAGGAGCCCGGCCGTCGGGAGCCCGGCCGCCAGGAGCTCGGCCGGCGCGGCGAGGACGTGGCCGCGGCCCATCTCGCCGCCCGCGGCCTGACCGTGCTCGACCGCAACTGGCGCTGTCGCGACGGCGAGCTCGACCTCGTGGCCGCCGACGGCGACCGCCTCGTCGTCGCCGAGGTCAAGACGCGGTCGGGCGTCGGCTTCGGCCTGCCCGCCGAGGCGGTGACGCGGTCCAAGGCGGCCCGCATCCGGCGGCTGGCCCAGCGCTGGCTCGCCGAGCACCACGCCGCCGGCGGCTCGGGCTTCGAGGAGGTGCGCTTCGACGTGCTGGCGGTCCTCGTGGCCCGCGGGGCGGCGCCGCGGGTCGAGCACTACGAGGGGGCGTTCTGACGTGGCGCTCGCGTGCGCGTGGGCGATCGGCCTGCGCGGGGTCGACGGCGAGGTCGTCGAGATCGAGGCCGACATCGGCCAGGGGCTGCCGGCGGTGTCGCTGGTGGGGCTGCCGGACGCGGCGCTCGCGGAGTCGCGCGACCGGGTGCGCGCCGCGGTGGTCAACTGCGGGGAGACGTGGCCGGCGCGGCGCATCACGCTGGCGCTCTCCCCGGCCACGCTGCCCAAGCAGGGCAGCGGCTACGACCTGTCAATCCTGAGGCCGTTACCGTATTCGCTGTGAGTGAGCGTCGAGCTGCGATCTACGCGCGGATCAGCCGCGACCGAGTCGGGGCCGGCCTCGGCGTCGACCGACAACGGGACGACTGTAGGGCGCTCGCCGAGCAGCTCGGCTGGACGGTCGTCGCCGAGCACACGGACAACGACCTGTCCGCGTACTCCGGCAAGCCACGGCCCGGATACCGAGCACTGCTCGACGACCTTCGCGGGGGACGCGCGAACGCGGTCGTCGCCTGGCACACCGACCGGCTGCACCGCTCGCCCGCGGAGCTCGAGGAGTACGTCTCGGTCTGCGAGGCCGGCGCCGTCCCGACCCACACGGTGAAGGCCGGCCCGCTCGACCTCACCTCGCCGTCCGGCCGGCTCGTCGCCCGCCAGCTCGGCGCGGTGGCCCGGTACGAGGTCGAGCACGCGATCGAGCGGGCGAAGTCGGCGAAGATGCAGGCCGCCCGCGCCGGGCGCTTCCGCGGTGGCCGGCGCGCGTTCGGCTTCGAGGCCGACGGGATGACCGTCCGCGAGTCCGAGGCGGTGGTGGTGCGCGAGGTCGCCGACCGTGTCCTCGCCGGGGAGTCGGTGCGCTCGATCGCCCGCTCGCTGAACGACCGCGGCATCACCGGCACCCGGGGCGGCGCATGGACCGGCGCCGCGGTGCGCGACGTCGTGCTCAAGCCGCGCAACGCCGCCCTCGTCGAGCATCAGGGCGAGATCGTCGCCTCGGCGCAGTGGCCGGCGATCGTGCCGGAGGAGACGTGGCGCGCCGTGCGGGTCGTGCTCGAGGACCCAGGACGGACGCAGGTCCGCGACCACGCCCGGCGCTGGTTGCTCTCCGGACTGGCCCTGTGTGGCCGGTGTGGTGCCCCGGTCCGGATCGGGTCGGCGGGGACCAACAAGGCGCACGCCAAGCCCTACTATCGCTGCTCGGGCCCGAGGATGCACGTCTCGCGGGTTGCCGAGCATGTCGACGAGCTCGTCGGCGCTCTGGTCGTCGGCCGGCTGTCCCGGGACGACGCAGTCGAGCTGCTCGCCGAGGGCGCGGCGGCCGGTGACGACCCGGCCGCGCTCTACACCGACGCGAACGCGGTCCGCGCCCGCATGGATGAGCTCGCCGAGAAGTTCGCCGAGGGCGCGATCACGGCGCGGCAGCTCACCACAGGAACGGAGTCGATGCGGTCGCGCCTCGAGGACCTCGACCGGCGCATCGGCCTGGCGTGGTCCGGCTCGGCGCTCGACGGCCTGGCCGGCGCACAGGACGCCGCGCAGCGGTGGCAGGAGCTCCCGCTCGAGCGTCGGCGCGCGGTGGTCGACGCGCTGATGGTCGTCACGATCCTGCCGGGCCAGGCCGGGCGGAAGTCCGGCGGGCATTACTTCGACCCCGAGACCGTCAAGATCGAGTGGAAGGCGTGAACGTGGCGACCTGGGACGAGCTCGGCTTTCGCGAGCCGAGGACGACGAGGGACCGCGAGATCGGCGACCGGCGCGTCACCGACATGGGCCGCAGGCTTCCGTCGGGGGTCCAGGTCGAGGCGCCCGCGTTCGTGTACGCCGTGAAGATCGAGTGTGGACGGTGCGGTCGCCCGGTGGCCGAGGTCACTCGTCGCGACGGTGAGGAGGAGGGGCGCGTGCTGGCGCTGCGGCGGTGCGAGCACGACCTCGAGCCGCCCACGTCAGAGGAGATCGAGCGCGCGGTCGCGAAGGCTGCGGCTCGGCGGCGGGACGGGTCGGCGAAGTTCGATGGCCGTTCGGCGCGGCTCCGCGCCCGTTCGGCTTGCCACCCTCGCTAGTAGGCGGTCTGACGGCCAGTGATCGTCGCGAGTAGCTACTCTCGGTGGCACACGTGAAGATCAAGCTCACACGGACGCGGTGACCCCTCCACGCAGGGCGAGCGGAACGAGCCGGCGCGCGGTCGGCAACCGGTGGCGCAGAGCGGCCCCTCGACTACGAGGGGACACCTGTGGCCTTCGCCGCCCCAGGGCCGCGCAAGCTCGCTGCACGAGCAGGAGCCGCGGCCAAGCACAAGCACCCGGACGCCGACGAGCTCCGGAGTGAACTCGCCGCCGAGCGGATCGCGGCCTACGTCGAGAAGGTCCTCGCGTCGGCGCCGCCGCTCACGAACGACCAGCGTGATCGGCTCGCCGTCCTGCTCCGGCGTGAGCCCACGAGCGAGGTCGCCGCGTGAGCCCACCCCTGACAAGCGGAAGGGCCGGGGGAGTTGCCGCTCCCGCCGACCCTGTGAGCTCGACCAGCCCTCGACAGACTGACGCTTCCCGCTCCGTTGCCGATGGTAGCCGACGGACCGACCTTCCGTGGGCGCTCGCGCTCGGCGTGCTCGTCCTCGGCCGGACCGGCCCGTACTGGTGGGCCCTCGTCCACGAGTGCCCGCACGCCGGCTGCTCGTCCGAGCACGTCCACCGAGTCGGCCCCGGCGGCGGTGTCCGGCGGGCGCCCTGCGGCGGCGGCGAGTACGTCGTGCGCGTCACCGGCCGTTGGTGGGTGGCCGGATGAACGTCACCTTCGATCGAGACGCTGCGCGCCGGGACCTCGAGCGGTTCGCCGGTCTGCCCGGCCGGGTCAGCGTCGGGAAGTTCGATCCGGCGCGGTGGAGGACGTTCCCCACCGACGCCGCCGGGCTTGACGCAGCGGTCGACTACGCCGTCGAGCTTGACCTTGACACGCCGATGGGCATCTTCGCCCGGCTCGCCACCGTCCGGGACGACCTCAAGCGCGGACGCGGCCTGAGCGAGGACTCGGTCGCCTGGCGGTCGTTCCGGCTCGACCTCGACCTGCACGATCCGGCACGTCACAAGACGACCGAGGACCTTCCGCCCGACGCGCAGACCGCTCTCTCTCGCTTCGCCGAGCTCGGTCTGCCGGAGCCGACCCGGTGGTTCCACAGCGGCGGTGGGCTCTACCCGGAGTGGCAGTTGGTCGAGCCGATCACGAAGCGCCGCCAGGCCGAGCAGCTTCTCGAGGGGCTTCACATCGCGGTGTCGGCTCTCTGGCCGTGGAAGGTCGACACGACCTCCGACGCCGCTCGCGTGTTCCGCCTGGCCGGATCGCTGAACCGCAAGGTGCCTGAGGAGCCGTTGCCCTGCCGGTTCCTCGACGACCACGGTTCCGGGAAGGACTGGACCGCGCAGGGCCTCCGGGAGGCGATCGAGGCGCCGTTCCCCGAGAAGGCCGCGGAGGACTCGCGAGAAGCGGATCGTCGTCGGACTCCGGCGGCGATCACGGCGGCGGCCCCGGCGGTGTCAGACACCGATCAGGTCAGACAGCCCGACCCGCCGAGGTCGAGCACGCTGACCGCGGCCGGTGACCGGTCGCCCTTCGCAGCGATGAGCGCCGCCATGCGGGAGGGCTCGCTGGCCTGGCGCGACTTGCTCGAGCCTGCTGGCTATACCTTCGTTCGGCACGAGGGCGAGGTCGAGTGCTGGCTTCGTCCGGGCGGGGCGACTTCGGAGTACTCCCTGAAGGTCGGCCACGGCGGAGGCGCGGTGGCGGTTGTCTGGTCCGACGCCACTGGGCTGCCTGTCGGCAAGGGGCAGCAGTTGAGTGCCGGACGTTTGTTCGCGCACCTGCACTACGGAGGCGACGAGTCGACAGCGGCCCGCGACATCCTGCGCGCCGCGAACGGGCGCCTGTCGTCACCGGCCGCGGCGGGGCTCCCGCGCACGTTCCTCGACCAGCTCGCCGATCCGGTCGCGGCTGTCGATGAGCGCCCGGTGCGCGCGGGAGTGTCGACCGGCCCGCTCCCGAACCTGCCCGAGGAGTTCTGGCGCAGCAGGCCGTCGCTCGAGCACATCCGGCAGGCCGCGCACAGCCGGTGCGTGTCTGCCGACCTCGTCCTGCACGCCGTGCTGTGTCGCCTGGCCTCCCAGCAGCACCACGACACCCGGGTCGACACCGGCCTCGGTCGCGCGTCCCTGAACACCTTTGCCATCGGCGCCGGCCCCTCCGGTGCAGGGAAGACCACGGGCGTCGCGGTGGCGGCCGAGCTCCTGCCCGCGCCCGAGTCGGTGACCATGGCCGACGGCTACCGCGACGGCGCCCCCATCGGCTCCGGTGAAGGGCTCGCCGAGCTCTATATGGGCACCGCCGAGGAGGACACCGGCGAGGTCTACAAGGGCGGCCCACACAAGGGTGAGCCCAGGAAGCGCACCGTTCGCCGCCAGGTCCGGCACAACGCGCTTGTGTTCGTGGACGAGGGCGAGGCCCTGTTCCGGATGACCGAGCGCAAGGGCGCGACGATCTCGGCGATCCTGCGGTCGGCCTGGACCGGCGCCGTCCTCGGGCAGAGCAACGCCAGCGCCGAGACGACCCGTGTCATCCCGGCCGGGTCCTACTCGCTCGGGCTCGTCCTCGGTGTCCAGGTCGACACCGTCCGCCCGCTGTTCGACGACGGGGCCGGCGGCACCCCGCAACGGTTCCTGTTCGCCTCGGCGACCGACCCCGCCATCCCGGATGACGGCCCCGAAGAACCTGGCCCGCTCGAGCTCGCCCCGATGCGTCCCGGCCAGGACCGCACCATCCCGCTCGTCGACCCCGAGATTCGGCGCCGGCTGCGCGCCGAGCACCTCGCCCGCCACCGCGGCCAGGCTCAGCACGGCGACCCGCTCGACGCCCACCGGCCGCTGCACATCGCGAAGGTCGCAGCCCTGCTCGCCATCCTGCACGGCCGGCGCGAGGTCAGGGACGACGACTGGACCCTCGCCGAGCAGGTGTGGCAGACCTCGGTCGCCGTCCGCACGGCGCTGATCGAGCGCGGCCACGACCTCGAGCGCGAGCAGGGGGAGAAGCGCACTGCGGCGTTCGTCGAGCGCGAGGAACGAGCAGCGTTCGCCCGCGACCAGGTCGGCGCCAAGGTCGCCCGCATCGCGGCCCGGCTCGTCGCCTACGTCCAGGACGGTGAGCACGACCCGCGCCGGCTGCGCAAGCGGCTCCCGTCCCGCGACCGCGGCTGGCACGAGCAGGCCGTCGAACACGCCATCGAGCGCGGGTGGCTCACGACGACGTCGGCCGGCCTCGAGGTCACGGAGGAGAGGGCGGCATGACGACGACTCGCCACAACCTCGTCGAGGTGGACACGAGCGGTGGACACGGTGGACAGGTGGACATTTGTCCACCCCCTCGCTCTCGCGCGTACGTGCGGAGTCAGAAGTGTTCTGTTCTGTTCGTACGTTTCCGCAGGTTAGCGCGGCTGTGGGGAGCGGATCGGGCGGATCGCGATCGAGACCGCCGATCGGTGTCCACCGTGTCCACCGTGTCCACCCCCCTCGGCGATGTCCACGTTGAGGGGATCGCATGACCGCCTGGGGCACGCACTCGCGCTGGGACATCCGGACCCCGATCCGGTCTGCCGCGATCACCCGCCGTCTCCTCGCCGGGGCCACCTCGACCGCCCCGCGCCGGCACGACGTCGTCGAGCTCGGCCACGGCCTGGCCGCGTTCTACGTCCTGGGCCGCCGTCCCGGCCGACCTGATCTCTGCTCGACGGATGTCAGGTCCCGGCGCATGGCCTCGGTACCGCCGAGGCCGTCCCACCGACCCCGTGGCGGCCAGCCGGTCGCCCCCGCCGCATGACTGCTTCCCCGACCGGAAGGACCAATGACCACCACAACCCCGATCACTCCGAAGGCCCCACCGGACGACACCCGCGAGCCCGTCGGCCGCCTCACCGTCCGCTCCCGCCGGGGCGACCCCGCCGCTCGCGCCGAGCTCATCCGTCGTGGCCTGAGCCCGACGACCGGCGCACCGATGACCGGAGGCGACACGACATGAGCGACGAACTGCGAGTTCCGGGCTTCGTCCACTCGGGCAACGACGACGACCCGTACGCCGGCGAAATGGACCCGGCGAGGTTGGCCGACGCCGTCCATCGCGGCGCGCCGGCCGATCCGGCCGAAGTAGATCTCACCTACAACAACCCGCCGCGGCTGCACCGGACCGGTGAGCCGCCGCAGTGGAAGGCAGCGCTCGACGGCGAGCTGGACCCCGAGGTCCTCGCTCGCGCCGTCCCCCGCCGGTCGTTCTGAGACGAGAGAGAGGCAGAAGCCCATGAGCAACGTCCCCGCCCCTGATGTCACCCCGCGACCCTGGCGCGAGCGCGCGACCTACACGGCGCTGATGAACGCGCGACAGCTGAAGTTCGTGCCGAACGAGCTGGACCTCACGGGCCTGGTCGCGAGCGTCCGTCCCATCGACCCGGACGGCTACTCCGCGGCCATGCGCGAGGCTGCGGCCGAGGCGCTCGAGCTCGAGGAAGTCGGTAACAAGGGCCAGGCGCGCGAGCTCATCCGTGAGCGTGCCGCCGAGATCGACGCGAGGTTCGAGACCGAGGACGCACTGCGCGACCAGCACGAGCGGGCCCGAGTCGACCGTGAGGCGCAGCGCGCCGCGGACAACGACCCGACCGCTCTCGCGGGCAAGATCAAGCGCCCCGAGCGGATCGACGCCCGCTGGTCGTGACCCCCTGATCACGAGGGACGGCCGGCGTCAACGTCACCCGCGGAGGACCTTCAGGCCTGGGTCCGATGGTGGGATCGAAGCGCCGGGCGGGGATCGGAGACCCCGATCCCACGCGATCCTGAGCGGCCCCGCTGCGCCGGCCGTCCCTCGTCCCCCTCGTACGCGGCACGAGAGGAGTACCGATGGCCTGGGAGACCGCTGGCGCGGCCCGGCTGCCCCGCGACTGGCACAAGCGCCGAGCGCGCGTCATGCGTCGTGATCAGCGCCAGTGCCAGTTCCCCCGCACCGACGGCGGTGTGTGCGGCCAGGAGGCCACCGCCGTCGACCACGTGACTGCCTTCGCCGAGGGCGGTGACGACGAGGAGGGCAACCTCCGCGCGATCTGCGACGCGCATCATCGTCGAAAGTCTGGCGAGGAAGCACACCGCGGGCGCGAACGTCACAGACCGGCACCTCGTCGCCGTGCCGAGGAACCGCATCCCGGCCGTCGGTGCTGATCGAGGGGTGCCCCAGGGGGGTGGCCCCATGATCAACATTACTTCGACCGGCGGTCTTACCGGCGCACCACACGCTTGCTTGCCCAGATGTCCCCGGGCCCCCCGACGCGAAGGACAAGATCATGAACCCGGACGACGCGCTCGACGCGTACCCGCCGCCGCGGGACCTCGGCGACTCCGGCCGCGGGCTGTGGGCGCACCTGACGGAGGCCTACTCGTGGCGCTACGACGAGCTGGTCATGGTCGAGCGCGCCTGCCGGCTGGTCGACGTCATAAACCGTCGCGAGCGCGAGGTCGCCGAGCTCGGCACCCTCGAGGCGACCGACCACCGCGGCGCCCCGGTCGATCACCCGGTGGCCGCCGGCCTCGCACGCGACCTCAACGCGCTGCGACTGGTCATGGCGTCGCTCGGCATCGCGGGCTCGACGAGCACCTCGACCCGGACGTCGAGCCAGGCCCGGTCGGTCGCCGCTCGCTCGGCGGCCAACACCCGGTGGCGGACCGGCTGATGCCCCAGCGACGACATGGTGACGGCGGCCGGGTCGAGGGCGAGGACGACGCCCGGGCCCGGTTCCTCACGGCCTGGTCGACGGCTCGGCGCCCGGGCATGAAGGTCGACGACGTGCCCGCCGAGGTCTTCCAGGCCAGCCTCGAGCGGGCCCGTTCCGAGTCGCCCGCGATCACGCACCCGTCGTGCTGCTGGTGCTCGCGGTGTGTCGCCGCGGCCAGGGTGCAGGGTGACTGGCCGCTCGACGAGGCGCTGTGCGAGCGCCTGCACCACGACGGGGTGCACGTCTGAACGTGCGAACGGCCGGAGCCGGGGCACCTCCAACGCCTTGATCCGGTCTCCGGCCGCTCGACCCGAGAAGACTCCCCCCAGCAGGGAAGACACCGAAGATCTTACCGCGACCAGCGCCCCACGGAGGCCCACGTGTCCGTCACGATCGCCGTCGAGCTCGCCGCCCGGTCCGAGGAGCTCCGCGCCCTCGTCGACGCGCTGACGCGCCCCACGAAGCGCGCGCTCGACGACGGCCCGCCCGCCGAGGTGATGCCGGTGCTGTCGGCCGTGGTCGACGCTCGCACGGCCAGGACGGAGCCGAGGGTGAAGGCCGCGGCGCCCAAGCACCTGCGCGTCGTCGTCCGGCTCACGGCCGTCGAGGTCCTACAGCACGTCGACCGGACTGTGGGCGGGCCGCGGACGACGTCCCGGCTCGAGCGGGTGCGCGCGTGGTCGGAGCGTGTCATCGCCATGGGCAGCCTCGAGGCTGTCGAGGACGCGTGCGAGGCCGCGAACTACTGGGCTGTGGCGGCGGACAACATGCTCGCCCCGTCCCGGGTCCTCCCGATCCGCGGCGCTACCTGCCCGGCCTGCGGGTTCCGCGACGTCCTCGGCTCGGACGACGCGGGCGACGAGGCCCGTGAGCCGGCTCTCGCCGCCGATCTCCGCTCGGGCGTGGTGTCGTGCGCAGTCGACGGCTGCGGCGCGTCCTGGGCGTGGGACCAGCTCGAGCACCTGGCCGCGCAGCTCGACCGGCAGACCGCAACCGAGGTCCTCGCGGTCGAGTGATCCGTCAGTCGTCCGTCGACTAACGGGTGACGTCTAGTAGGTTCCGCGCCTACCATTACGACAGAGCGCGCAGCAGGGGGAATGTGTGGCGGACCGGCCACCGAAGCGGTTGCGCAAGATCGTCGAGGCAGCGGAGGGAGTCGGTTGGACGTACGACGAGACGACCGACGGGCACCCTCGGCTCACGCCACCCCGCGATGTCCTTGATCCACGGACCGGCCGACCTGCAGCACCGATGACGTTCGGCAAGACTCCGTCCGACAACCGCGGCGACATGAACACGATCACCCGCCTTCGCGGGCTGGGCGTGCCGATCCCGCACAAGGGCCATACGAAGAAGAAGGGCGAGCGATGACTGACTTCACCGTGGAAGCGACCATGACGGCCGTCTCCGACGGGGATTGGTCGCGTCTTCGCAGCGTCACCGACCTCGTTCCCGGAACTTTCCTGATCGAGGACCCGGACGAGCCGGTGCTCGTGTTCCCCGTGCAGGCCGACAGCCCGGGCAAGGCGTTCCTCTTCGTGGACGGCATCCTGAAGCTCGTCGACCTCGAGCCGGTCTCCGGCAACATCACGCCTACGCCCGCGGTCGACGTCGAGACCGACGAGGACGACGGTGACGATCCGCAGACCAGCGCGGAGCGGGCCGTGAACGAGTGGATCGAGCAGGTGCCCACCTTCGGAGGTCACGTGACCGAAGACGGCACCGTCGAGTTCGTCTGACGCGTTCCTATGCGTCTGTGGCGGACCTGGCGGGCCCTGCGTCGCGACGGTCGCGGGCTGTCCCTGCTCGCGGTCGCCCGGGGCTGGTCGTGACCGACGACGAGCTCGGCGACCTGGCCGACGCGGTCGACGAGGCCCTCGAGCCGGCGACGCCCGAGCTCCTGCGCGATGTGTGGCCGACCGCCCTCGCCGAGCTCGCGGTCGAGGACGCGTTCCGGCAGGCCGAGGCGCCGTCGCCGGAGACCATCATCGAGAAGATGCGACAGAACGGGCTCGAGGACCCGGAGGGCTGACCTGCCTCGCGGCGGGTCGCCGCGGGCCTGAACTGTCGGGCCCCTTCCCGTAGCGTCTGGTGGATGGTGAAGGTCGAGAAGCGCAACGCGAGCCAGCCGATCGAGCACGGGAGCGCGAACAACGTCCAGGTGATCAACGGCATCCTCTACGTGTTGATCAACAACACCAACAACATCGTCGCGGTCTACAACTCCGAGGAGTGGGAGAACGCTGTCGTGGAGTAGTGACCGACGCGTAGCGTGACGCGTGAACGGTCCGGCCTCGTCCCCCCGAGGCCGGGCCGTTCGTCGTTCTGGCGCGGCTACGTAGCCCGGCCGAGGTCACGATCCCGAGCCCGGTCCGGGTCCCTGCACGGCGGCGTTGCCCACTCGAAGTCGCACCGCATGCAGCGGACCGTGGAGTGCCGCTCGCCGAGGCCGAGGCACATGCAGGTCCGGGACGAGATGAGCAGCCGGCCGGCCGGTCCCGGGACGTGCCAGTCCTGCCCGCACCGAGGGCAGTGCGACGGGTGCGCGGACACGTCGACCACCCAACCAGCGGACATCACCGGACGGCACGGGACGGTGCTGCACGCCTCTGGACGACAGCAGTACCGTAGGGAGGTCATAGGGAGGTGACCGTCCCTCCCCTGAGTGCAGCCGAGGTGGACGATGGCACGCGTGGTCGAGCAGAGCCGGCCGCTCTACGAGCAGGTCGCCGAGCACATCCGTGCCCGGGTCGCGTCCGGCGAGCTCCGGCCCGGCGACAAGGTGCCTTCGCAGCGCGAGCTCAAGGAGGAGTTCGGCATCCAGACCGCCACGGCCAACCAGGCGGTGGCGCTGCTCAAGTCCTGGGGCGTCGTCGAGACCCGTGTCGGCTCGTACACCCGGGTCGCCGAGCACCCCACCGGGGTTCCGGCCAACGGTCCGCGGGACCACACGGCTCGGATGCTGGCTGGTGCGCCGCTCTACACCGAGGGGGAGACGTCCCGGATCCTCGAGGCCGCGTCGATCAGCACCGCCAACGTCGGGACCGCCGTGCTGCAGGCCGCCGGCCTCCCGACGCCCGACCCAGAGATTCCGACCGAGACGACGCAGATCATCAAGCGTTCGCGGCTGATGTACCGCGAGGGCCGACTCACCGGCTCGTGCACGACCTGGATTCCGCAGTTCCTCGTCGCTCAGCAGCCCGGCGGCGCTGAGGTCATCGAGCAGCTCACCACGCCCGAGCGCATCCCCGGTGGGACCGGCCGGCTGCTCGCCGACCTCTACGGCGTCGAGCACACGCACGACGCGTACCGGGTGGGTCTGCGGCAGGTGCCGACTGCGCTGGCCCGCGAGCTCGGCGTCGAGCCTGGGTCCCCGCTGCTGTGGATTCTTGCGACCCGGTTCGGGGGCGAGTACGTGCTCGAGGTCGACGAGTGGTTCCGCTTCGACGACGCGGTGTTCGGCTGATCGGGTAGTTCCCTACCTCCCTACCAAGTTGCTCCCTATCACGTAGGGAGCCGTGCTAGGGTCTCCTCATCTCCCTATCAATTAGGGAGGTCGCCCTGAACCGAGGAGACCGAACCGCCATGGCACTGCGCACACTCCCGATCGCCGCCGAGCTCCTGAACTTCGTCGCCGCCGGCCCCTGCGAGCCCGTCGCCGTATGGGAAGAGCGCGACGGCCGGCGCACGCTGACCGACAAGCAGGAGACCGACCCCGAGACCGGCGAGCCGCTCTGGACCGCGTTCGTGATGCCGACGACCGCCGAGCGGCCCGAGGTGATCCAGGTCCGGGTCCGCGCCCGCCAGCAGCCCGTGGTCACGCAGTTCGGCGCGGTCGCCCTGGACAACCTCGAGGCCTCGGTCCGGGTCGACAAGGCCGGCAAGCTCGCGCAGTACTGGTCGGCGAGCAACATCCGCGACGCCGGCAACGGCCACCGCAAGCCCCACGAGCAGCACAAGAACGGCGAGCAGAAGCCGGAAGGCCAGTGAGCGCGGCGACCGCGACCACGCCCGTGATCCTCGTCCGTAAGTCCGACCGCGGGCCGATGGCGTCCGGCGGCACGGGGACCTACGAGGTCCACCTCGACGGCCGATGGGTCGGGTGGGTCGGCGACGAGCGCGGGTTCTCCGGTTCCCGGTTCGGCGCCCGCCGCTGGTGGGCCTGCCACCGCCAGGACGGCGACCTCGCCGCTCGGTGGTCGAGCAGCGGCTACCGCACCCGACAGGCCGCGGTCGAGGCGCTCACCGCTGTCGCTTCCTGAACGACACCCCCCCCTCGACGGCCCCTGCTCACCCCCTCGAGCAGGGGCCGTCCTCGTTCCACGAGAGAGGACGCCCGTCGTGTCGCTGTTCCCCGCCCGCCGCCGGTGGCTGTCCGGCCCCCAGCGCGGCGCGTATCGGCGCGAGGTGCACGCCCAGGCCGACCGGCAGCGCTGGCGCCCCGTTTGGCACGCCGCCGCCGAGGGTTCCGGCCTGAGCCGTGACGTCGCCGTGGCCGCTGGGATCACCACGATCGTGCCCGAGCTCGTCTCCGTGGGGCGCCCGACCGTCGGCCCCACCGCGCTGGTGGTGCGACTGCTCCCCGGACAGCTCGCCGCTGACGTCCGCGCCGTCGCCGACCGGCTCGCCCCCGCCCTCGGCGCGGTGCAGCTCCGGGTCACCGGCCTCTCCGACGGGGTCCACGTCCGGATCGAGCTGCTCGACCGCGACCCGCTCGCCGAGGCCTTCCGCCCGATGCTGCCCGCGGTCGCGACCATCACCGACCCCTTGATCCTCGGTCTCGCCGACGACGGGGTCGTGGTGTCGCACGCCCTCGCCGACGCCACACACCTCGCGGTGCAGGGCATGAACGGCTCGGGGAAGTCCCGGTTCTGCTACGGGCTGCTGTCGCAGTGCGCCCACGCCCCCGACGTCCTCGTCGCCGGCTCCGACATCACCGGGCTACTGCTCGGCGGCCCGTGGGCCGGCACCCGCCATCGCGAGCACCAGGCCGCGGGCACGGGCGACCTCGAGCAGCACGCGGCGAGCCTCGAGCGCCTCGTCGAGCTGATGGACCAGCGCCTCGCCGACATGCCCCGCGGCGTCGACAAGATCGCGCCGAGCTCGGACGTGCCGCTCGTCCTGGTCGTTGCCGAGGAGTGGCCGGGACTGCTGCGCGCCGCCCAGGCCCGTGACCGCAAGCTCGCCGACCGGATCACCTCGGCCATGCTGCGGCTCGCCAGCGAAGGTAGGAAGGCCGCGTTCAGGGTCCTCGTCCTCGCCCAGCGGTTCGAGGCCGCCGCGGTCGGTGGTGGGTACCTGCGCGAGCAGCTCGGTCTCACGATCAGCTTCCGGGTGCCGACCGAGAGCCTCGTCATGCTGCACGGCGACGACGCCCGCGAGCTCGGCGCCGCGCACCGCACCGCCGAACCCGGCATCGCGGTCGTGTCCGCCCCCGGCCGCCCGCTCGCCCGGATGCGCGCCCCCTGGTTCGGCGAGTACCGGGACTACTGCGCCGCGGTCGGTGGTGACGACTGGTGAGCACCTACCTCGTGACGTACCTGGTCGCCTGGCCCGTCCTGACGTTCGCCTTCGCGGGCCGGCTCAACCACCTGCGCCGCGGGCCCTCGTTCGGCTCTGTGGCCGTCCTGGCCGCGGTGTGCGCGGTCGTGTGGCCGCTCGCCCTGGTCGTGCTGTTCGTCGCGCCGCGGCCCCGGAGCCGGTCGTGAACGCCGTCGTGGTGGTGGGCGTTGTCCTGGCCGTCGCGGTGCTGGCGCTCGGTGTCGTGCTGGCCGCCCTGCTCGGCGACACCGGCCCCTCGACGAGGGCGCACCCATCCGCGCACCCCGCCGTGCCCGTCGCCTACGTGATCGACGGCGACACCTTCGCCGTGGCCGGCGGGGACCGCGTCCGGGTCCTGGGCATCGACTCCGCCGAGCGCGACACCGTCCCCGGCCGGGCCGCCACCCGCGACGCACGCCGGCTGCTCGAGGGCCGACGGGTCGTCCTGACCGCCGAGCCGGGTGTCGACCGCGACGCCTACGGCCGCTTGCTGCGCTACGTCACGTTGCCCGACGGGCGCGACCTCGGCGAGGTGATGGTCGGCGAACGACACACTCGCGTGTACGCCGGCCGTCATGACGCCGCGCCGGCCTACGTCGCCCGCCTGCAGGTGCTCGACCGGAGTAAGTCGTGAACGCCCGCGACCCGCGCCCGATCGGCGAGACGTACGCCGAGCTGATCGCCGAGCTCGTCGCCGCGGCGCCCCCGCTGACCGCCGAGCAGCGTGACCGGCTGGCCGTGCTCCTGCGGCGCGATCCGCACACCCCCACCGCCTCAAGGTCCCCCATCCCGGTCACGTCGGCGGGCACCGCCTCGCGCCGGTTGTCCGCCGGGGCAAGGGCCACCCGACCCGCTACCTCGCCGCACGTGCCTGCCCAGCGTCACGACGAGCCCTTGCGGCGGCGGGCGTTCGGTGCGACCCCTGAGGCGTCGTCGTGAGCGGGATGGGGGACCGGCCCTGCTCCCCATCCTGGGAGCCGAGGCCCGCCGGAGGCGCCTTCCCTGTGGGTGACCACGACCTCGCCGACAGGGCCAGCAGTGCACCCGAGGAGGCGCGCGGGCGGGACGGGGCGGAGACAAGAGTCATCGCCCGCGCGCGCGCCGCCGGAGGCGGCGCAGCGCGCCCGCCAGGCGCCGGTCTTGGTAACACGTGGGCAAGTCTTCCCGCGGAGCCCGGCCACCCGGGCGGGGAGGCAGACGAGGCCCAACTCGCCGACGAACGCCGCCGGGCGCGACACGGACTGCGCCGCGGTCTGCGCAAGGTCACGTCACTGGACAGCCTGCGTCGCTGCGGGAAGGTCACGCGGACCGGGACCGGGGCGCCGATCCTGCGCACCGGTGGCGGGCACGCGGCGGGGTTCACCGGGTTGGTGTCGTGCGGGTCGGTGTGGGCGTGCCCTTGCTGTGCGGCGAAGGTGGCCGCGGAGCGGGCGTCGGACCTGGCGACGGTGCTGGAGAAGGTGCACGCCGAGGGCGGGTCGTCCTGGATGGTCACGCTGACTCTGCGTCACAACGCGAGCCAGCCGCTCGCCGAGCTGTGGTCGGCGGTCGCGAAGGCCTGGGAGCGGGTGACCTCCGGCCGCGGCTGGACGGTCGACAGCGTCGGTCTCCGGGGCTGGGCGAAGGTCACCGAGGTCACGCACTCGCCGCGCAACGGCTGGCATACACACCTCCACGCGGTGCTGTGCTTCGGCCAGGACCTCGACGAGGACGTCGCCCAGCGGATCGCGATGCGGATGTGGCGGCGCTGGGACGCGCAGCTACGCCGCGACGGGCTCGACTCCACGCCGGTGCACGGCGTACAGGCCGAGCGGGTCCGGCCCGGCCACAACGGCCTGGCCGAGTACTTCGTGAAGGCGGCGCGTGAGGTGACCTCGCCGATCACGAAGGAGTCCCGCGCGGGGCGTTCGCCGTTCGCGATCGGCCGCGATGCCGCGGAGACCGGTGACGCCCGCGACATCGCGCTGTGGCGGGAGTTCGAGCAGGCCTCGCACCGGCGTCGGCAGCTCACGTGGTCGACCAAGAGCCGCGACCTGCGGGCGTGGGCGGGGCTGCGGCGGGAGCGCACCGACGAGGAGATCGCCCAGGACGAGGGCGCGGGCGAGGACCAGATCGCGCTCACCCGTGAGACGTGGTCGGAGATCGGGGACACGACCGCGTCCGACGAGCTGCGCTGGGTCGCCGATCGGGACGGGATCGTTGCGGCCGGCCGGTGGCTCGATGCGCGGGGTCTGACGTGGTCGTCGCCCGCTGCAGCCCCGCGGCGGGGTCGGGTGTGCGACCGTCCTCGTCCGGTGTCGGGCGCCCGGGCGGTGCTGGTCGCCCCACGACGAGGGGGAGTGAGCGGTCGTGCGTGATCTGGTGGCGGAGCTGTCGAGCATGGTCGACGAGGACAGCGACCCGCCGGAGCTGTGGTGGCACGTCGAGTGCGGTGTCGACGGCGACAGTGTCGGTGGTGAGGACAGTGCACTGGAGCTGCGCGAGGTCGTCGACACGGTGCTGGGCATGGCGCAGTCGGGCCAGCGGATCAGGTGGGTCGTCCGGGACGACGAGCACCGCCCGCAGGGGACACCGTCCACGACCGAGGCGCTCGCCGCGTCCGGGGTCACGCTCCCGCAGGTCGGGACCTGACCGGGCCCCGACCCGTCACTCGAATGGGGGTAATGGCGCATCTGCGCCATTAGCCGATGACGACTCGACCGCGAACTCGACGACTACGGGCCGTGGCCTGACCGCTGTGCCTACTGGTGACCGTCAGACCAATGTGATTCCCGCAGGTCGGGACCTGACCGGACCCCGACTCCGGTCAGGGTGACCAGGAGCCGGGCCGCAGGCTCCGCGAGGCGGGGCTGTCCCAGCGCGCGATCGCCAGTGCGACGGGGATGGACAGGAAGGCCGTCCGCAACGCCGTGCAGGTGCGTCAAATGACGCACCTCGACCGACGATCACTGGTCAGGACGGCAAGACCTACAGCTCGACCCCGCGCTCGACACAGGCCCCGACCCCGGTCAGGTGACCAGAGCCGGGGCCCGGTGCGTCTATGTCTCCGCGGCGACGACCATCGCGTCATCGGCGAGCCGAATCCACTCCTCGTCGGTGCCGATGCAGAACGGCGCCCAGGCCGCGCCGGAGGCGGCAAGGAGCGGGACGAGATCGGCGAGCAACTCGTGATCCGGCGCGGCGTCGTAGTCGTGGCGGTCGAGGCCGAACTGCTCATCGAGGACGCGCCACGGGTCGCGCCGTAGATCGAGGATCGAGGCTGAGTCGGGAACCTCGGTGCGGTACAGCTTCGGGCCGCCGAAGCCGGGTGTGGTCGTGTACCACTCAGCTCGTGCGCGGGAGGGCGTCCAGAAGCTGCCTCGACCGAAGTACGGGGCGTCGATCGAGGTCGCTCGCCACAGCGCGGTCACGGTCACTGCGCGCCGCCCTGGATCACGCGCAACCCGGCGCGGCGCTGCTCCTCGCGGTACTGGCGCACCCGCTCGAGTGCTCTGATGAGGCCGGCTGCGAGGTCGGCGGGGGCGTGGTCGTGCCGGTTCATGTAGATGGTCGTCAGCTCGGGGTCGCGGACGTCGATCCTGTACCGCTTGCTGGGCTCCATCCGGGCGCTTCGGATGTCGATCCTGCCGCCGACCGCGAGTTCGGCGAGCAGGGTTAGGTCGTGGCGGTTCACATCGGGGATGATGCTCATCAGATCGGGGGCCCTCCCGGTCGAGGCCCCGGAGCCGGCGTTGCACCGCCGCCCGGGGCCGTTCTATGTGCTGCATCGCTGCTGACACCGAAAGTGTCACCGAGCACCGTAATGACCCTGGGATTGACCTCGCGCTGGCCTGCTCGGTGCTCGCGGCGGCGCGGGCGGTGCCGGTGGCGTCGCTGCGCGGGGTGGTGCTGCTCGGCGAGCTGGCCCTCGACGGGCGGGTGCGCGGGGTCCGGGGCGTGCTCCCGGCGCTGCTCGCCGCCCGGCGGCTGGGGGTGGAGCGGGCCGTGGTGCCGGCGGCGGCCGCGGTCGAGGCGGGCCTGGTCGACGGGCTCGAGGTGCTGGGCGCCGAGCACCTCTCCGACGTGCTGGCGTGGCTGCGCGGCGACCACGGGCGGCTGCTGACGGTCCGCGGCGGCGCCGCCCGCCGGCAGGGCGGCGGCCCGCGCGAGGACCTCGCGGACGTCGTCGGGCAGCTCGCCGCGCGGCGGGCGGTGGAGGTCGCGGCGGCCGGCGGGCACCACCTGCTCATGGTGGGCCCGCCGGGCTCGGGCAAGACGATGCTGGCGCGCCGGATGACCGGCCTGCTGCCCGACCTCGACGTCGACTCGGCGCTGCAGGTGGCCGCGGTCCGGTCGCTGGCGGGCGCGCTCGATCCCCAGGAGGCGCTCCCCGCGGCGCCGCCGTTCGTCGCCCCGCACCACTCGGTGTCGTCCGCCGCGCTGGTCGGGGGCGGCAGCGGGCTCGCCCGCCCGGGCGCGGTGTCGCTCGCCCACCGCGGCGTGCTCTTCCTCGACGAGATCTACGAGTTCGGCCCGCACGTGCTGGAGATGCTGCGCACCCCCCTCGAGGACGGCGAGGTCCGGCTGGCCCGTACTGACGGCGTCGTGCGCTACCCCGCGCGCTTCCAGCTCGTGATGGCCGCGAACCCGTGCCCCTGCGCGCCGCCCAAGCCCACCGACTGCACCTGCTCGGACCTCGCGAAGCGCCGCTACACCCAGCGCCTCTCCGGGCCGATGGTCGACCGCGTCGACCTCCGGGTCACCCTGCGCGCCGTCGAGGCCCTGTCGTGGGACGGCCGCTCGGCGCAACCGCTCGAGGAGGTCCCGGAGGACACCGCGGCGGTGCGGACCCGGGTGCTCGCCGCGCGGGCGGCCGCCCGCGAGCGCTGGCGCGACGCCGGGTGGCGCACCAACGCCGAGGTGCCGGGCCCCGAGCTGCGCCGGCACGGGCGCCTGCCCCGCGCGGCCGCCGAGGTCCTCGAGCGCCAGCTGCGCACCGGGGCGATGACCGCCCGCGGGGTCGACCGTGCGCTGCGGGTGTCGTGGACGGTCGCCGACCTGCGCGGGGCGCCGGGCCCGGAGCTGCCGGACGTCGAGGAGGCCGTCGGGTTCAAGGGCTTCGTCACCGAGAGCGGGTCCGGGGCGGCGTCGGGCGAGGAGGTCGCGTGAGCATCCTGTCGACGCCGCCGAGCTCGGTGGACGCCGTCCCGGTCGACCGCGAGGTGCTGCTCGCCCGTGCCTACCTCTCGCGGGTCGCCGAGCCCCCGGCCGCGGCGCTCGCGGCCTTCGTCGACGAGCACGGCCCGGTCGCGGCCGCCCGCCGGGTCCGCGCCGGGGTCACCGAGGGGCCCGGCGCGCTGCCGCCCGAGGTCGCCCGGGAGACCTCGGCGCGGCGGGGCACCGACCGGGCGGAGGCCGACCTGGCGCTGCTCGCCGCACGGGGCGGGCGGCTCATCGTGCCCGAGGACCCGGAGTGGCCGGCCGTCGCGCTCGCCGGGCTCGGCGTCGTGGCCGGGCCCGACGGCGCGCCGGGGCTCGAGGGGCCCGCGACCCGCGACGGCCCGGCCGCCCCGCTGGCGCTGTGGGCCCGCGGTCCGCTGCGCCTCGACGAGGGCCCGTCCGGATGGGTCGCCGTGGTCGGGGCGCGCGCGGCGAGCGAGTACGGCCTGTGGGTCGCCCGCGACTGGGCCGCGGAGCTGGCCGACCGGGGCCTGACGGTGGTGTCGGGGGCGGCGCTGGGGATCGACGGCGCGGCGCACCGCGGGGCCCTGGCGGTCGGCGGCGACACGGTGGCCGTGCTGGCCTGCGGCATCGACCGCGCCTACCCGCCCCGGCACGCCTCGCTGCTCGAGCACGTGGGCCAGCGCGGGCTGGTGGTCACCGAGTACCCGCCCGGTGCCACGCCGGCGCGCCACCGGTTCCTGGTGCGCAACCGGCTCATCGCGGCGCTCACGGCGGGGACGCTCGTGGTCGAGGCCGCCGCGCGGTCGGGCGCCATGCGGACCGCGCTCGTCGCCGGGGCGCTGGGGCGCGCGGTCATGGTGGTGCCCGGGCCGGTCACGTCGCTGATGTCGCTGGGGTGCCACGAGCTCGCCCGCCGCCCGGAGGTGTCGGTCGTCGGCCGGGTCGAGCACGTCGTCGAGGAGATGAGTCCAGTGGGGGACGGGCTCGCCCCTCCACCGGGTACCCCGGTGCGTCCGACGGACGGTCTTGACCCGGGTGCGATGCGTATGCGTGAAGCGCTTCCCCTCCACGCGGCGCGCACAGCCGTACGTCTGGCCCATGACGCCGGGGTCGACTTCGCGGAGGCGGACACCCACCTGAGGGATCTCGAGGCCCGTGGACTGGTCTCGGAACACGGTGGGCGGTGGCGTCGCCGACCCGGGTGAACAGGCACAGAGCGACGAACGGTTGCAGAGCGCGACGAATGGAACCGCTCCCCGACCGTCGCCGACGGTCACCGAACGCGGTGCGTCGGTGCTTGACCGTCGCCACCCGGATCGGGAGTCTTCACGGCGATGACCGGCACGTTCTCTCCCGACGACGCAGCTCGACGGCTGCCCGCGCCGCCGCGGTCACCCGGTCGAGGGGCCTCTCGTGAGTTCCCCTTCGACCCGGTGATTTCGTCACGCTCCGCGTTCGCCGAGACCGGCAGTGCGGGGACTCCGGGCGGGTCGGGAGCCACCGAACCGACCGGTCCGGATGCCGCGCGTCACGTTGCGGGCCACCGATCCGTCCCGTCCGGTGCCGTGCCGGGGCCGCGGCACCCGGACGCCGAGCGCGAGCAGGGCTCCGCGGCCCACCTCGCGGCGTTCGCCGCGCACCTGCGCTACGAGCGAGCGCTCTCGCCGCACACCGTGCGGGCCTACCTCGGCGACGTGACGTCCCTGCTCGCCCACCTCCGCGGGCCCGACGCCGGGGAGGACGCGCCGCTCGACCTCGACGCGCTCGACCTCGCCGGCCTGCGCGCCTGGCTCGCCGCCGTGCGGGCGCGGGGCGCGAGCCGCACGACGCTGGCGCGCCGGGCGGCCGCGGCACGCACCTTCACCGCGTGGGCGGCCCGCACCGGGCGCGCGGCCACCGACGCGGGCGCGCGGCTCGCGTCGCCGCGGGCCCACCGGCGCCTGCCCGAGGTGCTGCGCGCCGACCAGGCCGCCGCCGCCCTGCAGGCGGCGGCCTCCGGTGCGGCAGAGGGTGACCCCGTCGCGCTGCGCGACCACCTGCTGCTGGAGCTGCTCTACGCCACCGGTGTGCGGGTGGCGGAACTGTGCGGGCTGGACGTCGACGACGTCGACGACGGCCGCCGCACGCTGCGGGTCCTCGGCAAGGGCGGCAAGGAGCGCACCGTCGTCTACGGCGCGCCGGCCGCCACCGCGCTCGAGGCCTGGCGCCGGGAGGGGCGCCCGGCGCTCGCCGTCCCGACGTCACCACCGGCGCTCCTGCTGGGCGCCCGCGGCGGCCGGCTCGACCAGCGCATCGCGCGCCGGGTCGTGCACGACGCCGCCGGGGCCGTCCCGGGGGCACCCGACATCGCGCCGCACGGGCTCCGGCACTCGGCGGCGACACACCTGCTCGAGGGGGGAGCGGACTTGAGGAGCGTCCAGGAGTTGCTGGGGCACGCGTCACCGGCGACGACGCAGCTGTACACGCACGTGTCCGCCGAGCGGCTGCGGGCCGTTCACGACACCGCCCACCCCCGTGCCTGAGGCGTGGGGCGGCGCCGCGCGGGTGCCCGTGGCGACGATGTCCGCCGACGACGCAGCGCAGGGTGGCTCCGTGACCGGGCCGCAGACCGGCCCGCTGCCGGCCCTGCCGGGGTCGAACTCGGACGCCGCCGTGCGCGCCGCCGGGGTCGCCGCCCGCACGCCGCGCCGCCGGGCTCCCGGGCGCCGCGACCCGGCCGGTCCCGCCACCGACGGCGCCACGGCCCTCGCGCCGGTGCCCGCGCCGGCGGACGGGTCGCGCCACCAGCAGCCGGCGACTCCTGCCGTGGCCCCCGACGGCCACGTCCTGCCCGCGACGCTCGGCGGTGCCTCGCCGGGCGGCGCCGACGAGGAGGCGATGGTCGAGGCCGGCATCGCCGACCTCTGGGCCGCCTACGCGGACGACCCGCGCAAGTCGACCAAGGACCGGCTGGTGCTGCACTACGCGCCACTGGTCAAGTACGTCGCCGGCCGCGTGGGCACCGGCCTGCCCGCCCACGTGGACGTCGCGGACCTCATCCAGTGCGGGATCTTCGGCCTCGTCGACGCCATCGAGCGCTTCGAGCCCGACCGCGGCCGGAAGTTCGAGGTCTACGCGATGCAGCGCATCCGCGGCGCGATCCTCGACGAGCTCCGCTCCCAGGACTGGGTGCCGCGCTCGGTGCGCTCCCGGGCCCGCGAGATCGAGCGCGCCATCGAGCGCCTCGAGGGCCGCGAGCAGCGCTCGTGCAGTGACTCCGAGCTCGCCGCCGAGCTGGACACCTCCACCGAGGACCTCCGCTCGACGTTCGGGCAGATCGCGATGACCAGCGTCGCCGCGCTCGACGAGCTCGTCGCCGCGGGCCGCGGGGGCGGGTCGGTGGACGGGGCGGGCGCGCCGTCGCTCGCCGACTCGCTGCCCGACACCGGCGCCGAGGACCCGCTCTCGGCGATGGAGGACCGGGAGACCCGCCGCCTGCTCGCCGAGGCGGTCGGGCAGCTCGCCGAGCGCGACCGCACCGTCGTCGGCCTCTACTACTTCGAGAACCTGACCCTCGCCGAGATCGGGCGGGTCCTCGGGGTCACCGAGTCGCGGGTCTGCCAGCTGCACACGCGCGCGGTGATGCGGCTGCGCGCCCGGCTCGCCGAGCTCCAGCACGCCTGAGGCGCCTCAGGGGCCGGTCGGGAGCAGGCGCACCCGGCCGAGCCCCAGCAGCAGGAGCGGGTCGAGGTACTCGAGCGCGCCCGCCGCGGGGTCGGCCGACGGGCGGCGCAGGCCCCAGTGCAGGCAGGCGGCGACGGGGCAGCCGCGGTGCCCGGGCTCGAGCGCGCCCAGCGTGTCGCCCCGGCGGACCCGCGCGCCCGGCGCGACGGCGGCCGCCACCGGCTCGTAGGTCGTGCGCAGCCCGGCGGCGTGCTCCACCGAGACCACGCCGCGCCCGGCCACCCGGCCGGCGAACACCACGACCCCGTCGCCCGCGGCGATCACCGCGAGCCCCGGCCGCCCCGCCACGTCGGCGCCCCGGTGCCCGCGGCCGTAGTAGTGCGGCGGCGGGTCGAACAGCCGCGTCACCGTGCCCGGGGCGCCCGCGGTGGCCGGCGCGGCGCGCCCGTCCACCCCGGCGACGGGCCACCCGAAGGCGCCGACGGGCACGACGGGCGGGGGAGCGGGCGCGGCGGCGGCGGGTCCGGCGAGCAGGGCCGAGATCAGGGCGGCGAGCACGACGGCGGCCGGGGGACGACGGGTCACACGGGGTTGGACGCAGCCGGGGCCCGATCGGCTCCCTCGACCGGGCGAGGACCCCGCATCCCGGAGATCAGCAGGACCCCACGCACCTCGTGGCGCCGTCCGAGGTGCACCCCGTCCTGGTGATCTCCGACGTCGCCCGACCCGGGTGTCTCGCGCGATCGAGCGGGCGGGTTTCCTGACGTTGGACGTCAGCGTGGCCCCCACGCTGACACCACCCCGTGCGTCGGCGAGGGCGCGGGGAAGCGGGAGGAGGCGCGCGGGTACACTCGTGACCAGCGGTTCGTCGTCTCCACTGTCGTGGGGGTGCACGGGCCGACTTCGCGTGTCCTCGCAAGCGCTCGCACGCTCGTGCGCTGCCGGCACCCGGGCGGTCCCGCCTCCGAGCGGGTTGCCGGGACCGGTTCACCGAGGGCACCAGGGCGACGGCCCGACCGGGACCGTCGCGACAACCGCCAGGTCCGGTCGACGTGCCGGGCCGCCGAGAGAGGTCGTTCCACCGCATGGCCGTCGTCACGATGCGCCAGCTGCTGGACTCCGGTGTCCACTTCGGTCACCAGACCCGCCGCTGGAACCCCAAGATGCGCCGCTTCATCTTCACCGAGCGCAACGGCATCTACATCATCGACCTGCAGCAGACGCTGTCCTACGTCGATCGCGCCTACGAGTTCGTCAAGCAGACCGTCGCCCACGGCGGCACGGTGCTCTTCGTCGGCACGAAGAAGCAGGCCCAGGAGGCCATCGACGAGCAGGCGCGCCGCGTCGGCATGCCGTTCGTGAACCAGCGCTGGCTGGGCGGCATGCTCACCAACTTCCAGACCGTGCACAAGCGCCTCCAGCGGCTCAAGGAGCTGGAGGCCATGGAGCAGAGCGGGGGCTTCGAGGGTCGCACCAAGAAGGAGATCCTCATGCTCACCCGCGAGCACGACAAGCTCGAGAAGACCCTCGGGGGTATCCGCGACATGGGCCGCGTGCCCAGCGCGGTGTGGGTGGTCGACACCAAGAAGGAGCACATCGCGGTCGGTGAGGCCCGGAAGCTCAACATCCCGGTCGTCGCCATCCTCGACACCAACTGCGACCCCGACGAGGTCGACTACCCGATCCCGGGCAACGACGACGCCATCCGGTCGGCGGCGCTGCTGACCCGCGTGGTCGCCCAGGCGTGCGCCGACGGCCTGCAGGCCCGCGGCCAGCGCGACGGCGGCGAGCGCGGCGAGGACGAGCCGCTGGCCGAGTGGGAGCAGGAGCTCATGGCGCAGGGCGGGGACGGCGCCAGCGCGCCGACCGGCCTGGAGCAGGGCAGCACCAGCTCCGCGGTGGACGCCCCCGGCGACGCGCCGGTCGCGACCCCCGAGGCCGAGGCGACCACCAACGCCATCGGCGACGACACCACGCCGGTCAGCCGCCCCGAGCGCACCGCCGGCACCGTCGACGCGAACTCGGAGAGCGACGACAACGCGATCGCCGCCGCGCCCGAGGCCGGGCAGCAGAACGGCGCCCCGACCCCGCAGGGCGGGGCCGGCTGACGGTCGGCCCACCGATCGCCAGCACCCACACGACACGAGGACGGACGAGAGCCGCACCATGGCGAACTACACCGCTGCGGACGTGAAGAAGCTCCGGGACCTCACCGGGTCCGGGATGATGGACTGCAAGAAGGCCCTCGAGCAGAACGAGGGCGACATGGGCAAGGCCGTCGAGGCCCTGCGCATCAAGGGTGCGAAGGACGTCGGCAAGCGGGCCGGCCGCACCACCGCCAACGGCGTGGTGGCCGCCCGCGACGGCGCGATGATCGAGCTCAACTCCGAGACCGACTTCGTCGCCAAGAACGCCGACTTCGTGCAGCTCGCCGAGGACATCCTCGGCGTGGCGCTCGCGAGCGGCACCAAGGACCTCGAGTCGCTCAAGGCCGCGTCCCTCGGTGAGGGCACGGTCGAGGACAAGGTCCAGGAGCTCTCGGCGCGCATCGGCGAGAAGCTCGAGCTGCGCCGTGTCGCGCTGCTCGACGGCCCGACCGCGACCTACCTCCACCGTCGCTCGTCGGACCTCCCGCCGGCCATCGGCGTGGTCGTCGGCTACACCGGCGACGGCGACGAGGCCGCCGAGGCGGCCCGCGGCGCGGCCATGCAGGTCGCGGCGGCGCGCCCGCTCTACACCACCCGCGACGAGGTCCCCTCGGACGTGGTGGACAACGAGAAGCGCATCGCCGAGGCCACCGCCCGCGAGGAGGGCAAGCCCGAGAAGATCCTCGAGAAGATCGTCGAGGGTCGGCTCAACGGCTACTACAAGGACACCGTGCTCCTCGAGCAGGACTCGGTGGCCGTGGACAAGAAGACGGTCGGCAAGGTGCTGGAGGAGGCGGGCGTGTCCGTCCGTACCTTCGCGCGCTTCGAGGTCGGCCAGCCCTGAGTCGTGCGGGGGCGGGGCCGGGTCCACGCCCGGCCCCGCCCCCGACGCACTCGCAGAGCACGTCCCCGTCGGTGGGAGGAGAGCGCGTGGCCAGTCCCCAGACCGTGTCGGACGCGGGCCCCGATGCCCGTTCCGGACATCGCCGGGTCCTGCTCAAGCTCGGCGGCGAGATGTTCGGCGGCGGCGGGGTCGGGGTCGACCCGGTCGTCGTGCAGACCGTCGCCCGCCAGATCGCCGACGTCGTGAACTCCGGCATCCAGATCGCCGTCGTCATCGGCGGCGGCAACTTCTTCCGCGGCGAGGAGCTGCACCGCTACGGCATGCAGCGCCAGCGCGCGGACTACATGGGCATGCTCGGCACGGTCATGAACTGCCTGGCCCTCCAGGACTTCCTCGAGCGCGAGCACCACATCGACACCCGGGTGCAGACCGCGATCACCATGGGCCAGGTCGCCGAGTCCTACATCCCGCGGCGCGCGATGCGCCACCTCGAGAAGGGCCGCGTCGTCATCTTCGGCGCCGGCGTCGGGATGCCCTACTTCTCCACCGACACCACGGCCGCCCAGCGCGCGCTGGAGATCGAGTGCGAGATCGTGCTCATGGCCAAGGGTGTCGACGGCGTCTACACCGCCGACCCCAAGCTCGACCCCACGGCGACGATGTTCCACGAGATCTCCCACCGCGAGGTGCTGGAGAAGGGCCTGAAGGTCGCGGACGCCACCGCCTTCAGCCTGTGCATGGACAACAACATGCCGATCATGGTGTTCAACCTGCTGGTCGACGGGAACATCGCACGCGCGGTGCGGGGTGAGAGGATCGGCACGCTGGTCCACACCCCATCCGGCTCCTGAGGAGAGGCGACACATGATCGACGAGACGCTCCTCGACGCCGAGGAGAAGATGGAGAAGGCGGTCAGCGTCGCCAAGGAGGACCTCGGCGGCGTGCGCACCGGTCGCGCGAGCCCGGCGATGTTCAACCGCATCAACGTCGAGTACTACGGCGCGTGGACCCCGCTGAACCAGCTCGCGTCGGTGCAGGTGCCCGAGGCGCGGATGGCGGTCATCAAGCCCTACGACGCGAGCCAGCTGCAGAGCATGGAGCGCGCGATCCGCGACTCCGACCTCGGCGTCAACCCGAGCAACGACGGCCAGATCATCCGCGTCGTGTTCCCGCAGCTCTCCGAGGAGCGCCGCAAGGACATGGTCAAGGTGGCGCGCAGCAAGGGCGAGGACGCCAAGGTGTCCATCCGCAGCGTGCGTCGCAACGCCATGAGCGAGCTCCAGCGCATCGTCAAGGACGGCGAGGCCGGCGAGGACGAGGAACAGCGCGCCGAGAAGGAGCTCGAGAGCGTCACCGCGCGCTACGTCGCCGCGGTCGACGACCTCGTGAAGAACAAGGAAGCCGAGCTCCTCGAGGTCTGAGGTCCCCATGCCCTCCTCCGCATCGCGGCCCCGGCGCCCCGCCCCGGCAGCGGCCGACGCCGCCGGGTCCGCGGCGACCCCGGCGACCCCGGCGGAGGACAAGCCCAAGTCCTCCCGCGCCGGGCGCAACCTGCCCGTGGCCATCGGGGTGGGCCTCGCGATGGGCGCGGTCATCCTGGTCGCGCTGCTGACCGTCCGGCAGGCGTGGATCGGCATCGTCGCGATCTCGGCGGTGATCGGCACCTGGGAGCTGTTCGGCGCCCTGCACCGCGGCGCGGGCATCCGCCTGTCGCGGGTCCCGGTGCTGGTCGGCGGGCAGGCGATGATCTGGCTGGCCTGGCCGTTCGGCACCGAGGGCATCCTGGGCGCGCTGCTGGTGACGGTGCTGGGCTGCTTCCTGTGGCGCATGCGCCTGGGCGCGGCCGGTTTCGTGCGCGACGTGGGCGCCTCGATGCTCGTGCTGTGCTGGGTGCCGCTGTGCATGGCGTTCGGGTCGATGCTCGTCGTCCCCGCCGACGGCACCGCGCGCGTGCTGACGTTCCTCATCGTCGTCATCTGCTCCGACACCGGCGGCTACGCGCTGGGCGCGCTGTTCGGCAAGCACCCGATGGCGCCGAAGGTCAGCCCGAAGAAGTCGTGGGAGGGCCTGGCCGGGTCGCTGATCGCCGGCTCCACGGGCGCGTGCCTGTGCGTGGCGCTGCTGCTCGACGACCACTGGTGGTACGGGCTGATCGTCGGGCCGCTGCTGGTGGCCACCGCCGTCACCGGCGACCTCGTCGAGTCGCTCATCAAGCGCGACCTCGGCATCAAGGACATGGGCCACACCATCCCCGGCCACGGCGGGCTGATGGAGCGCCTCGACTCGCTGGTCACCTCGGCGCCGATGGCCTGGCTCCTGCTGCTCGTGCTCGTCCCCGTGCACGTGTGACCAGGGCAAGCAAAGGATCGGAGGGTCGAGCTCCGCTGCGCTCCGTCTCCCGCGACGTCGTCGAGTCCCCGAACATCTGGCGCTGGCCCGAGGTCTACGAGCGCGAGAACGAGGCGCAGGACGCCACCGGCGCGCTGTGGGACACGGTCGCCGAGCTCGCCCCCCACGACGGCGCGGACGTCGTCGACGTCGGCTGCGGCGACGGCTACCACCTGCCCCGGTTCGCGCAGCGGGCGCGCACGGTGGTGGGCGTCGAGCCGCACGCCCCGCTGGTGGCCCGCGCCCGCGAGCGCGTCGAGGGCCTGCCCGGCGTCCGCGCCGAGCAGGGGAGCGCGGCCGCCCTGCCGCTGCCCGACGACTGCGCCGACGTCGTGCACGCCCGCACCGCCTACTTCTTCGGCCCCGGCTGCGAGCCCGGGCTGGCCGAGGCGTCGCGGGTGCTGCGCCCGGGCGGGGTGCTCGTGATCGTCGACCTCGACGCCACCCGCCACTCCTACGGGTCCTGGATGCGCGCCTCGGCCCCGCGCTACGACCCCGGCGCCGCCGAGCGCTTCTTCGCCGGGCAGGGCTTCGCGGTGCGCCGCGTCGACACCCTGTGGCGCTTCGCCGACCGCACGACGCTCGCCGACGTCCTGCGCATCGAGTTCACCCCCGCCGTCGCGCAGAAGGCGATCGACGGCACCCCCGGCCTCGCGCTGCCCGTCGCGTACCGCGTGCACACCCGCCGGGAACCGTCCGGGCTCGTCCGGCCGTGACCAGCTGTAACGCTCCAGAAACCCACTGATCCGGATCTCTTGACGTGATCTCGGTCACGGTCGCACTCTGGTTGCGTCCAGCGAAACCGGTTGCGGGAAGCGCAACATCGTCCGTATGCAGGCTCGGGGGGCCGCCGGACGCACGATGAAGTGAGGTGCTGATGACGGACGTCCTGCCCACCCGGGCGGCGGTGGAGCTCGTACCGGAGCCGTCGTCGACGGTGGTGACGAATCCCGGGATCCTGCTGTACCCCCGGCTGCGGAAGTCGCCGTACTTCTGGAAGTCGCGCGCGCACGGCGTGGCGATGTACAGCGTCTACAACCACACGTACCACCCGCGCCACTACGGCGACCCGATCGCCGAGTACTGGGCGCTGCTCGAGGACGTGACCCTGTGGGACGTCGGCGTCGAGCGCCAGATCGAGATCGTCGGCCCGGACGCGTTCGCGTTCACCAACATGCTGGTGCCGCGCGACCTGACCAAGTGCGCGGTCGGCCAGTGCAAGTACGTGTTCATCACCGCGCCCGACGGCGGGATCATCAACGACCCCGTGCTCCTGCGGGTCGAGGAGGACCGCTTCTGGCTCTCGCTCGCCGACTCCGACGTCGGGCTGTGGGCGAGCGGCCTGGCCCACGCCGGCGGCTGGGACGTGCAGGTCCGCGAGATCGACGTCGCCCCGGTGCAGGTCCAGGGCCCGAAGGCCAAGGCCGTGGTCACCGACCTGTTCGGGACCGACGTCGCCGAGATGCCGTACTACCACCTGCGGCACGCGGTGATCGACGGCATGGAGGTCGTCGTCAGCCGCACCGGCTACAGCGCCGAGATCGGCTACGAGATCTACCTGCGCGACGCCGTCGCGAACGCCGGCCGGCTCTGGGACCGGGTCTGGGAGGCGGGCCGCCCGCACGGGATGCGCCCGATCGGCCCGTGCCACATGCGGCGCATCGAGGGCGGCATGCTCGCCTACGGCTGCGACATCACCCTCGACACCAACCCGCTCGAGGTCGGCTACGACTACACGTGGATGGTCGACCTCGACCAGGAGGCCGACTTCGTCGGCAAGGACGCGCTGATCCGCGCCAAGGCGCGAGGGCTCTCGCGGTCGATGGTCGGCGTCGAGATCGGCGGCGCGCGCCTGGGCACGTTCAACGACGGGTCGATGATCGAGCCGTTCACGGTGCGCAACGAGGCGGGCGAGCGCGTCGGCACCGTGACCAGCGCCTGCTGGTCGCCGCGGCTCGAGCGCAACATCGGCCTGGCGATGGTGGCGACGCCGTCCACGCCGCTGGGGACGACGCTGCAGATCGCCACCCTGGACGACGTGCGCGACGGCGTCGTGGTCGAGAAGCCGTTCGTCGACCCGCGCAAGCAGACGCCCAAGGGCTGAGCGGGGGCCGGTCATGGACCACGTCACCACGCTCGCGACCCTGCTGGCCGCGCCGCGCTTCGAGGTGGCGCCGACGGCGGGGGTGCTGGACGCGGCCGCGGACCTCCCGGCCGGGGCGACGGTGACCGTCACCGCCGCCCCGAGCCGGGGCCTCGCGGCCACGGTGGACACGGCCGTCGCGCTCGCCGCGCGCGGGTTCGCGGCGGTGCCCCACCTCGCGGCGCGCAGCGTGCGCGACCGCGGCGAGCTGGCCGGGCACCTCGACCGGCTCGCCGCGGCCGGGGTCCGCGAGGTGTTCGTGGTCGGCGGCGACGCGCGCGAGCCCGCCGGGGACCTGCCCGACGGGCTCGCGCTGCTGCGGGCGATGGAGGACCTCGACCGGCGCCCGCCGCGGGTGGGCGTCCCGTCCTACCCCGACGGCCACCACCGGATCGCCGACGACGTGCTGTGGGCCGACCTGCGGGTCAAGCAGTTCCACGCCGACTACACGGTCACGCAGCTGTGCTTCGACGCCGACCTCGTGTGCCGGTTCGCCGGCGAGGCCCGGGCCCGGGGGATCGACCTGCCGGTGATCGCCGGCGTGCCCGGCGTCGTGGACGCCGCGCGGCTGCTGCGGCTCTCGGTGCGGATCGGGGTCGCCGACGCCGTGCGTTTCGCCCGCTCCCACCGCGCCACCGCGGGGGCCTTGCTGCGGGGCGGGCGCCACACCCCCGACGAGCTCGTCGGGGGCCTCGCGGCGTCCGGGTGCGAGCTCGCGGGGCTGCACCTCTTCACGTTCAACCAGATCGAGCCGACCGTGCGGTGGCTGTCGCAGGCCCGCCGCACGGCCGCGTGACCCCGAGGAGCCACCGTGACACCGTTCCCGGACCGCGCCCAGGTCGTCGTCATCGGGGCCGGCATCGTCGGCAACGCCGTCGTGCACCACCTCGCGCGGCTGGGCTGGCGCGACATCCTGCTCGTCGACAAGGGGCCGCTGCCCGACCCGGGCGGGTCCACCGGGCACGCGTCGAACTTCGTCTTCCCGGTCGACCACTCCCGCGAGATCACGCTGCTCACCGGCGACTCGATGCGCCAGTACACCGAGCTCGGGACGCTGACGACCTGCGGCGGGATCGAGGTCGCCCGCACCCCGGAGCGCGTCCAGGAGCTCGACCGGCGGATGTCGTCGGCGCGGGCGTGGGGCATTGACGCCGAGCTGATCACGCCGGCCGAGGTGGTCGACAAGGTCCCGTTCCTCGACCCCTCGCCGCTGCTCGGGGCGTTCTGGACGCCGTCGGTGGCCGTGGTCGACCCGCTGCGGGCCGGCGAGCTGATGCGCGAGCGGGCGACCGCGGCGGGCGCGCTCACCGTGTCCGCGCTCACCGAGGTGCTCGCGATCGACACCGAGGACGGGCGGGTGCGCCGCGTGCGCACCGACCGCGGCGACGTCGAGGCCGAGTACGTCGTCGTGGCCTGCGGCGTGTGGAGCCCGCGGATCGCGGCGCTGGCCGGCGCGACGATCCCGCTGACGCCCGCCGTGCACCAGATGATCGACGTGGGGCCGATCGCGGAGCTCGCGGCCACCGGGCGCGAGATCGCGTTCCCGATCATCCGCGACATGGACCCGCTGATGTACGAGCGGCAGAGCGGCGCCGACCTCGAGATCGGGTCCTACGCCCACCGGCCGATCCTCTGCGACCCCGACGACATCCCGTCGCTGGCCGCCGCGGCGCTCTCGCCGACCCAGCTGCCCTTCACCCCCGACGACTTCGACCCGCAGATGGAGGCGGCGCTCGAGCTCTTCGCGAGCATCCTCGACCGCCCCGACGCCGGCATCCGGCACGCCATCAACGGGCTGCTCTCGCTCACCCCGGACGGCCACCCGCTGCTGGGGGAGACCCCGGAGGTGGCGGGCCTGTGGTCCGCGGCCGCCGTGTGGATCAAGGAGGGCCCCGGCGTCGGGCGGCTCATCGCGGAGTGGATGACCGCGGGCGTCCCCGAGATCGACCCGCACGCCGCCGACGTCGCCCGCTTCGCCCCGCACGAGCGCACCCGCGCCCACGTGCGGGCCCGCGCCGCCGAGGGCTTCAACAAGACCTACGGGATCATCCACCCGCGCGAGCAGTGGAGCTCCGACCGCGGCGCGCGCCGCTCGCCCTTCTTCGGTCGCGAGGAGGCTCTCGGCGCCGAGTTCTTCGAGGTCGCGGGCTGGGAGCGCCCGCAGTGGTACCGGTCCAACGAGCCGCTCGTCGCCGAGCTCGGCGTCGAGGACCGCCCGCACGAGTGGGACGCCCGCTGGTGGTCGCCGATCATCAACGCCGAGCACCTGGCGATGCGCCGCGGCGTCGCGATGATCGACCTCAGCGCGTTCGCGCAGTTCGACGTCCGCGGCCCGGGCGCGCTCGCGTACCTCCAGCACCTCTGCGTCGCGCAGATGGACCGCCCGGTCGGGCGCGTGATCTACACGCCGGTGCTCGGGCCCGACGGCGGGTTCCGCAGCGACCTCACCGTCGTGCGGCTCGGCGACCAGCACTTCCGGGTGGTCACCGGCGGGTCGGACGGGGCGCGCGACCTGCACTGGTTCACCCGCCACCTGCCGGTCGACGGCTCCGTCGCGCTGGTCGACGTGACGTCGGCGGTGTGCACGCTCGGGCTCTGGGGGCCGCGGGCGCGCGACGTGCTCGCGGCGGTCACCGAGGACGACGTGTCGCACGAGGCGTTCGGCTTCGCCACCGGGCGCGCCATCACCATCGGGTCGATCCCGGTGCTCGCGCTGCGCCTGTCCTACGTCGGCGAGCTCGGGTGGGAGCTGCACGCGCCGACCGAGTGCGGCCTGCGGCTGTGGGACGCGATCGCCGAGGCCGGCGCACCGCACGGGATCGTGCCCGCCGGCATCGGCGTCTACGGCACCACGGCGCGCATCGAGAAGGGCTACCGGCTCATGGGCCACGAGCTCGACGGCGAGCACGGCCCCGTCGAGGCCGGGCTCGCGCTGCCGGGGCTCAAGTCCGCGGACTTCGTCGGCAAGGCCGCGTACACCAAGGCACGCGAGGGCGAGCCCGAGGCGACGCTGTGCACGCTGACCCTCGATGCCTCGACACACCGGCGGTACCCGCAGGGCGGCGAGCCGGTGCTCACCGCCGACGGCGCGCGGATCACCGACCGGCGCGGGCGCCCGTCGTACGTCACCAGCGCCGGCGCCGCCCCGTCGCTCGGCACGCACCTGCTCATGGCGTACCTGCCGCCGTGGCACGCCGTGGAGGGGACTGGCCTGCTCGTCGAGTACCTGGGGGAGCGCTACCCGGTCACGGTCGCCCGGGCCGGGCGGACGCCGCTGTTCGACCCCGACGACGCGCGGATGAGGTGAGGTGCGCATGGACGTCCTGGTCTGCATCAAGCGCGTCCCCGCGGTGGGCGCGGAGATCGCGCTGACCGCCGACGCCACGGCGATCGACACCCGCCACCTCGGCTTCACCATCGGCCCGCACGAGGAGTGCGCGGTCGAGGAGGCGGTGCGGATCGCCGAGCGCACCGGCGGGTCGGCGGGCGTGCTCACCGTCGGGCCGCCCGAGGCCGACGAGCAGCTGCGCTACGCGATGTCGATGGGCGCCGACCACGCGGTGCGCGTCGAGGCACCCGTGGCCGACCCCGACCCGGAGGTCACCGCCGCGGCGATCGTCGGCGCGGTGCCCGACCTGCGGCCCTACGACCTCGTGCTGTTCGGGGAGGCGTCGGCGGACGCCGGGCACGCGCAGGTGGGCTTCCGCGTGGCCGCGGTGCTGCGGCGCCCGGTGGTCGGCGGGGTCAAGGGGATCGACACCGGCGACGGGCGGGTGCGCCTGGAGCGTCACGTCCCCGAGGGCGTCGAGGTGCACGAGGCCCCGCTGCCCGCGCTCGCCGCGGTGCTCGAGGGCCTCAACCTGCCGCGCTACCCGACGATCAAGGGCCGGCTGCGGGCGAAGAAGGCGCCGATCCGGGTGCTCGCGGTCCCGACCGCCACCGGCGGGCTGCGGACCCGCCGGCTGCGCCACCGGCCCGAGGCCCGCGCGGAGACCGTCGTCCTGGGGCGCGGGGCCGCGGCGGCGCCCGCCGTCGTCGACGTCCTGACCGAGCTGGGGAGGGTGCGCTGATGGTGCTCGCGATGATCGAACGCGACGGCGAGGGCGTCCTGGCCGCGGCGTCCGCCGAGGTCCTGGCGGCCGCGCGGGACCTGGCCGACGGACTGGGCGACGGTGTCGGGGCGGTCGCGGTCGGGGAGCCGGGCGACCTGCCCGACGACCTCGTCAAGCGGGGCGTGTCGACGCTGCACCTGCTGCGCCACGAGCTGCTCGCCGACGCCGGGCCCGCCACCGTCGGGGAGGCGCTGGCCCAGCTCGTGGCCGCCGAGCGGCCCGTCGCGGTGCTCGCGGCGGCCACCGACGCGAGCACCGAGGCGATGGCCTGGGCGGCCGGCGCGGTCGGCGTGCCGCTGGCGACGGCGTGCCTGGAGATCCGGCCCGGCGCCCCGTGGGAGGTCACCCGCGAGCGGGCCGGCGGCATCCTGCTCGAGGACGCCGAGCTCGACGCCCCGATCCGCTTCGCCACGCTGGGCACCGGGACCCGCACGCCCACCGAGACCGCCGCGGCCGCCGAGGTGACGGTGCGCGCGTTCGTCCCGGAGCTCGACGAGACGGTGCCGCGCGCCCGGCTCGTCGAGCGCCGGGCGCGGGCCAGCGGCATGACGCTCGCCACCGCGCCGGTCGTCGTGTCCGGCGGCCGCGGGGTCGGCAGCGCCGAGGGCTACGCCGTGCTCGAGGAGCTCGCGGGGCTGGTCGGCGGGGCCGTCGGGTGCTCGCGGGTGGCCACCAACAACGGGTGGCGCCCGCACAGCGACCAGGTCGGGCTCACCGGCACCCGCGTCAGCCCGGACCTCTACATCGCCTGCGGGATCAGCGGCGCCACCCAGCACTGGGTGGGGTGCATGAACGCCCGCGCGATCCTCGCCGTCAACACCGATCCCGAGGCGCCGATGGTGAGCCGCGCGACGTGGGCGGTGATCGGCGACGTGCACGAGGTGCTGCCCGCCGTGGTCGCGGAGATCCGGCGGCGAGCCGGGGGTTGACGGGCGGGGCTGGCGTCCGGAGCAGAGGCGCGGTGGCGTTACCGTGGATGTCGTGTCCGCGTATCCCCCTCCGCGTCCGCCGTCCGGGTACCCCGGCCCCGGTGGGCAGGGTCGTCCCGGTGGCCCCGGGGGCCACCACGGTGGCTACCAGGCCGGCCACGGCGGCGGCCCCGGCCGTCCCGCCGGCTTCAGCGGTGCCGGCGGTGGCGGTGGATATCGCAGCTCCGGGGGGTCGTCCCCGCGGCCGAGCGGTCGCGCCGTGCGCATCGACCCGGTGCTCGTCGAGATCGGCGCCGGGCTGGTCTGGCTGGCCGTGGGCACGCTCGGGCTCGCGGCCGACGGCGCGGGCACGCTGGTGCTCGCGGTCGGCATCGCGGTCGCCATCGGCATCGGCGTGGAGAACCGCCGGCGCGGGCCACGCCCGTTCGACACCTCGCGGTCCACCGAGGTGCTGCGCCTCGGCGGCGGCGTGATCGTCGCGGTGATCGTCGCGTCGATCGTGCTCGGGCTGCTCAGCGGCTCGGCGTTCCTGCCGGGCATCGCGCTGCTGCTCACCGGCGGGGCGTTCGTGCTGCTCAGCCGCGCCACCGGTCAGCGCCCCACGCGCTGGCTCGGGATCGCGCTCGTCGCCATGGGCCTGCTGTCGGCCCTCATCACGCTGGGCACCGCGGGCGGGTTCGTCTCGCAGGGCCTGCTCGGCGTGCTCGCGGGCGTGCTGCTCCTGCTGTCCGCGGCCGACCGGGTCGGCCTCGTCGAGATGCTCCGGGACCGGACGCGATGAGCGAGCCCGCCCCGATCGGTGCCGATGCCGCCGGCGCTGCCGGCCCCGTCCTCTCGCTGTCGCCCCGCGGCAGCCGGCGCGGCCGCCCCGCGCGCCACCTCGCCGACCTCGACCCGGCCGCCCGCCGCGACGCGGTCACCGAGCTGGGCCTGCCGGCCTTCCGGGCCGACCAGCTCTCCCGCCACTACTTCACCCGCCTCGAGGCCGACGCGGGGACGATGACCGACCTGCCCGCCGCCGCGCGGGACACGCTCGGCCCGGCCCTGCTGCCCGAGCTGCTCACGCCCACCTCGGTGGTCGACTGCGACGGCGGCGCCACCCGCAAGACGCTGTGGCGCGCGAACGACGGTGCCCTGGTCGAGAGCGTCCTCATGGGCTACCCCGACCGCGCCACCGTCTGCATCTCCAGCCAGGCCGGGTGCGGCATGGCCTGCCCGTTCTGCGCCACCGGCCAGAACGGCCTCGAGCGCAACCTCTCGACCGCCGAGATCGTCGAGCAGGTCCGCTCGGCGGCCGCCGCGGTCAAGGGCGGCGAGCTCGGCGCCGACCTGCGCCGCCTGTCCAACGTCGTGTTCATGGGCATGGGCGAGCCGCTGGCCAACTACGCGCGCGTCGTCGACGCCGTGCACCGGCTCTGCGACGCCCCGCCGGCGGGCCTGGGTCTCTCGCAGCGCTCGGTCACCGTGTCGACGGTCGGCCTCGTGCCCGCGATCCACCGGCTCGCCGACGAGGGCCTGCAGGTGACCCTCGCGGTCTCGCTGCACACGCCCGACGACGAACTGCGCGACACCCTCGTGCCGGTGAACACCCGCTGGCCGGTCGCCGAGGTGTTCGGCGCCGCGCGGCACTACGCCGAGGTCACCGGGCGGCGCATCTCCATCGAGTACGCGCTGATCCGCGACGTCAACGACCAGCCCTGGCGCGCCGACCTGCTGGCCAAGCTGGCCCACAAGCACCTCGGGCGCCTGGTGCACGTCAACCTCATCCCGCTGAACCCGACCCCGGGCAGCAAGTGGGACGCGAGCCCCGCCCCGGTGCAGGCCGAGTTCGTCCGGCGGGTGCGCGACGGCGGCGTGGCGTGCACCGTCCGCGACACCCGCGGGCGCGAGATCGCCGCCGCCTGCGGGCAGCTCGCCGCCACCGCCCGTCCGTGAAGCGCTCGTGACGCACGAGGTCCGCCGGATCGTCCCGCACGCCGCCGAGGGCGTGGCCGACGCGGACACCGTCACGTGGGCCCGCGCGATGCTCGCGGCGTTCCTGCGGCCCCGCGTCCCCCCGGGCGACCTGGCGCGGGCGGCCGCGGACTACGTCGGCCAGCGGCTGCGCGGGGTGTACGAGACCGGCGACCCGGCGCCCGTCGCGACGCTGCGCTCGTGGGACACGCGGATGAGCGTGCCCGGCGGCGAGGTCGCCGTGGACGCGGTCACCTCGATCGGCGTGCGCTCGACCCACCGGCGCCGCGGGCTGCTGCGCGCCGTGCTCGTCGACGACCTCGCCGACGCCGCCCGCGCCGGCACCCCGGTCGCCGCGCTGACCTCCACCCAGGGCGCGCTGTACGAGCGCTTCGGCTTCGGGCTGGCCAGCTGGAACCGCGCGCTGCGCCTGGACACCCGCACGGCGACGTTCCGCGCGCCCGAGGCGACGGGGCGGCTGCGCACCCTCGACGTGGCGACGCTGCCGTCGGCCGCCGGCCCCGTGCAGGACCGCGCCCGGCGCCGGCACCCGGGGTCGATGGACCGCACGGGCATGTCGTGGACGGCGCTGATGACCGGCGAGAACACCTTCAGCGGCATGACGGCCGACCCGCACCGGCACGCGGTGCTGTGGTCGGACGCCACGGGCCGGCCCGACGGCTACGTCGTCTACCGCGTCGCCCAGGACTGGGCGGGCGGGGCCGGCGAGATCGCCGTGCTCGACCTGCAGGCCACCACGCCGGAGTCGTACCGCGAGCTGTGGCGCCACCTCGTCTCGCTGGACCTCGTCGGCGCCGTGATCTGGAACGACGCCTCGACCGACGAGCCGCTGCCGTGGCTGCTCACCGACCCGCGGGCCGCCGCGGCGGGGGCCGGCCGCGAGATGCTGTGGCTGCGGATCCTCGACGTCCCGGCGGCGTTCGGGGCCCGCCGCTACCCCGTCACCGAGCAGCTCGTCCTCGCCGTCGCCGACCCCGCGGGCCACGCCGCGGGCACCTGGCTGCTCGACACGACCGACCCCGTCGAGCCGCGGGTCGTCACCACCACCGCCGAGCCGGACGTCGCCCTCGACGCCGCGACGCTCGGCTCGCTCTACCTCGGCGGCGCCGACCCCCGGGTGCTCGCGCGGGCCGGGCGCCTCGAGGAGCGCACCCCGGGTGCGGCCGGCCGGCTCGCGCGGCTGCTCGCCGCGCCGAGCGTGCCCTGGAACGGCATCCGCTTCTAGCGGCGTCACACCTCGGGCGGCTCGTCCGGCACGTCCGCGTCGCGGTCGGCCCACTCGAGCAGCGCGCGGAGGTCGAACACGGCCTCGTCGATGCCGGCGGTGAGGTCGCCGACCTCGGCGTAGCGCGCCGGCATCGTCGCGATGGTGAAGTCGCCGGGCTCCGCGTCGTCGATCTCGTCCCAGCGCAGCGGCGCCGACACGCGGGCCTCCGGCGTGCCGCGCACCGAGTAGGCCGAGGCGATCGTGTGGTCGCGGGTGTTCTGGTTCCAGTCGAGGAAGACGGTGCCGGGCTCGCGGTCCTTGCGCCACCAGGCGGTGGTGACGAGGTCGGGGGCGCGCCGCTCGACCTCGCGGGCGAACGCCAGCGCGGCCCGCCGCACCTCGGTGAACGAGTGCTCGGGGCGGATGCGGACGTAGACGTGCAGGCCCTTGCCGCCCGAGGTCTTGGGGAAGCCGACGGCGCCGAGCTCGTCGAGCACCTCGTGGGCCACCGCGGCCACGCGCCGGATCGTCGGGAACTCGACGCCGGGCATCGGGTCGAAGTCGATGCGCCACTCGTCGGGGGTCTCGACGTCGGCGGCGCGGGTGTTCCAGGGGTGGAACTCGACGGTCGACATCTGCACCGCCCAGATCACGTCCGCGGGGCTCGTGACGCACAGCTCGTCGGCGGTGCGGTTGTAGCGCGGGAAGTGCACGCGGACGGTGCGCACCCAGTCCGGCGCGCCCTTGGGCAGCCGCTTCTGGTGCACCTTCTCGCCGTCGGTGCCCGTCGGGAAGCGGTGCATCATGCAGGGCCGCTCGTAGAGCGCGCGAACGATGCCGTCGGCGACCGACAGGTAGTAGTGGGCGAGGTCGAGTTTGGTTTCTCCCCGCGCCGAGAAGTACACCCTGCCCGGGTTGGTCAGCCGCACGGTCCGGCCACCCACCTCGATCTCCGCAGCGTCGCTCCCGGCCACGTCGGGAACCTACCCTTCCGCCGCGGTCGGTCCCCTGCGAAACGGAGCCCCATGAGCAAGCGGATGGTCGTCCTCGGGGGCGACGCCACCGGCATGTCGGCCGCGTCGACCGCCCTGCGCCACGCCGGCGACGGCGAGCTCGAGGTCGTCGTCCTCGAACGCGGGCACTACACGTCGTACTCGGCGTGCGGCATCCCGTACTGGATCTCCGGGCACGTGCCCGACCGCGACCAGCTCATCGCCCGCTCGCCCGGCGAGCACCGCGAGGCCGGCATCGACGTGCGGATGCGCACCGAGGCGACCGCGATCGACCTCGAGAAGCGGACGGTGAGCGTCCGCGGGGTCGACGACGGCGACACCTACGAGCTGGGCTTCGACGAGCTCGTCATCGCGACCGGCGCCGTCCCGACCGTGCCGCCGCTGGAGGGTGCGGACGCGCAGGGCATCTTCGGGGTGCAGTCGCTCGAGCAGGGCGAGGAGATCGTCAAGGACCTCGCCGACGGCGACCGGCGCCGCGCCGTCGTGGTGGGCGCCGGCTACATCGGTGTCGAGATGGCCGAGGCCATGGTCGTCCGGGGCATCGAGACCACGGTCGTCGAGCACGCCCCCGAGCCGTTCACGCAGGTCGACCCGGACATGGGCGCGCTGATCCGCGAGGCCATGGAGGGCATGGGCATCACGGTGATCACCGGGACGTCCGCCGACGGCTTCGACGTCGGCGAGGACGGACGGGTCACCGCGGTGCGCGCGGGCGACACGGTGCTGCCCGCCGACATCGTCATCATGGGCCTCGGGGTGAAGCCGAACGCCGCGCTCGCCGCCGACGCCGGGCTGACCATCGGGCCCTCGGGCGGGATCGTCACCGACGTGCGGATGCAGGCCGCGCCGGGGGTGTGGGCCGGCGGTGACTGCGTCGAGGTCCGGCACCGGCTCTCCGGCGCGGGCGTGCACATCGCGCTGGGCACCCACGCCAACAAGCACGGGCGGATCATCGGCACCAACATCGCCGGCGGCTACGGCGCCTTCCCGGGCGTGATCGGCACGGCGATCAGCAAGGTCTGCGACCTCGAGATCGGGCGTAGCGGCCTGACCGAGCGCGAGGCCGCCGCCGCCGGCTTCGGCTACGTCGCCACCAGCGTCGAGTCGACGACGACCGCGGGCTACTGGCCGGGCGCGGAGATGATGACGGTCAAGGTGCTCGCCGAGCAGCGCACCGGCCGCCTGCTGGGCGCGCAGATCGTCGGGCGGCAGGGCTCGGGCAAGCGCATCGACGTCTTCGCCACGGCGATCTGGAACGGCATGACCGTCGAGGAGATGACGTTCATGGACCTGTCCTACGCGCCGCCGTTCTCGCCGGTGTGGGACGCGGTCCTCGTCGCCGCGCGCAAGGCCGCCAAGGAGGTCCAGGGCGAGATCCCGGCGTCCCCGGTGTGATGGGCGGAGCCCATCAGCCCACGTGGACGGCCGGGCGGCGGGTGCGGTCGGGCTCGGCCTCGCGCAGCACCTCGCGGGTCACCGGCGCCACCTCGCCGACGCCGAAGAGCAGGTAGCGCGCGAGGTTGGTCGCCGGGCTGCCCTCGTCCCACTCGAAGTAGACGTGGGGCACCACGCCGGTGACGTCGCGCAGGTGCAGCAGCAGCGCGGCGATGGCGTTGGGCACTGTCGAGCTGCGGGCGCGCAGCACGCGGTAGCCGTGTCGCTCCTCGCCCAGCACGTGCAGCTCGGACTCGAAGTTCGAGGGGTCGTCCACCGTGATCTCCACGAACACCACGACGTCGGCGGACGGGATGTGGTGGTCGTAGCGCTCCTCGAGGTCCTTCTCCTCGTACTCGCGCTTGTCGCGGCGGTCCGGCTCGTTGGCGACCAGGCGGATCGTCGCGTGCGGGTCCTGCGCGGTGGCCTCGCGGACGATGCGCCGCGCGGTCTTGTCGAGGTGCACGGCGGTGATCCGCAGCTCGGTGCTGCGCAGCGCCCGCGACGCGAACGAGACCACGAAGATGGCGGCCACGAACAGCAGGCCGATCTTGAGGCCCTCCGGGCGCTCGATCATGTTCGCGATCGTCGTGTAGACGAAGACCACGGCGATGATCCCGAACCCGACCGTCGCGCGCTTCTGCCCCTTGGCCCGGGCCGAGAGCGTCACCGAGATCGACGCCGACGTGATGAGCACGAGCACGCCGGTGGCGTAGGCGCCGCTCTGCGCGTCGACGCTGGCGTCGAAGATGATCGTGATGAGGATGCCGAGCGCGGTGAACACCAGCACCATCGGCCGCACCGCGCGCGCCCAGTTCGGCGCCATGCCGTAGCGGGGCAGGTAGCGCGGCACCAGGTTGAGCAGGCCCGCCATCGCCGACGCCCCCGCGAACCACAGGATCGTGATCGTCGAGAGGTCGTAGACGGTGCCGGCGATCTCGCCGAACTGCTCGTGCGCCAGGTAGGCCAGCGCACGCCCGTTCGCCTGGCCGTCCGGACCGAACTGCTCGAGCGGGATGAGCAGCGTCGTCACGAAGCTCGAGGTGACGAGGAAGCCGCTCATGATCAGCGCGGCGGTGGTGAGGAGCTTGCGCGCCCCCGCGATGCGCCCGGCCGGGTTCTTCTCGGTGTCGCCCGGCGCGCCCCGCACCAGCGGCATGACGGCCACGCCGGTCTCGAAGCCCGACAGGCCCAGCGCGAGCTTGGGGAACACGACCAGGGCGATCGCCACGATGACCAGCGGGTTGCCGTGCTGGGTGAACAGCGCGTCGGTCCAGTCGACGATGCGCGTCGGCTCGGTGAACACGCGGTAGAGCCCGCCGACGACCACCACGAGGTTGAGCAGCAGGAACGTGGCCACGACGACGACCGCGATGCCGATGGCCTCGGCGAAGCCGAGCAGGAACACGACGCCCAGCAGGATCACCAGCCCGCAGGTGAGCGGCACCTCCCAGCCGTGCAGCGCCCCGCCGACCAGCGGGTTCTCGACGACGTGCGCGGTCGCGTCGGCGGTGGAGAGCGTGATCGTGATGAGGAAGTCGGTGACCGCGAAGCCCAGGAGCACGAGCACCAGCAGCTTGGACCACCAGTACGACAGCAGCTTCTCGAGCATCGCCACCGAGCCCTCGCCGTGGGGGCTCTCGCGCGCCACGCGCCGGTAGATCGGCAGGGCGCCGGCGAGGGTCAGGACGACGAGGACGAGCGTGGCGATCGGCGAGATCAGCCCGGCGGCGACGACCGCGACCGCGGGCTGGTAGCCCAGCGTGGAGAAGTAGTCGACGCCGGTGAGGCACATGACGCGCCACCACGGCTTGCCCTGGTGCTCCGGCGCGGGGCGGGCGTGGGGCCCCGAGTACTGCGAGCCGCGGTCGACGAGGCCCTCGAGGAGCCACCGGCGCAGGGCGGAGGACCGTTCCCGTCGCTCGGTGGAGCCGGCCGGCGGGGCCGGCGGGGCGCTCACCGCCGCCAGGACGTCCGAGACCGGATGATCGCGCCGAGCGACAGCGCGAAGAAGCCGACCGCCAGGACCACGAGCCAGATCTCCTCCTGGCGGCCCTCGTGGTTGCCCCACAGCATGATCAGCATGATGGCGGCGACGAGGAAGCCCGACAGGCGCGCGACCTTCGGGTAGTGCCCGTGCCAGCCCCACTCCACCGAGGGCTCGTCGTCGGAGGAGACGCCGTTGACGACCACGGCGGCGTCGTCACGGTGCGCGACATCGCCGCCGCCCTGGTGCTGACGGGCCGGGCTGTTCGAGACCACGAAGACTCCTGGGGATCGCTCGTGCGGGCGCGCTCAACCTACCGCGCGCCCACCTGTCGCGCGCCGCGCGCGCCCGTGATGATGAACCGCGATGAGCACACCCCCCGGGCCGCGCCGGATCGTCCTCCTGGGCTCCACCGGCTCGATCGGCACCCAGGCCCTCGACATCGTCCGCGCCCACCCCGACCGCTTCGTCGTCACGGGCCTCGCGGCCGGCGGCGGGCGCCCCGACCTGCTGGCCGCGCAGGCCGCCGAGTTCGGCGTGCCGACGCTCGCGGTCGCCGACCCCGCCGCCGCGCCGGACCTGCGCGAGCGGACCGGGGTCGAGGTCCTCGCCGGCCCCGGGGCCGCCGCCGAGCTCGCCGCGGCGGACGCGGACGTGGTGCTCAACGCCATGGACGGCTCGCGGGGCCTCGCGCCGACCCTGGCCGCGCTCGCCGCCGGCGCCACCCTCGCGCTGGCCAACAAGGAGTCGCTGGTCGCGGGCGGCCCCCTGGTGACCCGCGCGGCGCGGCCCGGCCAGATCGTCCCGGTCGACTCGGAGCACTCGGCGCTCGCGCAGAGCCTGCGCGGCGGCCTGCCCGAGGAGGTCTCGCGCCTGGTGCTCACCGCGTCCGGCGGCCCGTTCCGCGGGCGTCCCCGCGCCGAGCTCGCCGGCGTCACGGTCGAGCAGGCCCTCGCGCACCCGACGTGGGCGATGGGGCCGGTGGTGACGCTGAACTCCTCGACGCTGGTCAACAAGGGGCTCGAGCTGATCGAGGCGCACCTGCTGTTCGGCATCCCCTACGAGCGCATCGACGTCGTCGTGCACCCCCAGTCGATGATCCACTCGATGGTGACCTTCGTGGACGGCGCCACGATCGCGCAGGTCAGCCCGCCCGACATGCACATGCCGATCGCCCTGGCGCTGGCCTGGCCGCAGCGGCTGGCCGGCGCGAGCCGCCCCGAGACCTTCGCCGACCCGGCCAGCTGGACCTTCGAGCCCGTCGACACCGAGGCGTTCCCGGCGCTGGGGCTCGCGCGGGCGGCGGGGTCGGCCGGCGGCTGCCTGCCCGCGGTCTACAACGCGGCGAACGAGGAGGCCGTCGCCGCGTTCCTCGCCGGGCGCTGCGCCTGGACCGGGATCGACGAGACCCTCGCCGCCGTCCTGGACGACGCGGGGGGGTGGGCGCGCGACCCGCGTGACGTCGAGGACGTGCACGCCGCCGAGGCGTGGGCGCGCCGCCGGGCGGGCACGCTGCTCGCCGCGCCCGTCGGCTGAGGACGCCCACCCCACGCAGGGCACACCGCCCGCCGGACTACCGTGTCACGCCGTGATGCTCGTCCTGGGGATCGTGCTCTTCGCGCTGGGGCTGCTGCTCTCCATCGCCTGGCACGAGCTCGGCCACTACACCGCGGCGCGGCGCTTCGGCATCCGCGTGCCCGAGTTCATGGTCGGGTTCGGGCCGACCGTGCTGTCGGTCAAGAAGGGCGAGACGCGCTTCGGGTTCAAGGCGATCCCGCTCGGCGGCTACATCCGCATGATCGGGATGGTGCCGCCGGCGCGCGGCGAGCTCATCGGGCGCAGCCGCCGCTCCGGCCCGTTCCAGGGCATGGTCGACGACGTCCGCGCCGACTCGGTGCGCGACTTCGAGCCCGGCGACGAGGACCGCCAGTTCTGGACCCGCAAGCCGTGGAAGCGGATCATCGTCATGCTGGCGGGTCCGTTCATGAACCTGATCCTGGCGATCGCGCTCTTCGCGATCGTGCTGATGGCGATCGGGGTGCCGACCCCGACGCCGGTGGTCAAGACGGTCAGCCAGTGCGTGCTGCCGGCCTCGCAGGCGCAGACCACGCAGTGCCCGCCCGGTGCCCCGCTGACCCCCGCCGCCCAGGCCGGGTTCCGGCCCGGCGACCGGATCGTGAGCTTCGACGGGCGCCCGTACACCGAGTGGTCGCCGCTCATGAACGCCATCCGCAGCGCGCGGGGCACGGTGCCGGTCGTCGTCGAGCGCCCCACCCCGACGGGCACGCAGCAGCTCACGCTGACGCCGACCCTCATCGACAACCAGGTCGCCGACCTGAGCCCGCCGCCGGAGGGGGCGCCCCCGGACGAGCGGCGCTACGTCACCGCCTCGTTCCTCGGCATCGAGCCGACCAGCCCGCTGGTGCGCCAGGACGCCGGCGCGGTCGTCACGGCCGGCGGGGTGCTGCTGGGGCGCACCGTGGAGGCGGTCGCGCGGCTGCCCGAGAAGGTGCCGGGGCTCATCGGCGCGGTGTTCCTCGGCGAGCAGCGCGACGTCGAGGGCCCGGTCAGCGTCGTCGGCGTCTCGGTGCTCGGCGGCCAGGTGCTCGAGCGGGACCAGGCGATCCTCGAGGAGGTGGCGATCTTCCTCAACCTGCTCGCCGCCGTGAACCTCTCGCTGTTCCTGCTCAACCTGCTGCCGATCCTCCCGCTGGACGGGGGCCACGTGCTGCCCGCGGTGTGGGAGGCGATCAAGAAGCGGATCGCGCGCCTGCGGGGCCGGCCCGACCCCGGGCCGGTCGACCTGGCGCGCCTCATGCCCATCGGCGTCGGCTTCGCCGTGCTGATCATGGCCTACGGGGCGCTCGTGATCGTGGCGGACATCGTCAACCCGATCCAGCTGCCCCTGTAAGGGGTGGTCGGCGCCACCGGCGCGGTCGGTGGCACTGGGGCAGACTGGGTGGTGACGAATCCACGTCGTCTCCCATGTCGAGGAGTGAGATGACCGTCGACCTCGGTCTGCCCGAAGCACCGCCGGTGCTCGCGCCGCGCCGCAAGACCCGCCAGCTGGACGTCGGCGGCGTCGGTGTGGGCAGCGACCACCCGGTGTCGGTGCAGTCGATGACCACCACGCTGACCAGCGACGTCAACGCGACGCTGCAGCAGATCGCCGAGCTCACGGCGGCGGGCTGCGACATCGTGCGCGTCGCGGTGCCCAGCGCCGACGACGCCGCCGCGCTGCCGGCGATCGCGAAGAAGTCGAACATCCCGGTGATCGCCGACATCCACTTCCAGCCGAAGTACGTGTTCGCCGCGATCGACGCCGGCTGCGCCGCGGTGCGCGTGAACCCCGGCAACATCAAGAAGTTCGACGACAAGGTCGGCGAGATCGCCGCCGCGGCGAAGGCCGCGGGCACCCCGATCCGCATCGGCGTCAACGCCGGCTCGCTCGAGCCCGGGATCATGGCGAAGCACGGCAAGGCCACGCCCGAGGCGCTGGTCGAGTCGGCGCTGTGGGAGGCCTCGCTCTTCGCCGAGCACGACTTCCACGACATCAAGATCTCGGTGAAGCACCACGACCCGGTGACGATGGTGCGCGCCTACGAGCTGCTCGCGGAGCAGTGCGACTACCCGCTGCACCTCGGCGTCACCGAGGCCGGGCCGACGTTCCAGGGCACCATCAAGAGCGCCACCGCGTTCGGGGCGCTCCTGAGCCGGGGCATCGGCGACACCATCCGCGTCTCGCTGTCGGCGCCGCCGATCGAGGAGGTCCGCGTGGGCCTCTCGATCCTCGAGTCGCTGAACCTGCGCCCCCGCAAGCTCGAGATCGTCTCCTGCCCGTCCTGCGGGCGCGCGCAGGTGGACGTCTACAAGCTCGCCGACGAGGTCACCGCCGGCCTCGAGGGCATGGAGGTGCCGCTGCGCGTCGCGGTGATGGGCTGCGTCGTCAACGGCCCCGGCGAGGCCCGCGACGCCGACCTGGGCGTGGCCTCGGGCAACGGCAAGGGCCAGATCTTCGTCAAGGGCGAGGTCATCAAGACCGTCCCCGAGGCCCAGATCGTCGAGACCCTCATCGAGGAGGCCCTGCGCCTCGCCGAGGAGGCCGGCGAGGAGGAGCTCGCGGGCGGCACGGCCGGCGGCGCCCCGACGGTGACCGTCGGCTGAGGCGCCGCCCGCCGTCGCGTGGTCGGATGGGCGCGTGAGCACGTTCGACGATCTCGACGCCTTCGCCGCCACCCGCCGCTGCGCCGGCCTCGCGCTGTCCCCGGACGGCGCGCGGCTCGTCACGACGGTCTCGGAGCTCGCGGCCGACGGGAAGAAGTACGCCACCGCGCTGTGGGAGATCGACCCGGGTGGGCAGCGCGCGCCGCGGCGGCTGACGCGCTCGTCGACCGGCGAGTCGTCGGCCGCGTTCACCCCGGCCGGCGACCTGCTGTTCACCTCGCGGCGCGCCGACCCCGCCGCCGAGAAGCCCGACGAGGAGCGCACCGCGCTGTGGCTGCTGCCCGCCGCGGGCGGGGAGGCGCGCCCGGTGGCCGAGCGCCCGGGCGGGGTCAGCGGGTTCGTCGTCGCCCGCGACGCCGGCACCATCACCCTCGTCACGCCGAAGCCGGTGGAGGGCGACGCGCAGGAGCAGCGCGAGGCCCGCGAGAGCGCCGGGGTGTCGGCGCGCCTGCACACCGAGTTCCCGGTGCGGTTCTGGGACCACGACCTCGGGCCCGGCCGCGCCCACCTGCAGCGCTGCGCGCCGCCCGATGCGGGTGACCCCGACGCCGGCTACGGCGAGCCCGAGCACGTCGCCCCGGGCGCCGGCGAGCGCCTCGGCGGCAGCGCGATCAGCCCGGACGGGCGGACGGTCGCGGTGGTCGTCGACGTCCCCGACCCCGCCGACCCCGCGTCGTGGCGGCGCCGCCTGGAGCTGCACACCGAGGACGGCACGGTCGTGGTCGGCGACGAGCCCGGCGCCGACCACGAGGCGCCGACGATCACCCCCGACGGCCGCTGGCTGCTGTGGGTGCGCGAGCGTCACCCGCGCCCGGGTCGCGGGATGGCGCACACGCTGCGCGCCCGGTCCCTGGTCGACGGCAGCGAGCGCGACGTGCTCCCCGCGGAGCAGTGGCAGGTCCGCGGCGTCACCGGGGCACCGACGGGCGACGTCGTGTACGTCGTGGTCGACGAGCGCGGGCACGGGCCGGTGCTGCGGGTGTCGATCACCGACGGGTCCGTCACGCGCCTGACCGCCTCCGGCGCCTACACCGACGTCGTGGCCGCCCCCGACGGGTCGGCGCTCTACGCGCTGCGCTCCGCGGTCGACGCGCCGCCGACGCCGGTGCGCCTCGACCCCGACCGCCCCGACCAGGAGCCGGCCGCGCTGCGCGGGGTCACCGTGCTCGACCCGCTGCCGGGAACGCTCACCGAGGTGCACGCCACCGCCGCCGACGGCACGGCGCTGCGCTCCTGGCTGGTGCTGCCCGGGGGCGCGTCGGCCTCCTCGCCGGCGCCGCTGCTGCTGTGGATCCACGGCGGGCCGCTGTCGAGCTGGAACGCGTGGTCGTGGCGCTGGAACCCGTGGCTGATGGCCGCACGGGGCTGGGCGGTGCTGCTGCCCGACCCGCGCCTGTCCACCGGCTACGGCCAGACGTTCCTCGACCCGGCCACCGGGGCGTGGGGCGACCTGCCCTACACCGACCTCATGACCGCGACCGACGCGGCGCTCCGGCGCGACGACGTCGACGCGACGCGCGTGGCGGCGATGGGCGGCTCGTTCGGCGGCTACATGGCCAACTGGATCGCCGGGCACACCGACCGCTTCGCCGCGATCGTCACCCACGCCAGCATCTGGCACCTCGACGGCTTCGTCGGCACCACCGACGCGTCCTTCCACTGGCGCCGCGAGTGGGGCGACCCGCTCGACGAGCGCGACCGCTACGACGCCCACTCGCCGCACCGGCACATCAAGGCGATCACCACGCCGACGCTGGTGATCCACGGCGACAAGGACTACCGCGTCCCGATCTCCGAGGGCCTGCGGCTCTGGTACGACCTGCAGCGCAGCGGCGTCGCGTCCCAGTTCCTCTACTTCCCCGACGAGAACCACTGGGTGCTCCAGCCGGGCGACGCCGCGCTCTGGTACCGGACGGTGTGGGCGTTCCTCGACCACCACGTCCTGGGCCGGCCGTACGAGCGTCCGGCGCTCGTGTAGAGACACGCGACTCCGCTGGGAGTTCCGCACCGCGACATGGCAGGCTGACAGGGTGCTCCGTACCGCCGGTGCGCGGCTGCTCGACGACCGGGACCGGTCGAAGGTGCGAAGCGCCCTCGACGCCGACCCCGTCGCCACCTGCATGGTGGCGTCCCGGGTCGAGACCGTCGGGGTCGAGCCCTGGCGTCTGGGCGGCGAGCTCTGGGGCGTCGGGGGCCGGCTCGACGGCCTGTGCTTCTCCGGCGCCAACCTCGTGCCCCTGCGCGGCGACCGCACCGAGGTGCGCCACTTCGCCGAGCGGGCCCGCCGCCAGCGCCGCAACTGCTCGTCGCTCGTCGGGCGCCGCGAGCTGGTGCTGCCGCTGTGGGAGGAGCTCAGCGAGTACTGGGACGCCGCCCGCGAGGTCCGCGCCGACCAGCCGCTGATGGCCACCGCGGCCGCGCCGGCGATCGAGCCCGACCCCGCCGTGCGCCAGACCCGCCCCGACGAGCTGGAGCGCTACCTGCCCGCGGCGATCGCGATGTTCCTCGAGGAGGTCGGGGTCGACCCGCGCCTCGGCGACGGGGGAGCGGGCTACCGCGCCCGGGTCGCCGAGCTGATCGGCGCCGGGCGGGCCTTCGTGCGCTTCGAGCAGGGCGAGGTCGTGTTCAAGGCCGAGATCGGCGCGCTGTCCGCGCGGGTGGGGCAGATCCAGGGCGTCTGGGTGCACCCCGAATGGCGCGGCCGCGGGCTCGGCCAGTCGGGCACCGCGGCCGTCGTGGCGCACCTCGTGCGGGCCCGCCGCGTCGCGAGCCTGTATGTCAACGCGTTCAACACCCCGGCCCGGCGCGCCTACGAGCGCATCGGGTTCGAGCAGGTCGGGTCGTTCGCGACGGTGCTCTTCTGATGCTCACGACCGCGACCCGCCGGACGGCCGCCTGGCTCGCCCTCGACGCCGTCGCCGTCCTCGCGTTCGCCGCCGCGGGGCGCACGAGCCACGCGGAGGACCTCGCCGGCACGCTGCTCACCGCCGCGCCGTTCCTCGCGGGCGCTGCGGTCGGCGCGCTCGCCGGGCGGACGTGGCGCGACCCCCTGGCGTGGCGCTCGGGGCTCGCGGTGTGGGCGGGCGCCGTGGTCGTCGGCCTGGTGCTGCGCGCCGCGCTCACCGGCCGCCTGCCGCTCTCGTTCGCGATCGTGGCGACGGTGTCCCTCGGCGTGCTGGTGCTCGGCTGGCGCGGCGCCGTGCACCTCGTGGGCCACGTGCGCGCCCGCCGCGCCTGACCGGTCACGCGCGCGGCGCCCCGGCCACCGGGACGCCTACGCTGGGGCCATGCCGGTTCGCGCTCCGCTGCGGCCCGGGGAGCAGACACCGCTGCGCCCGGTGCCGCCGCACATCCCCCGCCCCGACTACGTGGGCAGGCCCGCGCCCGCCCGCAGCACCGACCCCTGGGTGCAGACGCCCGAGATCATCGAGGCGATGCGGGTGGCGTCGCGGATCGGCGCGCAGGCCCTGCGGGCCGGCGGCGAGGCCGTGAAGCCGGGCGCCACCACCGACGACGTCGACCGCGTGGTGCACGAGTTCCTCGTCGACCACGACGCCTACCCCTCGACGCTCGGGTACCGCGGCTTCCCCAAGTCGTGCTGCACGTCGATCAACGAGGTCATCTGCCACGGCATCCCGGACTCGACGGTCATCGAGGACGGGGACATCGTCAACATCGACGTCACCGCCTTCATCGGTGGCGTCCACGGCGACACCAACGCGACGTTCCTCGCCGGCGACGTCGACGAGGAGGACCGCCTGCTCGTCGAGCGCACCCGCGAGGCGACGATGCGGGCGATCAGGGCGGTGAAGCCCGGGCGCGAGCTCAACGTCGTCGGGCGGGTCATCGAGTCGTACGCCAACCGCTTCGGGTACGGCGTCGTGCGCGACTTCACCGGCCACGGCATCGGGCGGGCGTTCCACTCCGGGCTGGTCGTCGTGCACTACGACGACCCGACGCGCCACGAGATGCTCGAGCCCGGCATGACCTTCACGATCGAGCCGATGATCACCCGCGGCACGATCGACTACGACGTGTGGGACGACGGGTGGACGGTGACCACGAAGGACAAGTCGCACACCGCCCAGTTCGAGCACACGATCCTCGTCACCGACACCGGCAGCGAGATCCTCACACTGCCGTGAGCGGATGAAGCGCCCGCACGTGCTCGCCTCGGCGGCGGTGTCGATCGACGGTTTCCTCGACGACGCGTCGCCGCGGCGGCTCGTGCTCTCCGGGAACGCCGACCTCGACCGCGTCGACGCCGAGCGCGCCGGGGTGGACGCGATCCTCGTCGGCGCCGGCACCGTGCGCGCCGACGACCCCCGCCTGCTCGTGCGCTCGGCCGACCGCCGCGCCGACCGGGTCGCCCGCGGCCTCGGGCCCTCGCCGCTGCGCGTGGTGCTCTCCTCGCACGCCGTCGACCCGGGCGCGCGCGTGCTCACCGAGGGCCGCGACGTCGCCGACACCGTGGTGCTCGCCGGCACCCCGCACGAGGTGCTCGACCAGCTCGCGGGCCACGGCGTCGTGCGGCTGATGGTCGAGGGCGGGGCGGGCGTGCACCGGGAGTTCCTCGGCGCCGGGGTGGTCGACGAGCTGCAGCTGGCGGTCGCCCCGCGGCTGGTCGGCGCCGGCCCGCGCTTCACCGGGGCGCCCGAGCAGGCGCACCTGGTCGAGACCCGCACCGTCGGCCCCGACGTGCTGCTGCGCTACCGCTTCGGCGACGCCGACGCCCGGTGGCTGGGGGAGGCCTGCTCGCTCGCCGAGCGCTGCCCGCCCTCGCCGTCGGCGTTCTCGGTGGGCTGCGTGGTCGTGGCCGCCGACGGCACGGTGCTCGCGACCGGGCACAGCCGCCGCGACGACGTCCTCGACCACGCCGAGGAGGTCGCCCTGCGCGACGTCGACCGCGACGACCCGCGGCTGGCCGGCGCGACGATCTACACCTCGCTCGAGCCCTGCGGGCAGCGCGCGTCGCGGTCGGTCACCTGCGCCCAGCACATCCTCGACGCCGGCATCGGCCGGGTCGTCATGGCCTGGCGGGAGCCGCCGCTGTTCGTCGGGACGCCGTCCGGGGCCGCCCGCCTGGAGGCCGCGGGGGTGGAGGTCGTCGAGTGCCCCGGGTTCGCCGAGCTCGCGCGGCGGCCCAACCGGCACCGCTGAGTCCCGTCCTCCATCGTGGGGACGTGCGCTCCCTGCCGATCCTGCTGCCCGCCGCGGTGATCCGGGCCCGCGCCTGCCCGCTCGCCTCGATCCGCCAGATCCGCACCTGGCGGCTGCGGTTCGTCGAGCACACCGCCGGGGCCGACCGGCTCCCGCGCCCCGCCGGCTGGTCCGACGTGGTGGACGCGCACGCCGTCCCGCGGGGGGAGCACGCCGTCGAGCTCACCGGCGACGGTTTCCGGGCCGTCTGGGACGCGCCGCACGCGGTCGAAGGCCCCGTCCGCCTGCGCGGCGAGCTGGTGGTCGACCCGCTCGACGGCCTCGAGACCACCGGGCGCATCCACCGCGTGCGGCTGCTCACCGAGACCGTGCGCGAGGACTCGCCTGGGCGCCGGGTGGTGGCGCTGGCCGCGCGGGACCTCTCGGCGATCCCGAAGACGGTGGACGACACCCGCGACCGCGGGGTGCTGCTGGACCTGGAGATCGGGCCAGCGCTGGGCGTCGCCTGAGCACGGCTGCGAGACTGCGCGGCGTGGCGAAGGTCTACGAGCGCATCGAGCCCCGCCTGGCGCGCTGGATCGGCGAGCAGCCGGTGTTCTTCGTGGGCACCGCGCCGCTGTCGGGCGACGGGCTGGTCAACGTCTCACCGAAGGGCCTGCGCGGCACGTTCGGGGTGCTCGACGACCACACGTTCGCCTACGTCGACATGACCGCGAGCGGGGTGGAGACGATCGCCCACCTGCGCGAGAACGGCCGCGTCTGCGTCATGTTCTGCTCGTTCGACGGCACGCCGAACGTCGTGCGCCTGCACGGCCGCGGGCGGGTGGTGACCCACGGCGAGCCGGGGTTCGACGCCGCGCTCGAGCCGTTCGCGATGGGGCTCGCGTCCCGGCGCACCGAGGCCCGCGGCGTCGTCACCGTCGACGTCACCCGCGTCGCCGACGCGTGCGGGTACGCCGTGCCGCGCATGGCGCTCGAGGGCGACCGCGAGCTGCTCGACTCCTGGGCGCAGCGGCGCAGCCCGGAGTGGCTGCGCGGGTACCGCGCCGAGAAGAACCAGCACTCGCTCGACGGCCTGCCGGGGCTCGCCGGGCTGCCGGACTGGTGACGGGCGGACTGGTGACGGGCGGACTGGTGACGGGCGGACCGGTGAGGGGTGCGCTGCTCGTCGCCGGCACGACGTCGGACGCGGGCAAGAGCGTCCTGGTCGCCGGAATCTGCCGCTGGCTGCACCGCCGCGGCGTCGACGTGGCGCCGTTCAAGGCGCAGAACATGTCGAACAACAGCGTCGTTACCGCCGACGGCGGCGAGATCGGGCGCGCGCAGGCCCTGCAGGCCGCGGCGTGCGGGCTCGCCCCGAGCGTGCTGTTCAACCCCGTGCTGCTCAAACCGGGCAGCGACCGCAGCTCCCAGGTCGTGGTGCGCGGCGTCGTCGACGGGACGGTGTCGGCCGCGAGCTACCGCGAGCGCAAGGCGGCGCTGCTCGAGGTCGTCGTCGACACCCTCGCCGAGCTGCGCGCCGCCCACGACGTCGTGGTCTGCGAGGGCGCCGGGTCGCCCGCGGAGATCAACCTGCGGGCCACCGACATCGCCAACATGGGCCTCGCGCGCGCCGCGGACCTGCCCGTGGTCGTCGTCGGCGACATCGACCGCGGCGGCGTGCTCGCGCACCTGTTCGGCACGCTCGCCGTCCTCGAGCCGGCCGACCAGGCGCTGGTCGCGGGCTGGATCGTCAACAAGTTCCGCGGCGACCCCGCCCTGCTCGCCCCCGGCCTCGACCAGCTGCGCGCACTCACGGGCCGCCCGACGCTCGGGGTGCTGCCGTGGAGCCCCGAGCTGTGGCTCGACGCCGAGGACTCGCTGGGCCACGTGGCCGACGGCGTGGTCGGCCGCCCGGCCGCGCCGCACGGGCGGGACTGGCTGCGGGTCGCCGTCGTGCGCCTGCCGCGCGTCTCCAACGGCACCGACGTCGACGCCCTGAGCTGCGAGCCCGGGGTGGCCGTCCGGTGGGTCACCGAGCCCTCGCGCCTCGCCGACGCCGACCTCGTCGTCCTGCCCGGCTCGAAGACGACCGTCGCCGACCTCGCCTGGCTGCGCGCCTCCGGGCTGGCCGACGCGGTGGCGGCGCACGCCCGCGCGGGGAAGCCCGTGCTCGGCGTCTGCGGCGGCTACCAGATGCTGGGCCGGCGCATCCACGACCCGCACGGCGTCGAGGCCGCGCCCGGCACGGTCGACGGGCTGGGGCTGCTCGACGTCGAGGTGACCTTCGACGTCGCCAAGCACCTCGGCACCCCGACCGGCACCGCGCTGGGCGAGCCGGTGGCGTTCTACGAGATCCACCACGGCCGCGAGCTGCGCGGCGGTGTCGGACGATCTGGTGCGCCCCCGCTGGTGACGCTCGCCGACGGGACGCCCGAGGGCGTCGACGCCGGGCACGTGCTGGGCACCCACGCCCACGGGCTGCTCGAGAACGACGCCCTGCGCCGGCGCCTGCTCATCCGCGCCGCCGCGGCCGCGGGCCGGGAGTTCGTCGCCGCGCCCGAGGTGTCCTACGCCGCCGTGCGTGCCGCCCAGCTCGACCTGCTCGGTGACCTCGTCGAGAAGAACCTCGACACCGACGCGCTGGAGCGGTTGATCACCGGCGGCGCGCCGGGAGACCTCCCGGCCATCCGGACGACGACGAGTCAGGCGCGCGCCACGTCGTAGACGTGCCCGGCGGTGCGCAGCCGCTCGATCAGCGCCGGGCCCATGGCCGTGGCGGGGGTGAGCGAGCCGGCGCGCTCGGGCAGGCGGTCGCCGTCGAGGGCGAGGCACAGCGCGCTCTCGCCGAACATCACCGCGGTCGCGGCGTAGCCCGGGTCGCCCGAGCCCGAGACGCGCGCGGTGTAGCGGGCCCCGGTGGAGGTCGTCGCGTCGACGTCGTGGCGGAACCAGCCGTTCTCGCGCGTCTTCTCGCCGGGGCCCTCGCCGGGCTTGGGCAGGACGCGGTCGAACGCCTGGCGCACACCCGGGGTCGCGAATCCGGCGAGCATCGCGCCGAGCCCGGCGGTGACCGCCCCCGCCGCCACGGCGCCCACGGGCCCGCTGCCGACGCCCATGACCTCGCCGTAGCGCAGGCCCTTGCCGTAGGCGTAGCCCGCGATCGCGTTGGACCGCCGCACGATCCGGGTGTTGTACGAGGCCATGACGAACGGCGCGACCCAGCGGCCGTCGACCCGGTGCGGGGTCGGGTTGTCGCTGGGCTGGCGGGTGTCGGGCTCGGCGTCGCGCTCGGGGGAGAGGCCGAACGGGTCGCGCATGAGCTTCATGACCGAGCGGTCGGCCTTCGCGGCGTCGGCGAGCCCGCGCATCGAGTCGATCGTGCCGCCGGAGACGCCCCCGCGCATGCGGGCGACGGCGGTGACGTCGGCGAGCTCGCCCTCCCCGTCGGCCTGCACGCGGCTGTGCAGCAGCAGGACGGCGAGGTCGGAGGGGATCGAGTCGTAGCCGCACGAGTGCACGATCCGCGCCCCGCTCGCGCGCGCCGTCGCGTCGAAGCGGTCGATGGCCTCGCGGGCGAACTGGACCTCGCCGGTCAGGTCGGCGTAGTGGGTGCCGGCCGTGGCGCACGCCTCGACCACGGGCATGCCGTAGCGGGCGTAGGGGCCGACGGTCGTCGCGAGCGCGTCGGTGGAGGCGGCCATCCGGGCGAGCGCGGCGGTGTCGCCGGTGTCGGCCACGACGAGCGGCCAGTCGCCGCCCGGGGCGGGCAGCCGGTCGCGGACCTTCTCCAGGCGCTCCCGCGAGCGCCCGGCCAGCGCGATCCGCGTGCCGGCGGGAGCGCTGCGGGCGAGGTAGGCGGCCGTCAGCTCCCCGACGAAGCTCGTCGCGCCGAACAGGACCAGCTCGTGCTCACGATCACCGGACATGGCCGCACGATACTGGCCCGGCGGTCGGGGCGAGTCGGTGGTTACTGGCTGGTATCACTCGCCAGGAGAGCGATACCAGCCAGTAACCGCGCCCCGGCGCGCTCACGCGCTCGTGATCGCGAAGACCGGGTGGCGGTCGGCGATGGCCGCGAGCTCCTCGTCGCCCGCGTCCGCCCCGACGCCCTCGAAGAACGCGCCGACCTCCCAGGCCCAGGCGCGCAGATAGGCGCGCAGGACCGGCACCTTCTCGGCGTCGGCGAGCTCGACGGCGCGGACGGTCTCGGTGTGCCGCCCGACGGTCAGCTCCGCCTCGCCGGCCACGCGCAGGTTGCGGACCCACTGCGTGTGGCCGCGCGCGGCGACGAGGTAGCGGCGTCCTTCGAAGGTCAGCGGGTTGACCGGGGTGGTGCGCACCTCGCCGCTCGTGCGGCCGCGGACGCCGAGGACCGCGGAGCCGGCGAGCGGCACGCCCAGGCGGGTCAGGCCGGCGACGATCGGGTTCATCACGCGGCGGGTCAGTCGGCCGGGGGCCTGGTAGTGGGTGGTCACGGTGTCCTCCTCGTCGATTTCGAGAGCAGTGCTCTCGTTCGGGGACGAGTGTTCCCCCGTTCCGGCTCCGCGTCAAGAGCACTGCTCTCGTCTTGTGGCACGATGCCCGCCATGCCCCCCGGAGCCCGCGCGCGGGCGCGCGCCGAGACCAGCCGCGCGATCCTCGACGAGGCGCGCCGCCAGCTCGCCGAGCAGGGCGCGGCCGCGCTCTCGCTGCGGTCGGTGGCGCGCGAGGTCGGCATGGTGTCCTCCGCGGTGTACCGGTACGTCGCCAGCCGGGACGACCTGCTGACCCGCTTGATCATCGAGGCCTACGACGCGGTGGGGGAGCGGGCCGAGGCCGCGCGCGACCCGGGGGCGTCGCCGCGCGTGCAGTGGCGCGCGGTGTGGCGGGCGGTGCGCACCTGGGCGCTCGAGCACCCCGCCGAGTACGCGCTGATCTACGGCTCGCCGGTGCCGGGCTACGCCGCGCCGGCCGAGACGATCCCGGCGGCCGGGCGCGTCGGCCTCGTGCTGGCCGCGATCGTCGTCGAGCACGGCGACCCCGGGGCGGCCACCGGCTGGCCCGAGGTCCTGCGACCGGACGTCCTGCCCGGCGTGCCGCCCGCCCTCGCCGTCCCCGCCGTCGTCGCGTGGACCCAGCTCTACGGCACGGTCGGGTTCGAGCTGTTCGGGCAGTACGAGAACGTCGTCGTCGACCGGGACGCGTACTTCGACGCGGTCGCCGACGCCGCCGCGGCGTCGGTGGGCCTCTGAGATCAGGCGCCGCCGACCCGACTGTCGTGCCCCTCCCAGTACGGGTCGCGCAGGACCTTGCGCTGCACCTTGCCGGTCACCGACACCGGGAGCGGCTCGGTCGTCAGCCGGACCGCCGACGGCTTCTGGTAGCTGCCCAGCCGGGTGGCGACGAGGTCGATGACCTCCTGCTCGGTGAGGCGGGCACCCGGGGCGGTGACACACACGGCCACGGGACTCTCGCCCCACTTCGCGTGCGGGACGCCGAACACCGCGACCGCGCGGACCTCGGGATGGTCGGCGATGATCGTCTCCAGCTCGGCGGGCCAGATGTTGAAGCCGCCCGAGACGATCATGTCGTCGACCCGGTCGAGCACGTAGAGGTAGCCGTTCGCGTCGAGCCTGCCGATGTCGCCGGTGCGCACCCACCCGTCCACGAGGCGCTCGGCGGTCCGCTCCGGGTCGCCCCAGTAGCCGCGCATCTGGGACTCGACCCGCGTCCAGATCTCGCCCTCGGCCCCGGCCGGGAGCACCTCGCCGTCCGGTCCGCGGATCTCCAGGTGGCAGAACGGCAGCACCCGCCCGGCCGAGCGCATCGGCGTCGAGCCCGGGACGTCGGCGAACCACTCCTCGGGGGTGAGGATCGTCAGCGGGATGGCCTCGGTCTGCCCGAACACCTGGTGCAGGACGTCGCCGAACACCCGCCGGCCCGCGTGGACGGTCGCGTCGGTGATCGGCGCCCCGCCGACGAGGATGCAGCGCAGTGCCGACCAGTCCCGCTGCGCGGCGGACGGGTCGGCGGCCAGACCCGCGAGCATCGAGGGCGCCGCGAAGGTGTGCGTCACCCGGTGACGCTCGGACATCTCGAGCACCGTGGGCACGTCGAACGGGCCGTAGAGCAGGTTGACCGCACCGGCGAGCCAGGCGGGCAGGAAGAGGTAGCCCGCGGCGTGGGAGATCGGGGCGGCGTGCCCGACGACGGAGTCCCAGCCGAGGTTGGGCAGGCGGTAGTACCAGTTGCGGCAGTTCACGAGCCAGTCGTGCTGGGTGTAGCCGACGCCCTTGGGTCGGCCCGTGGTGCCCGACGAGTGCCGGATGATGTACCAGTCGTCGGGCCCGACCTCGACCTCGGGATCGGTGCCGTCCTGCGCGGCGAGCCACGTCTCGTAGGTCTCGTCGCGCACCACGACGTGGCGCAGCGCGGGGCACTCGTCCTCGAGGCCCTTGACCGCGTCGGCGTACGCGGCCTCCGCCACGACCACCACCGCACCGGTCTGGTCGATCATCACCTGGTGCGAGCGGCGCGAGTTGCGCGGGTAGAGCGGCACGCGCACGGCGCCGGCGATGGCCGCGCCGACGAAGAAGTCGGCGGCGCCCAGGGTGTTGTCCTCGACCGCGGCCACCCGGTCGCCGGGGCGCACGCCGAGCGCCCGCAGGCCGTTGGCGACGCGCACACCGCGGTCCCAGGCCTGCGCGAAGGTCAGTGTGCGGTCGCGGGTCACGAGGGCGGTGCGGTCGGCGTGGAACCGCGCGGACTGGCGCATGAGGCTGGGGACGTCCACGGGTGTCTCCTGTTCCGTGCTGGCTGGTCAGTGCTGGTGGGCGATGACGCCCCGGACGATGCGGCCGGCCACCAGGTCGTCGTAGCCCGCGTTGACGTCGGAGAGGGCGTAGGTGGCGGTGATGACCTCGTCGAGACGCAGGTCGCCCGAGCGGTAGAGGTCGAGCAGGCGGGGGATGTCCGTCGTCGGGTTGCAGTCGCCGAAGAGGCTGCCCTTGATCGTCTTCTTCCAGAGCGTCGCGACGGTGCCCGGCAGGGCCACCGTGGTGTCGGTGAAGCCCGCCATGGCGACGAGGACGACCGTGCCGGCCTTGCCGACGGCCGCGAACGCCTGCGCGACGACCTCCGCGTGCATCGTCCCGACCGTCACCACGGCGGCGGTCGCGCCGACGCCGCGCGTCAGCTCGTGGGCGAGGCGCTCGGCCTCCTCCGCGCCCGCCACGGCGTGGGTGGCGCCCAGGCGGAGCGCGGTGTCGCGCTTGAGGGCCACCGGGTCGACGGCGATCACGTGGCGCGCCCCGGCGAACCGCGCGCCCTGCACCGCGTGGACGCCGATCCCACCGGTCCCGTACACGACGACGGTGTCGCCCGGGCGGACGTCGGCGGCGTTGACCGCCGCGCCCCAGCCGGTCGGCACCCCGCAGCCCACGAGCGCGGCGCTGGCCCCCGGGAGGTCGGGGTCGACGCGCACGCAGGAGTACTGGTGCACGACACCGTGGCCGGCGAACGTCCCGAGCATGCACATCGCCCCGTAGCGCCCGCGCTCGCCGTGCACCACCCAGTGGTCGCCGGGCAGGGGGCCGCGCATCGTGCCGGCGGCCCAGTCGCAGAGGGCCTGCCGGCCGGTGGCGCACCAGTGGCAGGCCCCGCAGCTCGGCACGAAGGAGCAGACGACGTGGTCGCCGGGCGCGACGCGGGTGACGCCGGGCCCGACGTCCTCGACGACGCCCGCCCCCTCGTGCCCGAGCACCATCGGCAGGCGGCCGGCGATGTCGCCCTGGACGACGTGCAGGTCGGAGTGGCACAGCCCGGCGTGGGTGAAGCGGAGGAGCACCTCGCCCTCGCCGGGCCCGTCGAGCTCGACCTCCTCGATCTCGAGGGGCTTCCCGACCTCGTGCAGCACCGCGGCGGTGGTCCTCATCGAGGCGTCACCGCTGCCGCAGGATCGTGACGCACGTCGAGGCGTCCTCGATGCCGTGGAAGCCGCCGCCGCCCTGGCTGATCGACACGCGCGCGCCCCCGACCTGGCGCTCGCCCGCCTCTCCGCGCAGCTGGGTGACCAGCTCGTGGGTCTTGGCCAGGCCGGTCGCGGCGATGGGGTGGCCCTTGGAGACCAGGCCGCCCGACGGGTTCACGGGGATCCGCCCGCCGAGGGTCGTCTCGCCGCGTTCGGCGGCCGCGCCGCCCTCGCCGCGCGGCACCAGCCCCAGGTTCTCGGTCTGCAGCACCTCGCCGAAGCTCGTGGCGTCGTGGACCTCGGCCACGTCGACGTCGCCCGGCCCGAGCCCGGCGCGCTCGTAGGCGCGGGTGGAGGCGAGCACCGAGAGGTGGTGGTCGAGGTCCTCGGGGGCGCGGTCCGAGCCGCTGGCCAGCTCGACGGCCGCGATCCGCACCGCGCGTCCCGGGTCGGCGAGGCGCCGCCGGGCCGGCTCGCTGCACACGACGGCGGCCGCCGCCCCGTCGGTCATCGGCGCGCACATCGGCAGCGTGATCGGCCAGGAGATCGTGGGCGCCGCGAGCACCTCGTCGGTGGTGAACGGCCGGCGGTACTGCGCCCGGGTGTTGGCGACGCTGTGCCGGTGGTCCTTGGCCGCGACGGCGGCCAGCTGCCGGGCGGTGAGCCCGTAGCGCTGCATGTGGAACTTCGTCAGGGACGCGTAGACGTCCATGAACAGGCTCTTCGCCTCGGGCGCGGGCTCCTCGACCCCCTCGGGGGTCGGGACGTCGGCGCCCAGGGCGAGGAGGCCCGCGGTGGTCCCGTCGGCCTCGTGGACGTCCCACGCACCGTGGAACCAGGCGAGCGCGCCGGCCTTGTCGACGGTCATCCGCTCGACCCCGACCGCCAGCACGACGTCGGCGTCGCCCGCGCGGACGCGCTGGTCGGCGAGCAGCAGTGCGGTGTCACCGCTGGCGCAGGCGTTCTCGACGTTGAGCACCGGGCCGCGCTGGAACCCGAGCGACCGCATCGCGATCTGCCCGGCGACGGCGTGCTGGCCCTCGAGGGCACCCTGCATGGTGGTCGTGAAGACGACGGCGTCGACGTCGTCGATCGTGAGGCCGGCGTCCTTCAGCGCGTCCTCGACGGCCTCGGCGGTCAGCTGCTTGACCGTCGCCTCCGGGCGGCGGCGGAAGGGCGTCATGGACACCCCGGCGATGTGTGCGGTCACGGTCGTCTCCTCTCGAGGGGTCAGAAGCGGGGCGCGCGCTTGTCGCGGAACGCGGCGAGGCCCTCGCGGTAGTCGGGTGCGTACGCGTGGTCGGCGGCGACGGCCTGCTCGCGCGCCAGGGCTTCGTCCACCCCGGTCTCGAGGCCGCCGTCGACGAGCTCCTTCATCCGCCGCAGCCCGTCGGCGCTGCGCGACGCCAGCCGCGCGACCAGGCGCTCGGTGGCCGCCGGTAGCTCCTCGTCCGGCACGACCTCGCCGACCAGGCCCCAGTCGCGCATGGTCGCCGCGGGCACGGTCTCGCCGGTGAACATCAGGTACTTGGCGCGGTTGGTGCCGATGCGACGCGGCAGGCGTACCGAGCCCCCACCGGCCGGGAGCAGCCCGTAGTTCGCGTGGCCGTCGCCGAACACCGCCGACTCGACCGCGAGGACCACGTCGCAGGCGCACGCGAGCTCGAGCCCGCCGGCCACGGCGATGCCGTTGACGGCCGCGACCACGGGGATCGGCAGTAGCTCGAGGCGCCGCAGCAGCGCGGAGATCGCCGCGTGGAACGCCGCGGTGCCGGCGCCGTCGTCGAGCCCCCGCTCGCGCGCCATGGCGGCGACGGCCTCGAGGTCGCCGCCTGCCGAGAAGGCCCGCCCGTGCCCGGTGATGACCAGGACCCGGGCGTCGCCGAGGTCGTCGAGCGCGGCGTCGAGGGCGTCGACCGTCTCGGGGCCGATCGCGTTCAGACGCGCCGGGCGGTCGAGCGTCAGCGTGACCGTCGGGCCGGGGCCGCGGTCGACGAGGACGGGGGCGTCGTCGGTCATGGGGATAACTTCTACCAAACGCTGGGTGGAAAAACTAGGCGTGCACCGCGGTGCCCGGCGACGCCGATAGGCTCGGCGCGCGTCGGAGAGGGAGGTGCCGTGAGCTCAGCGCAGCCGGACGCGCCGCGCCCGCCCGCCCGTCGGCGCTCGCCCGGGCGTCCCGACCGGCGGGCCGCGCGCCGGGAGCAGGTGCTCGACACCGCGGCCCGGATGTTCTTCGAGCGCGGCTACGAGGCCACGACGACGACCGAGATCGGCGCCGAGCTCGGCCTGCTCAAGGGCAGCGTCTACTACTACATCTCCAGCAAGGAGGACCTGCTCTACGAGATCGTCGAGCAGTACCACCGCGACACGCGGGAGTACTTCGACCGCATCGAGGCCTCGGACGCGCCCCCGCTGGACAAGCTGCGCGAACTGATCGCGACCGAGACCGCGCACACCGCCACCAACCTGACGCGGTCGAGCCTCTTCTACACCGAGTGGCGCTCGCTCTCCGAGGAGCGCCAGCGGACGATCGTCGCCGAACGGACGCGCCACGAGGACGCCGTGCTGCGGTGGATCCGCGAGGCTCAGGCCACGGGCGCGGTGCGGGCGGACCTGGACGCGAAGGTCGCCACGTACGCGATCTTCGGCATGGTCAACTCGGCGTACCGCTGGTTCCGTCCGGAGGGTCGGCTCTCGGCCGACGAGATCGGGCGGGAGTTCTGCGAGCTGATCCTCGGCGGCCTCGAGACGCGGTGAGCGGGCCGGTCGCGGCCGTGCGGGGCCGGTCGCGGACGTGATCGTGGCCGGGTGGACCGTCCGGGTGCTTGACGGCGCGTGTCAGGCGCCGGAACGTGACGCCGACGCCGACGTCGAGAGGGGCCCGAGAGATGCCCGAGAACGAGCAGGACCACGTGGCCCCGCCGATCCCCGAGGCCATCGCGCGCGAGCGCGCCGCCGAGGAGACCGCGGAGCGCGACGACTCGCTGGCCGCCACCGAGCGCCGCGGCCGCGCGCACGAGGCCGACCGCGACACCTCGCTGCCCGGCACCGAGCGCCGGGAGCGCGCCGAGGCCGAGCGCGCCGACGCCGAGGAGGCCCGGGAGGACCCGCGCCCGATCCCCGGCGAGGAGCACCGCAAGCGCGACTGAGCTCAGCCGCTCCGCACCGTCGCCCCGAGCTGCACCCGCAGGCCGGCGATCATGAGGTCGAGGCCGTGGCGGAACAGCGCGTCGTGGTCGGCGCCGTGCTCCGGGCGGTCGGCGAGCAGGGCGGCGAGCGCCGCGTGGTGCGGGAAGCGCGCGGGGTCGTGCCCGGCGTGCCCGGACCGCCCGGACCCCCCGGATCGCTCGGCGAGGGCGTCCCGCTCCCGTTCCGCCTGGTACTCCAGCGCCGAGCCGATGACGAGGTTGCCCACCGCCTGGAGGGACGCGAACGCCTGCGCCGGGGTGAAGCCCGCGCCCACGAGGGTGCCCAGCACCTCCTCGACGGCCGGCATCGCCGCCTCGGTCGGCCGGTTGCCGGCGAGCACCCGGGCGGCGTCGCGGTGGGCGATCAGCGCGCGGTACTGGGCCGTTGCGCGCTCGCGCAGCCAGTCCGCCCAGTCCTCGCCCGGCGCCAGCGGCGTCACCTGCCACTGGTCGACGAGCAGGCGCTCGGCGACGTGGTCGAGCAGCGTGCGCTTGTCGGCGACGTGCCAGTACAGGGTCGGCGCGCTCACCCCCAGCTCGCGCGCGAGGCGGCGCAGGGACAGGCCCTCGAGGCCGACCTCGGCGAGCAGGTCGACCGCGGCGTCCACGACGTCGTCGCGGGTGAGGGCCATCCAGGTCTCCCTTGCTGTCTCTAACGCTGTCAGAGTAGCGTCTCTAACACCGTTAGGGGAGGGGCAGGGGATGGACGCACCGGCGGTCGCGGTCCGCGGCCTGGTGAAGCGCTACGGGCCGGTCGAGGCCGTCCGCGGCATCGACCTCGAGGTCGCGCGCGGGGAGACGTTCGGCTTCCTCGGGCCGAACGGCGCGGGCAAGTCGACGACGATCAACATCCTGTGCACGCTGGTCGAACCGACCGACGGCCACGCCGAGGTCGTGGGGCTCGACGTCGTGCGCGATCGCGCCGCGGTCCGCCGCCGGATCGGCCTGGTCTTCCAGGACCCGACCCTCGACGCCCCGATGTCGGGCGAGCAGAACCTGCGCTTCCACCAGGAGCTCTACGGGGTCGACCGCCGGCGCGCGGCCGGCCGCCGCGAGGAGGTCCTGCGGATGGTCGGGCTCTGGGAGCGCCGCGGCGACGAGGTGCGGACCTACTCCGGCGGCATGCGCCGGCGCCTCGAGATCGCCCGCGGGCTGCTGCACTCGCCGCAGGTGCTCTTCCTCGACGAGCCGACCATCGGGCTCGACCCGCAGACCCGCGGCACGATCTGGGACTACGTGGCCGAGCTCCACCGCACAGAGGAGATCACGGTCTTCGTCACCACCCACTACATGGACGAGGCCGAGCACTGCGACCGGATCGCGATCATGAACGAGGGCCGGATCGTCGCCCTCGACACCCCGGACGCGCTGAAGGCGCAGGTCGGGGCCGACCGGGTCGCGATCACCACCGACGACGACGAGGCGGCCCTGCGCGCGCTGCGCACCGAGCTCGGGATCGAGGGGGCGGTGCGCGAGGGTGCGGTGACGATCGCGGTGCCCGACGGCGCCGGCTTCGTGCCGCGGCTGTTCGACCGCCTCGGGGTGGGGATCCGCTCGGTCACCGTCACCCGGCCCAGCCTCGACGACGTGTTCCTGGCCCACACCGGCACGACGATCCGCGACGCCGAGGCCGGCCCGTCGATGCACCCGATGGCGATGCGGATGAGGCGCTGATGACCACCACCGTGCGACCCGAGGCCCTGCACATCCCCGAGAGCAGCCTCGCCACCGAGGCCCGCGCCGCCACCGTCGTCTGGCAGCGCGAGATGATCCGGTTCGCCAAGGACCGCTCGCGGATCCTGTCCTCGCTGGCCCAGCCGCTGCTGTTCCTGTTCGTACTGGGCACCGGCCTGGGCTCGCTGCTGAACTCGAGCGCCGGCGGCGCGGTGGGGTTCACGACGTTCCTGTTCCCCGGCGTCATGGCGATCTCGGTGCTGTTCACCGCGGCGTTCGCCGGCATCTCGATCGTCTGGGACCGCGAGTTCGGGTTCCTGCGCGAGATGCTCGTCGCGCCGGTGTCGACGGCGTCGATCCTCGTCGGCAAGGCGCTCGGCGGCGCATCGGTGGCGACCCTGCAGTGCCTCGTGCTGCTGGCCCTGGCCGGGCTCGTCGGGGTGCCCTACGACCCGCTCATGCTGCTCGCGATGATCGGGCTGATCTTCCTGATGGGCTTCATGATCACCGCGCTGGGCCTGGTGCTGGCGGCGCGGGTGCGCCAGGTCCAGTCGGCGATGCCGCTGGTCCAGCTCGTGATCACGCCGCTGATGTTCCTGTCCGGCGCGCTCTTCCCGCTCTCGGGGCTGCCGACGTGGCTCGCGGTGCTCACGCACGTCAACCCGATGACCTACGCCGTGGAGCCCCTGCGGTCGGTGGTGTTCGACCACCTCGACGTCGACGCCGCCACCCGCGCCCGCTTCGACCCCGGCATCGTCTGGGGGACGTGGCCGGTGCCGGTGGGCGTGCAGATCCTCATCACGCTCGCGTGCTGCGTCCTGCTGCTGGCGCTGGCCGTGTGGCGGTTCCGGCGCACCGAGTAGACGGACCCGTGATCAGCACTGCTCGGGGTCGAGGGGGAGCCCGAGCAGGGCGTTCTCGATCACCTCGGGCAGCGCCGGGTGGATCCAGTACTGCTTCTCGGCCATCGTGCGGGCGTCGAGGCCGAACGTGATCGCCTGGATGAGCGGCTGCACGAGCGACGAGGCCTCCGGGCCCATGAGGTGGGCGCCCAGCAGCGTCCCGTCCGGCGCCGCGACGAGCTTGACGATGCCGGTGGTGTCCTCCATCGCCCAGCCGAAGGCGACGTCGCCGTAGCGCTGCACCTTGGTGACGTAGCGGATGCCGCGGTCGCGGCAGTCCTGCTCGCGCAGGCCGATGGAGGCGATCTGCGGATCGGTGAACACCGCCGCCGGCACGTGCGCGTTGTTCGTGGCGCGCGGCTCGTCGGGGTGCAGCAGGTTGTGCCGCACGACGGCGGCCTCGTGGTTGGCGACGTGCTTGAGCTGGTGCTCCGAGCTCACGTCGCCGAGCGCCCACACGCCCGGGGAGGTGGTGCGCTGCTGGTCGTCGACGACGATCCGGCCGTCGGGGTGCAGGGCGAGCCCGCCCGCCGCGGCGTCGAGGCGGTCGGAGTTGGGGATGCGCCCGGTGGCCACGAGCAGGACGTCGCTCTCGATCGCCCCGTGGCGGGTGTGCACGACGATCGTGCCGTCGGCACGCTGCTCGGGCGGGGCGGTGGGCGCGGCCTCGAGCAGGACGTTCCAGCGGTGTGCGGCGAGCTCGGTGAAGCGCGCCGAGACCTCCTCGTCCTGCTCGCGCAGCAGGGCCGGTCCGCGGGTGGCGAGCGTGACCTCGGAGCCCAGCGCCGAGAACACGTGCGCGAACTCGGCGGCGATGTAGCCGCCGCCGATGATCGTCAGGCGGCGCGGCACCTCGTCGAGGCGCATGACGGTGTCGGAGGTGTGGAAGGGCACGCCGCTCGACGCGATGACCTCGGGGATCGCCGGGCGCGCGCCCGCGGCGACGACGACCCGCTCGCCGGTGACCGTGACCGTCTTCCCGCCCTCGGTCGGCGTCACCGCGAGCGTGCGCTCCCCGGTGAAGCTCGCGTGACCCAGGTAGACCGTCGTGCCCTCCTGGCCCTGCCGGTAGCGCTGCCCGCCCGCCGAGATGGGGTCGATCCGCCCGAACACGCGGTCGCGGATGTCCGTCCAGCGGATCTTGTCGACCGAGGCGTCCACGCCGAGGTCGCCCGCCCGCCGGACGGTCTCGGCGACGTCCGCGGCGTAGACGTACATCTTGGTCGGGATGCAGCCCACGTTGAGGCAGGTGCCGCCGTAGACACCGTGCTCGATGATGGCCACGTCCATGTCGGCGAACCGTTCGTCCGGGATCGTGTTGCCGGAGCCGGTGCCGATGATGACCAGGTCGTGGTGGGGCACGCCCTCCACGGTAGTGCGCGACCGGAGCCCGTGCGGTCCGGCCGGTGAGGGTCACCCACGCGAGGCGGCCGCGACGAACGGTCGCCGGGCGTTCCGCTCGTCGATGAGCGGCGACCGTTCACCGGCCGATCGCCACCCGTCGGTGTCGTTTACCGACGAAAATCGACCGTTCGTCGTCGCTCGGCGGAGCGAACCTTCCACTCGGCGCCTTGTCCGAGGTCCGGACGGCTGCTGTGGTCTGCGGCCAACGGCAGCTCGCACTGAGCCGAACAGCTCAGTTGCCGAGCCGCCGCACGGACCTGGGCGAAGGGGCGGACCGGATGTCGAACGGCGTGCGTGGTGGGCGGGTCCCCGACTGGACGGGTCGAGCGCTCGTGCTCGCCGGGGTGACCCTCCTGCTCGCGCTCGTCGGTGCCGCCGGCGCGTGGGCCGCCGAGGGGACCACGCCGGACGGCGACCCCGGCGACCCCGGCGGCGCCGGCGGCACCGCGGGGTCCGGTCTCGTCGTCGACGCCGGTGTCCGGGTCGTCGGGGGCGCGCGGACCACCACCGACGAGAACCCGTGGGCGGTGTTCCTCACCGACGCCGGGGGCTTCCAGTTCTGTGGCGGCACGCTGGTGACGCCGACCAAGGTGCTCACCGCCGCCCACTGCATGGCCAGCACGACCGCCGAGCACACCCGGGTGGTGACCGGTCGCGACGACAAGCAGTCGGCGGTCGGCGAGACCTCGGGCGTCCGCTCGGTGTGGGTCAGCCCGGAGTTCGAGGGCGTGGGCCGGGGCACCGACCTCGCGGTGCTGACGCTGGAGACGCCCAGCACGCGCACGCCGCTGCCGCTGGCCGGCCCGGGCGACGAGACGCTCTACACCGACGGGCGCGCCGCCCAGATCTTCGGCTGGGGCACGACGGCGGAGAGCGGCGCCCCGTCGCGCTACCTGCTGACGGCGACCGTGCCGATGCGCGGCGACGACTACTGCCGCTCGGGCGACCGGTCGTTCGACGCGCGCCGCCTGACCTGCGCCGGCTTCGACCAGGGCGGCGTCGACTCCTGCCAGGGCGACTCCGGCGGCCCGCTGGTCGCGGCGGGCAAGCTCATCGGCGTCACGTCGTTCGGCGACGGCTGCGCCCGCGCCGGCAAGCCCGGCTACTACGTGCGGGTCGCGGCGGTGAGCACGGCCCTCGCGCCGCAGCTCAACTGAGACGTCCGGACCGGAGGGCAGACCGGTCCGACGAAACGGAGACGGGACCCGGGCCCACCTGCCCCCGGGTCCGGGTCCCGCTCCGCGGACGCCGTCACCGTCATCTCAGCGCCTTCATCTCAGCGGGCGCTCAGATGTCGTGGGTTAGGGTCGGCCGTCCCGTCCCTCCCCTACTCGTGAGGACCCCTCTTGGGCTTCCCGTTCTCGGCCGTCGTCGGCCACGAGGACCTGCGAACCGCCCTCATGCTCACCGCGGTCGACCCGGGCATCGGGGGCGTGCTGGTGCGCGGGGAGAAGGGCACGGCGAAGACGACGATCGTGCGTGCGCTCGCGACGCTGCTGCCGCCGGTCGAGGTCGTCGCCGCCGACCGCTTCTCGGTCGACACCGACGCGGGCGAGGTGAGCCCCGACGGCCCGTTCCCGCTCGACGCCGCGCGGGAACGCCGTCCCGTGCGGCTGGTCGAGCTGCCCGTCGGGGCGTCCGAGGACCGCGTCATCGGGTCGCTCGACCTCGAGGAGGTCCTCGCCCACGGCCGCGCGACCGTGCGGCCCGGGCTGCTCGCCGCCGCGCACCGGGGGGTGCTCTACGTCGACGAGGTCAACCTGCTCCACGACCACCTCGTCGACCTGCTCCTCGACGCCGCCGCCACCGGGCGGGCCACCGTCGAGCGCGACGGCGTCTCGCTGACCCACCCGGCGGCGTTCCTGCTGGTCGGGACGATGAACCCGGAGGAGGGCGAGCTGCGCCCGCAGCTGCTCGACCGCTTCGGGCTCACCGTGCACGTCACGGCCTCGCGCGACGTCGCCGAGCGCACCGAGGTGGTGCGCCGGCGGTTGGCGCACGACGCCGATCCCGACGGCTTCGCCGCCCGCTTCGCCGGCGACGAGGACGCGCTGCGGGCGCGCCTGGTGGCGGCCCGCGCCCGCCTGGCGTCCGTGGTGCTGCCCGACGCGGAGCTGGTGCGCATCTCGGCGCTGTGCGCGGAGGTCGAGGTCGACGGGATGCGCGCCGACGTCGTGCTGGCCCGCACCGCGGTCGCCCACGCCGCCTGGCGCGGGGCCGAGGCCGTCGACGCCTCCGACGTCCGCGCGGCCGCCCGGCTCGCCCTGCCCCACCGGCGCCGCCGGGACCCGTTCGACGAGCCGCACCTCGGCGAGGACGAGCTCGACGAGGCGATGGAGAAGGCGGACGAGGCGGCCGACGAGGCGGCGGCCGACGAGCCCGAGCCCCCGGAACCGCCGGAGGGCGGGCCGGACGACGGCGGGGGTCCCGACGACGACGGTGGTGGCCCGGACGACGGTGGCGGTCCGGGTGGCGGAGGGGGCGCGCCGCCCCCGAGCGCGTCGGCGCCGCCTCCGGAGACGTCGGACGGGGACGCCGACCAGCCGTCACCACCCTCACCGCCGTCCGGACCCGCAGAGCCCGAGCCCGCCGGCGTCCCCGTCGGCGCGCCGGCGCGGACGCGGCTGAAGGCCCGCCGGTTCGAGGTCCGCGGCACGGGGGAGGGGGCGCCGGGCCGTCGCTCGCGCGCCCGGGGACGGCAGGGCCGCGTCGTGCGCGCGGTGCCGGACGCGCGCGACGACACGACCCTGCATGTGCCGGCGACGGTCCTGGCGGCCGCCGGACGGGGGGCGCGCGTGGGCCGGGCCGACCTGCGCCACGCCGTGCGCGAGGGCCGCGAGGGCAACCTCGTCCTGTTCTGCGTCGACGCGTCGGGGTCGATGGCGGCGCGCCGGCGGATGTCGGCGGTGACCGGGGCCGTCGCCGCCCTGCTGCGCGACGCCTACCAGCGCCGCGACCGGGTCGGCGTGGTGACGTTCCGGGGCACGGCGGCGAGCGTGGCGCTCCCGCCGACGACCTCGGTGCACACCGCCCACGCCCGCCTGGGTGACCTGCGCACCGGCGGGCGCACCCCGCTCGCCGACGGGCTGCGCACCGCCCGGGCCGTCCTGCGCACCGAGCGCACCCGCGACCCCCGCCGGCGGGGGCTGCTCGTGGTGCTCACCGACGGGCGCGCGACGTCGTCCGGGGGGCTGGACGCCGCCCTGGACGCCGCGCGGGGGCTCGCCCGCGACGCCGGCGCGGCCGGGCGCGGCGCGAGCATGAGCACGGTCGTCGTCGACTGCGAGTCCGGTCCCGTGCGCCTCGGGCTCGCCGGCCGCGTGGCGCGCGTCGCCGGCGGCACCGTCGTCACCCTCGACGACCTGACCGGCGAGTCCGTCGCCGGCGTCGTCGAGCAGTTCCGCGCCTCGTGAGCGAACTTCGGGGCTATAGCCCCAAAGTTCGCTCACATGCCGACGAAGGAGGCTGACAGTGCCGCAGGGGGTCCCGAGCAGCGTTCCGGACGACGGGCTGACGACGCGCCAGCGCCGGCGCCGCCCGCTGCTCGTCGTGCACACCGGCGTGAACAAGGGCAAGTCGACCGCCGCGTTCGGCCTCGCGCTGCGGCAGTGGACCGCCGGGTCGTCGATCGCGGTGTTCCAGTTCGTCAAGTCGGCGAAGTGGCGCGTGGGTGAGGAGACGGCCCTGCGCGCCCTCGGTGACCTGCACCGCGACACCGGCCAGGGCGGGGCCGTCGAGTGGCACAAGATGGGCGAGGGCTGGTCGTGGTCGCGCAAGCAGGGGTCCGAAGAGGACCACGCCGCGGCCGCGCGGGAGGGCTGGGCGGAGATCCGGCGCCGGCTCGAGGCGGGCGCGCACGACTTCTACGTGCTCGACGAGTTCACCTACCCCCTGAAGTGGGGGTGGATCGACGTCGACGAGGTGGTCGCGGTGCTGGGCGCGCGGCCCGGCCACCAGCACGTCGTCGTCACCGGCCGCGACGCGCCGCCCGCCCTGGTCGACGCCGCGGACCTCGTCACCGAGATGACCAAGATCAAGCACCCGATGGACGCGGGGCAGAAGGGGCAGAAGGGGATCGAGTGGTAGGAGACGAAGCGGAGCGGAGCTCGACCCCGTGACAGCTGCTCTCCCCCCTCGGCTGGTCGTCGCCGCGCCCTCCTCGGGCAGCGGCAAGACCACCGTCGCCACCGGCCTGCTCGGCGCGCTCGCCGCCCGCGGCACCGCCGTCGCCCCGTTCAAGGTCGGCCCCGACTACGTCGACCCCGGCTACCACGCGCTGGCCGCCGGGCGCCCCGGACGCAACCTCGACGCCGTGCTCGTCGACGCCGCGACGCTGCCCGGGCTGGTCGCGCACGGGTCCCGGGGCGCCGAGCTGGCCGTGGTCGAGGGCGTCATGGGGCTCTTCGACGGGCGGATCGGCGCGCCCGCCGACGCCGACGGCTCCACCGCCCACGTCGCCCGGATGCTCGACGCCCCGGTGGTGCTCGTGGTGGACGCGCGCGGGCAGTCCCGCTCGATCGCCGCGCTGCTCGCCGGGTTCCGGGACTTCGACCCGCGCCTGCGCCTGGGCGGGGTGATCCTCAACCGCGTCGGGTCGAACCGTCACGAGGAGATCCTCCGCGCCGCGTGCGCCGAGGTCGCCCTGCCCGTGCTCGGCGTCCTGCCCCGCCACGCCGAGCTCGCCGTCCCGTCGCGGCACCTCGGGCTGGTCACGGCCGCCGAGCACGGCGCCGCGGCGCGCTCGGCGGTCGACGCGATGGCGGGCCTCGTCGCCGACCACGTCGACCTCGACGCCGTCGCCGCCCTCGCCCGCTCGGCGCCGCCGACCCCGGCGTCGGCGTGGGACCCGCGCGCGGCGGTCGGCGCGGTCGTCCCGGGCGAGCCCGTGGTGGCCGTCGCCGGGGGCGCGGCCTTCACGTTCGGCTACCCCGAGCACGTCGAGCTCCTGGCCGCCGGCGGGGCACAGGTGGTCACCGTCGACCCCGCCCACGACACGGCGCTCCCCGACGGCACCGCCGGGCTCGTGCTGCCCGGCGGCTTCCCCGAGGAGCACGCCGCGGCGCTGAGCGCCAACGCCGCGCTGCGCGAGGACGTCCGCGCGTTCGCGGCGGCGGGCGGCCCGGTGCACGCCGAGTGCGGCGGGCTGCTCTACCTCGCGCGGTCACTGGACGGCGCGCCGATGTGCGGGGTGCTCGACGCCGACGCCGCGATGGGCCCACGCCTGGCCCTGGGCTACCGCACCGCGACCGCGTGCGCCGACTCCCCGCTGGCTGCGGCCGGCGAGACGGTCACCGGTCACGAGTTCCACCGCACAGTGACCACCCCGCGCGCCGGCAGCTCACCGGCGTGGCGCTGGGGCGGCGCCGAGCCCGAGGGGTTCGTGGCGGGCGGCGTCCACGCGTCCTACCTGCACACGCACCCGGCGGGCCGCCCGGACGGTGTGGCTCGATGGCTCCGCCACGTGAGTGATCTGGGTCGTCGGGACGACCCAGATCACTCACGTGGCCGCAGGCCCTCGTGACGGTGCTGGGCGTCGGCATCGAGCCGGGGACGCCGCTCGCGCACCTGCAGGAGGCCGTCGACGCCCTCGCGCTGGCCGGCTTCGACGTCGTCGCGACGATCTCGACCCGCGCCACGGAGCCCGCGGTGGTCGCCCTGGCCGCCGGCCGGACGCTGCGGACCTACCCCGCGAGCGAGCTCGACACCGTCGACGTCCCCAGCCCTTCGGCCGTCGTCCGCCGCCTCACCGGTACCGGCAGCGTCGCCGAGGCGGCCGCGGTCCTCGCCGCCCGCGAGCGGGGTGGCGGCGTGCTCGTGACGCCCAAGCAGCGGGGGCACGGGGTGACGGTGGCGGTGGCGCGCTGATCATCGGGCGGCGTCGAGCAGGATGTCGCGCAACCGATCGGGGACGTCGCGCATGAGGTTGTGCGCGGCGTCCAGCTCGTGGACGGTCCAGCGCGGGTCGCCGTGGAGGCGGGCGAGGGTCGGCGCGAACGGCGAGGTCATGCCGCCCCATCGCTGCGCGTAGAGATAGACGCGCCGGCGGAAGCGCTCGAGGCCGTGCTCGAGGCGCGCGGGCTGCTCGAGGGTCGCGAGCGGGTGGTCGCTCGCGCGGGCGTCGAAGAACGGCAGCCTCGGGACGAGGCCGGTCGCGCGGCCCTCGTCGTACCAGGCGCGCTCGGCGTCGTTCGTCATCGTCCGCGCGCTCTCGCCGTCGCGGGGGACGAAGGCGTCCAGGTAGACGAGCGCGTCGACCCGCGCGGGGCGGCGGTCGGCGGCGACGGTCATCGGGAGCCCGCCGTAGCTGTGCCCGGCGAGGACCACGGGACCGCGGCTCGCGTCGAGGGCGCGGACGACGTCGGCGACATGGGTCTCGAGGTCGACGGCCGGATCGGGCGGCGTGCCCGGGTCGCCGACGGAGGTGAGGGTCAGGGCCCGGACGTCGTAACTGGCGGCGCGCAGGTCGGCGGCGAGGTCGTCGAAGCACCAGCCGCCGTGGCACATGCCGGGGACGAGGACGAAGGTCGTCATGTCCTCATCGTCGGGGGTGCCCGCGCCATACGTCGAAGACATGCTGCGTCTTCGCGCCATCATCACCGCTTCTGCCTCGGGTGGTGCCCACCCACGGGTCTCACGCCCGGTGCCGGAACGCGCGAAGATGACGGGCATGAGCGAGCAGTCCCGGTACGGGGCACCGTCGCCGGCCGACGGACCGACCAGCCCCGGTACCGGCGCGGTGTCGCGGGCCGAGCTGGACAGGACCACTCCCGGAGCGTCGGCCCCGCCCACCGACCACCCCACGATCCCCGACGGCGCGGCCGCGGCACGCCCGCGGATCCGGACGTCCCCGGGCCGCACGCGGGTCGGTGGCGCCTGGATCGGGCTGATCCTCGGCGCCGTCGTGCTCGTGTTCCTGCTGATCTTCATCCTCCAGAACCTCGACCCGGCGCGCGTCGTGTTCCTCGGGCTGGAGGCCACCCTGCCGCTCGGCATCTGGCTGCTCTTCGCCGCGATCGCCGGGGTGCTCCTGCTCGCCATCCCCGGACTCGGGCGGATGGTCCAGTGGCGCCGGGCGGCCAAGCGCACGGGGAGGACCCGCTGATGAGCCCGTCGCTGCGCCTGGCCGGCGCGCCGTTGCCGCTGGTGGGGCGCGCCCGCGCCTACGTCTGCGGCATCACCCCCTACGACACCACCCACCTCGGGCACGCCTCGACGTTCGTGTGGGCCGACGTGGCCGCCCGTGTGCTGCGCCGCATCGGCATCGAGGTGGTCAGCTGCCGGAACGTCACCGACGTCGACGACGTCCTCGACGCCGCCGCCGAGCGGGCCGGCGCGCGGTTCGACAGCTTCGCCGCGGTGGGCCAGTTCCGCTTCGACCACGACATGGCCGCCCTCGGGGTGCGCCCGCCGACCCACGAACCGCGCGCCCACAACCACGTCGACGGGGTCGTCGCGCTCGCGTCGGCGCTGCTGGAGCGGGGCGCGGCGTACGAGCGGGACGGGGCGGTGCTGTTCCGGTCGGCCCGGCTGCCCGCGGTGGACCTCGCGGGCGACGAGACCTCCAGCGAGGCCCCCTGGCCCGCCGCCGACGACCCCGCCGACGCCCTCGTCTGGCGCCCCGCCGCGCCCGGCGAGGCCGCCTGGCCCAGCCCGTGGGGCGAGGGGCGCCCCGGCTGGCACGCGGAGTGCGCGGCGATGGCGCTCACCGTCCTGGGCTCCGCGGTCGACCTGCACATCGGCGGCGCCGACCTCCGCCACCCCCACCACACCACCCAGGCCGCGATGGTCGAGGCGGTCACCGGGGTCGCGCCGTTCGCCCGTGCCCGCCTGCACGTCGGGACGGTGCGTGTGGACGGCGAGAAGATGGCCAAGTCGGCGGGGAACCTGCTGCTCGTCGGCGAACTGCTCGAGACCCACCCGGCCGCGGCTGTGCGCCTGCTCCTGCTCGACCGGCCCTGGGCGCAACCATGGGACGTCACCACGGACGCGCTCGACGCGGCCGGCGCCCGCCTCGAGCGGCTCTACGCCGCGGCGGCCCGGGCCGGCGGGTCGGAGGCCGCCGGGAGCGCGGTGCTCGCGCGGCTGCTCGACGACCTCGACGTGCCGGGCGCGCTGGCGCTCGCGGAATCCGAGGGCGGCGACGCGGCGCGGACGACGCTGGCGGTGCTGGGGCTGGCCTGAAGGATCGGCGGTGCTGAGCGAGGGGCACCTTCGGTCGGGTAGACGGGCGCGGGGTGCCCTTCGCCGGGAGCGCGGCGGGCGCGAGCGGTGCGCTGCGCATGATCAGCGGGCGTGGCGGGTTGCTGAACGTGCCGCTCGCCGCGGTGCCGGACGGCGTCCGGCGTGCCCCGCGCCGGCTCGTGGAGATCACGGGCACGTCGTGCACGTCTGTGGGCGGGCCAGGGTGCGTCAGGTGCTCGTGATCATCGGGGCTGGTCGGGCGGTCTCCGAGATCGCTGAGGCGGTCTGCGTGACCGGGGCCGGCGGTGTCGCGGGTGTCGCCGCTGTCGTAGCTGTCCGCTAGAATCGAACGCATGAGCGAACGGGTGCTCGGGACGAGGGAGCGGGACGCGATCGAGCGCGCCCGCCTCGCCGAGACCGCCCGCCGCCGCGAGGCCTACACACGTCTGGAGCAGGTCGCCGAGCTCGAGGAGCTGCAGGTCGCGGAGGTGACCGGGGATCGCTCCACCGCGCGGGTGCTCGAGCAGCTCTGGCGGGTCGGGGCGCTCGAGGCCCGCCGGCTGGTCGACGAGGCCCGCGACCTGTGCGGTCGCCGCTCCATGACCGGCGAGGTGTTGGCGGCGCGGTTGCCGGGCACCGCGGCGGTGGCCGCGGCCGGCCGGATCGGCCCGGCCCACATCGGGATCGTCCGGGCCACGATGCGCCGCCTCGACCGCGTCGACGGGCTGCCCCGACAGGAATGGGTCGACGCCGAGCAGCGGCTGGCCGACGAGGCCACCCGGCTGGGACCGCGGGGGTTGCAGGCGGTCGCCGACCGCCTGCTCGCCCACCTCGACCCCGACGGGGAGCAGCCGCTCGAGCAGGACCCGGGCGGTGATGACGAGTTGTTGTTCACCCGCCGCAACAACGGGATGCTGCTGTTCCGCGGGCGGATGTCCGACCCCGTCGACGCCGAAGCGTTCACCGGGATCATCGACGACCTCGCCGCCCCCTGCGGCCCCGACGACACCCGCCAGCTCGCGCAGCGCCGCATCGAAGGCCTCAAAGACCTCGTCGACACCGCCCGCACCCCCAGCGGCACGC